>DGHX01000016.1:96922-145958 GCA_002392835.1 Prevotella sp. UBA3837 | reverse complement strand
GCCAGAAGGGCTCCACGGTCTTGATGAGTGCACGCTCGGTGGTGGTGTGCGGGCTCTTCATGGTGGGGCCGAGTGAGACGACGTCGAGGTGCGGGTACTTGCCCAGTATGACTGAGCACTCCAGTCCGGCGTGGTCCACCTGTATGATGCCGTCCTCACCGAAGAGCTCCTTGTACTCGCGCAGCAGCAGGTGCAGCACCTCGCTGTCGGGGTTGGGGTCCCATCCGCCGTAGCTGCCGCTGGTCTCCACCTTCATGCCGGCCATGCTGAAGCAGCTCTCGAGCATCGTCACCACATAGTCCTTCATGTCCTCGCGGCTGCTGCGTGCCAGAATCTTGATGGCAGCCTTGCCCTGCTCTATGTCGATGATGGCGAGGTTGCTCGATGTCTCCACCACGGTGGGGTAGGCGGGTATGAAGCGTATGACGCCGTCGTGGCAGGCGTAGATGGCGTCGACGAGGTTGTCCTGTATCTCCTCGGGCACCTGTGTCTTCGGTGCCTCCACCTCCTCGGCGGTCACCTCTATGCCCTGTGGCTCTATGAGCTTGAACTCGTCGTTGAACGTCTCCTTCCAGTCGGTCACTGCCTCTTTCAGTGCTGCGACGTTCTCCTTTGGCAGGGTGAGCACTGCCACGGCCTTGAAGGGTATGGCGTTGCGCATGTTGCCTCCGTGCCATGAGCAGAGGCGTGCCTCCAGCTCTTCTATGGCCTGGCGCACCACCTGCACCAGCAGCTTGTTGGCGTTGGCGCGTCCCTCGTTGATCTCCAGTCCGCTGTGTCCGCCGCGCAGTCCCTGCACGGCGATGGCCACGGCAGCGTCGTCCGGGTCGGTGTCGGCCTCCTTATACTCCAGCGTGGCGGTGACGTCGATGCCTCCTGCCGAGCCGATGACGAACTTACCCCAGTGCTCTGAGTCGAGGTTGAGCAGGATGTCGCCCTGCAGCTCGCCCTCGGGCAGGTCGTTGGCGCCGTACATGCCCGTCTCTTCGTCGGCGGTGATGAGTGCGTCGATGGGTCCGTGCCTGAGGCTCTTGTCCTCCATGACGGCCATGATGGCTGCCACGCCCAGTCCGTTGTCGGCGCCGAGGGTGGTGCCGCGGGCCTTCACCCACTCGCCGTCAATCCACGGCTCTATGGGGTCGGTCTCGAAGTTGTGCGTTGACTCGGGCGTCTTCTGTGGCACCATGTCCATGTGTGCCTGCAGTATGATGCCCTTGCGGCCCTCCATGCCGGGCGTGGCGGGCTTGCGCATGTGTATGTTGCCTGCAGGGTCCTTCTCGGCGAAGACGCCGGCCTCGCTGGCGAAGCTGAGCAGGAACTGCTGTATTCTCTCTAAGTGTCCGCTGGGGCGGGGCACCTGTGTCAGTTTGTAGAAGTTGCGCCAGATGCATGCTGGCTGCAGGTTCAGAATTTCGTTCATAGTTATCAGGGTTTTTAAAATGGGTTGTCGTTGGGGGCCGAAGGGGGGGCTTTTTACTTCAGGTTCCCCAGTATGTCGCGTGTCAGCTCGCGCGTAGCAGCTCGTGTGGCGGCGCTGGTGGCGTTCTTCACTACGCGTCCTGTGGCTGAGGTCTTGCTCTTGGTCTTCTTGCCCGTCACCTTGTCGCTGACCCACGTGCCCAGTATGGCGGCGAAGGTCGAGGTGATGGCGGTGAGTATGGCCTTCCATACCTTCGACAGCAGTCCGGGCTTGCTCTTGGCCTTCTTCTCCTCCTTGGCCTCAGCTTTCTTGGCGGCCTCCTCCTCGGCCTCGGCCTCTTGCGTGGCAGCCTCTTCCTCGGCCTCGCGGAGTAGCATCTCGTAGGCACTCTCGCGGTCGACCATGGTGTCGTACTTGCCGTAGATGCGGCTCTGCTTGATGATGTCGAGTCGCTGGCCCTCGGTGATGGCCCCTATCTGGCTGAGCGGGAAGAGTATCTTCGAGCGCTGCACGATGCTGGGTGCCCCCTTCGGGTCGAGGAAGCTGACGAGAGCCTCGCCGGTCTCCAGCTGCATGATGGCCTCGTCGGTCTTGAAGGCGGGGTTGGGGCGGAAGGTGTCGGCAGCCGTCTTCACTGCCTTCTGGTCCTTCGGCGTGTAGGCGCGCAGGGCGTGCTGCACGCGGTTGCCCAGCTGTCCCAGAATGTTCTCGGGGATGTCGGTGGGGCTCTGCGTGATGAAGTATATGCCCACGCCCTTTGAGCGTATGAGTCGTATGACCTGCTCAATCTTGTCGAGCAGTGCCTTCGACGTGTCGGTGAAGAGCATGTGTGCCTCGTCGAAGAAGAAGACGAGCTTGGGCAGCTCGAGGTCGCCCACCTCTGGCAGCTTCGAGTAGAGTTCTGACATGAGCCAGAGCAGGAAGGTGCTGTAGAGCTTGGGCTGCATCATCAGCTTGTCGGCGGCCAGCACGTTCATGATGCCCTTGCCCTGCTCGGTCTGCATGAGGTCGTAGATGTCGAAGGAGGGTTCGCCGAAGAAGTTGTTGGCGCCCTGAGCCTCCAGCTGCAGCAGTGTGCGCTGTATGGCTCCCACGGTCTGTGCCGATATGTTGCCGTACTTCGTGGTGTATTCCTTGGCGTGCTTCGACACGTAGTCGAGCATGGAGCGCAGGTCCTTCAGGTCGAGGATGAGCAGTCCGCGCTCATCGGCAATGCGGAATACGATGTTCAGCACGCCGTCCTGCGTCTCGTTCAGGCCCAGCAGGCGGCTCAGCAGCTGCGGCCCCATCTGGCTGACGGTGGCGCGCATGGGGTGCCCCTGCTCGCCGAAGACGTCGAAGAAACGCACGGGGCAGGACTGGAATGGGGGAAAGGCCCCCCCTACGGCCCCCGAGGGGGCTTCTGTAGTTTTGCTGTCAGGGGAAGATGCTATTGTGGCCCCCTCGGGGGCCGAGGGGGGGGCCACCCCCCACTCTTTGCATCTCTTCTCTATGAATCCGCTCATCTTGCCCGGCTGCGATATGCCGCTCAGGTCGCCCTTCATGTCGGCCATGAAGCAGGGCACACCGGCCTGGCAGAACGATTCGGCCATGACCTGCAGCGTGACGGTCTTTCCTGTACCCGTGGCTCCCGCTATCAGTCCGTGGCGGTTGGCCATCTTTCCTTCTATGCATAGTGCTCCGTCAGAGCAGTGGGCGATGTACAGCCCGTGTTCTTTGTCGTACATAGTCTGTCTTTGTCTGTTAGGTTCGTAATATTCTATGCAAAGTTAGCGAATCGTGTCCAAACGACAAACGATGGGTGCCAACTTATAATAAACTTTAACGTATTGGGGGGAATTTACTGCCGTCGCCGTTCAGCCTTCGGCGTGGCCGTGCAGCTGTTCCGTGATGAGTCGTGCGGCGTTCTCGGGAGCGCGCTGCTGTCCCAGCCGCTTCTGCACCTCGCGGTAGCCCTGCAGCATCTGCTGGCGCCGGGGGCTGTCAGCGGGCAGCAGGGCCTGCAGCTCGCGGCAGAGGTTCTCCTGCGTGAAGGAGTCGGCCACCAGCTCGCTCACCACTTCGCGGTCGGCGATGAGGTTCACCAGCGAGATGTATTTCACTTTCAGCACGCGGCGCCGCAGCCAGCCCATGAGGCGCGGCATCGACATGGCGTAGCACACCACCTGTGGCACGCCGAAGAGTGCCGTCTCGAGGGTTGCCGTGCCGCTGGTGACAAGTGCGGCGTGGGCGTGATGGAGCAGTGCGTAGGTGTTGCCGGCAGGCAACAGGCGGGCCTGGTGGCCTTGCAGCAGGGGTGCGTAGTAGTCGGGCTCTATGGCCGGTGCCCCGGCTATGACCACCTGGTAGTCGGCGGCCAGGGCATCGGTGGCCTGCAGCATGGCGGGCAGGTTGTCCTTTATCTCCTGCCGTCGGCTGCCGCAGAGCAGGGCTATGACGGGCTTTCCGGGCTCCAGACCGTGGCGCTGCAGGAAGTCGTCGCTGCCGGCGGCTGCCTGTTGGCGGAAGGCACGCACCTCGTCGGCCGTGGGGTTGCCCACGTAGTGGATGGGGTAGTGGTGCTTGCGCTCGAAGAAGTCCACCTCGAAGGGCAGGATGCTGTACAGGTGGTCTATGCAGCGCTTGATGGTCTTTATGCGGTATTCCTTCCACGCCCATATCTTCGGCGAGATATAGTAGCAGACCAGCGGAAGGGTATCCTCTTTCCACTTTCCGCTCTCCTCTTTCCACTTCCTCACATACTTCGCTATGCTGAGGTTGAAGCCCGGGTAGTCGACCAGGATGAGGGCGTCGGGCTGCCACTGTCTGATGTCGCGCTTGGCCTGCCGCATGTTGCGCAGGATGGTGGGCAGGTGGAGCAGCACGGGCACGAAACCCATGTAGGCCAGCTCGCGGTAGTGCTTCACCAGCGTGCCGCAGCTGGCGCCAGCGTTTTTGTTAGCGTTATCGTTACCGTTACCGCCGCATGCCTGCAGCATCAGGTCGCCGCCGTAGAAGCGGAACTCGGCCTGTGCGTCCTGGCGCCGCAGCTCGGCCATGAGGTGCGAGGCATGCAAATCGCCGCTGGCCTCGCCAGCTATAAGATAGTATTTCATCGTGGTGCAAAGGTACGAATAAGCGAGCGAAAAACAAAATGAAATCACATTTTATTTTTGTTTTTCCGAGCGAAAGTACTTTCGGGCGCTGCACCTTTTTCTTTCCTTGTGGCATTTTTTTTGCTCATTTATTTTGCAAAGGGGTCGGGGGTGGGGTCAGTGAATAATTCATTTGTACCAAGTTATTATTTAACATACACTTAAGACAGGTGCTTCTGCAATTCATTGAAAATATTTCTTCGTTTCATGCCGCAAAGATAATAAAAAACGGCAAAGGGGCAAATTATCTGATATTTTTCTACTTGCAGGGGGCAAGATATCAGGTAATTTGCCTCCTGGATAGGTACTATTCGATGTAGTCGGCATCCAAACACTCGTAGGCTGTGACGTCCATGCGGGTGGCCTTCCGCTTTTTGCGAGATCTGACCCCCTTTTCCTGCACCTGTACTGACTGCCAGTTGTTTACGCCCTTTTTCCGGCACCTTTTCCTGCACCACTTCTTGCACCACGAGTTCTTCATTTAAGTTTCGCTTTCGTTCCGCTCGAGTGCAGGCCGTTCCCCATCTCTCTTAGGGGCTGGAACTGTGTCGTTTCGTGTGGGGCATTGCTCCGCGCTTGCCTAAGATGTGTATAAAGGGTAGTGCATGGGAGGGGCAGGGGTGGGGTCAGTATTGTCGTACAGTAGCTCGAAGTCCGTAGCCAGGTGGTGCATGACTTGAACAGCTACGCAGTTCCGAGACGTTAAACGCGTAAGAAGGACTGAGTAGTACCAAAAAATAGTCCGCGGCCCTGGTACTCTTTGTCCGCGGCCCGCGGACAAAGAGTACCAGGGCCGCGGACAAATCCGTGCGGTTGATTAGCCCCGAAGGGCTGCTGCATTCTTGCAGGGGTTGCACCCCTGCCTGCATTCCTTCGCCCCTTCGGGGCTTTTCCGATTCGTTCTATGTGCAGGGGTTGCACCCCTGCCTGTATTCCTTCGCCCCTTCAGGGCTTTTCCGATTCGCTCTGTGTGCAGGGGTTGCACCCCTGCCTGTGCTCTGTCGTCCCTTCGGGACTTGCGGCCTAAGGGTTCGGCCTTAGGTGCAGGTTCAGGTGCAGGTTCAGGTGCAGGTTCTCCTTTCTAACCTGCTGACTGTCAATGGCGGTGCAGGAAAAACGGCATCACTTCTACGCCTCAGCCATATATAGCCGTGGCGCACAAACGTTTGCATGGCTGCGGGGCCTGCTTCATGTCCTTTCGTGCACCACCGTATGCTGAAAAACCGTAACTTTGCAACTTGGATGATAACCTAATAAACATACAACCATTTTTTGTAAAAGCACAAGATGAAAAGACTTGCTACTACCTTGGTAATCTTGCTGACCGTGCTCTGCGGCATGGCGCAAGGATGGCCCGCCAACTATGGCGGCGTCATGCTGCAGGGATTCTACTGGGACTCCTATGACGACACACGATGGAGCACGCTGACCAGCCAGGCCGACGAGCTGTCGCAGTACTTCGACCTCATCTGGGTGCCCAACTCGGGGCAGACGAAAGAAGACCGGTGGAACAGCGCAGGGAACTGGGGCTACCAGAACATGGGCTATATGCCCGTCTACTGGCTGCGCCACAACACCTGCTTCGGCAGCGAGGAGGAGCTGAAGACCATGATCAGCACCTTCAAAGCGAAGGGAACGGGCATCATAGAGGATGTGGTCATCAACCACAAGAACGGCCTCACCGGATGGGCCGACTTCCCCAACGAGAGCGTGACGACGACCAACGGCACATACAACATCACCTGGGCCACGGACATGACACGGCTGTGGGGCATCTGTGCCAACGACGAGCTGTACACCAGCGAAGGCGGACTGCACGGCGGCACAAAGTACAGCAGCGACGGCAGCGCCAGCAACGACGAGGGGGACAACTTCGACGGATGCCGCGACCTGGACCACACCAACGCCACGGTGCAGAGCAACATCAAAGCCTATCTGAGCTTCCTGAAGCAGGAGCTGGGCTATGTGGGCTACCGCTACGACATGGTGAAGGGCTACGCCGGCTACTATGTGGGCATGTACAACGACTACGCACAGGCAGCACCGGAGTTCTCCGTCGGCGAGTACTGGGATGCCAGCTACAGCAACGTCGTGGGCTGGATTAACGACACCAAGCGGTATGGCAATGCTTCCGCACCCCGCTCGGCAGCCTTCGACTTCCCCCTGAAGTACAAGCTGAACGAGGCATTCAACAACGGTAACTGGGGGGTGCTCTCCGACAAGGGCATCGCCGGCAGCCCGGAGATGAGCCGCTATGCCGTGACCTTCGTCGACAACCACGACACCTACCGCAATGACTATGACCGCGTGAACAACAACGTGCTGGCTGCCAACGCCTTCATCCTCGCACTGCCCGGCACGCCTTGCATCTTCCTGCCTCACTGGCAGAACAAGCTCTACAAGCCGTCGCTGAAGAAGATGATTGCTGCACGCACGGCGGCAGGCATCACCAACCAGAGCACCATCACCGAGCAGTATGCCCTCGACGGAGGCTACTACATGAAGGTGACGGGCACGGAGGGTTCCGTCATCGTGCTCTGCGGACAGCCCAACAACCCCGACCTCAGGCAGCATACGCTGGTGTGCAGCGGCGACAACTTCGCCTTCTACCTGTGGGACAATGTCTACAAAGCCGCGACCTACGAGGCCATCGACGAGGAGAATGCCAACGACATCAACATCTTCGTGAAGGACAACAACGAGGGCGCTCCCTATCTCTACTTGTGGAACGGCGACACTAAATACAATGGTGAGTGGCCCGGAGCACAGCTGACGCAGACCGTCACCCTGGCCGACGGCACCACGTGGTATAAGCAGACCGTGCATGCAGCATCGGTAAATGCTATCGTCACTTTCAATGACGAGCACCAGTCGTCCAACATCGAAGGAATCACCGGCGACGAATACATCTGCTATTGGAAGGGCAACGACGGCAAGTATGCCGACTACACCTCGTTCTACGAGAGCTATGACGGCTCATCGCACTACGATGTCTATTTCGACAGCCCATGGGGAGCAGACACTCGCATTTGGGCTTGGGCTAAGAACTATTACGGCGGAGGAAAGAATTACACAGGCACATGGCCCGGACAGTCCATGACGAAGGTGGGAACATCGAGCACCGGTAACGACATCTATCGCTGGAGCATGGAGGTAAACGTCAGCGAGGGTGTGCCCGACATGGTGCTCTTCAGCAACAACGGTAATAGCCAGACCGCCAACCTGGCGCTGCACAACAACGCCTACTACACCACCAGCGGTATGGGCAATGCCGACCTGATGGCATTCCAACCCGCAGCTGTGCTGGAGAATGCAACGGCTGTCCCAGCCACTAACTACAATGGCTCGTCGGAGACGGTGGCACAGCTGACGAAGGCGTCGGACAAGGATGCCATGTCGATGACCGTCTGCTATCCCGCCGCCACCTACACCGTGCAGGCCATCGTGCGTGGCACGGCAGGCAAGAGCGTGAACCTCTGGGTCGGCACGGCCACCGCCACCGCCGCGCTGACGGGCCTAGAGGCCAGTGCCCCATCGGCCGTAGCCATCAACGGCACCGTGGACAATGCTGTGCCGGGCACCAACGGCGGATGGCAGAAGGTGCAGGCCACCTACGAGCTGACCGAGGCGGAGGCACTGAAGATACGGCTGACATCGGATGCCGACATCTGGCAGGTGGGGGCGCTCACCATCGTGAAAAACGCCGATGCCGCCGGACAGTATCAGACCATCGCCACCACCAGCGTCAGCCAGACCTTCGTCGACGTCACCGAAAACCAGAACTTCAGCTTCTTCGACCGTGGCGTGAACAAGAACGCGCTGGTGAAGGCCGGTGCCAGCCAGACGGCGGCACACTTCGCCTGTAACACCATCATCGACGGCACCTGCCAGAGCCTGCTGCTCGCCGACGGCAACTACAGCTTCGGCACCACCGAGACCTTCACGGCCACGGCAGCCAGCTACGACCGCACCTTCGTGCCCGGCACGAAGTCCACCGTCTGCCTGCCCTTCAGCCTCACCGCTGAGGAGGCCCAGGCTGCAGGCTCCTTCTATCAGCTCGACAACTACGACGCTGCCACAGGCACTGTCCACTTCGCCGAGGTGACGGAGCCGCAGGCCTACACCGCCTACCTCTTCATGCCCGCCACGGCGCAGCCCTTCCTCAGCCTGGGACAGAAGAGCATCAGCGCCACAAGCCTGGTGCCAACGGAGAAGGACGGCCTGACCTTCCAGGGCGTCATGGACCGCACGCACCTCGTCTCCACCGAGGGGAGCACCACCTACTACGGCTACTCCACCAGCGGCGAGTTCGTGCGCGTGGGCACCACCCAGGGAGCCTATCTGAACCCCTTCCGCGCCAGTCTGGTAACCGCAGCGCCGCTGCCGGCCCGCCTGAAGACCGTCTTCGGCGGCGACCCCTCGGGCATCAGCGAGCTCACCACTGCCGACGGCACCGTGCATCCGCAGCCTGCAGTCATCTGCAACCTGCAGGGACAACGCGTGGCAGCACCCCGCCACGGCCTGTACATCGTGGGAGGAAAGAAATGCTATGTGAAATAACTAAAGACAGGAGGACACGATAATGAAAAAGACGTATTTTGCGCCGCAGTGCACCGCTATACAGCTGCATGTCGACCATCTGCTCGGCAACGGCATGAGTGACAACACAGAGAAAGCCAAGGTCTCTGACTCCGGCGCCGACCTGGGTGCCCGCAGCAGCCGCGACTGGGCCGACGACGAGGAGTAGGGCTCTACTGCCAAACCCGCAGAATGGGCTACCGCAGCCGTATGGCTTGCCGGTAGCCCATTCTCTGTACTTGTAAAAGATAGACTTTACCCTTGTTTTTCCCTTCGGAGGAGGAATCTTGGAGGAGTATCGGAACAGCAAGACTATCGTCTACACTCCTTTCACTCCTTTCACTCCAAAACTTGCGAAAGTTGAGTAATCCTTTTTGGGATAAAAAGCCTGCAGCCTACTGCTCCCAGCTCTTCATCTGCTGCAGGGCTTCGTAGGCGGTGAGGTCCATGGTGGTGGGGGTGATGGCCACGTAGCCGTGCTGCAGGGCCCAGTTGTCGGTGTCCTCGGCCTGTGGCTCGTCGTTCTGGTAGTGGCCCACCATCCAGTAGTAGTAGTAGCCACGCGGATGGTGGCACTTCGTCAGCTCGTTGCTCCACGTGCCAAAGGCCATGCGGCATACTTTCACACCGCGGTAGCCACTTTCCTCTGTCCCCTTTCCTCTTTTCTCTTTCCCCTTTCCACTTTCCTCTTTCCCCTTTCCCCTTTCCTCTTTCCCCTTTCCACTTTCCTCTTTCAGCAGCGGGAAGTTGATGTTCAGGCACGTGCCCTTGGGCAGCCCTTGCTCAAGCACCTGTCGTGTGTATTTCTCAATGTATGGCCGCAGGGGGGTAAAGTCGGCATCGCTGCGCGAGTCGCACAGTGAGTAGGCCACTGAGGGGATGTACTTCATGCAGCCCTCCATGACCACGCCCATGGTGCCGCTGTAGTGGCTGTTCACCGATGCGTTATCGCCGTGGTTGATGCCGCCCAGCACCAGGTCGGGGCGCCGTGGCACCAGCTCGTGCAGAGCCATCTTCACACAGTCGGTGGGCGTGCCGTTGCACGACCATATCTCTACGCCCTCCCGGCGCTCGCGCAGCGTCAGCGTGAGCGGCGTGGTGCACGAGAAGGCGCACGAGAAGCCCGAGCGCGGGCCGTCGGGGGCGCAGACGATGACGTCGCCCAGCTCCCGCACGTATTCTACCAGGCAGCGCAGGCCCTTGGCCTCGTAGCCGTCGTCGTTTGAAATCAATATCAGTGGTCGGCTATTCATTTTGCTAAATGTTTTTTTGTTCGTTCTCCAGCGACTGGTACATCTTCAGTATGGCCTCGTGCACGTCGCTGCGCTCATAGCGCTCCTGTATGCGGGCCCGGGCCTGTGATGCCATGTGGGCCACGTCGTCGGGATGGTCCACGAAGCGTAGCATGGCCTCGTAGAGTGCCTCTGTATTGCGTGGAGGGATGATGATGCCGTTCTCACCGTCGACGATGATCTCGTTGCAGCCGTTGATGTCGGTGACGATGGAGGCCAGCCCCATGGCGCCTGCCTCGAGCACCACGCGGGGGAAGCCCTCGCGGTAGCTGGGGAAGACCAGGGCGTCAGCGGCCAGCAGGTAGGGGCGCACGTCCTTGCGGTAGCCCACGTAGCGTATGCTGTCGTTGTTGCGGAAGAAGTTCTCGTGCTCCTCGCTGATGGTCTGTCCCTCCTTCTCGAACCATCCCACCAGTATCAGCTTGCAGCGCCTGCCCTCGCGGCGCAGCCTGGTCATGGCCTCGGCCAGCTCGTCCATGCCCTTGTCCTTGACGATGCGGCCTATGAAGACGAAAGTAAACTCATCGCCTATCTTCATCTGGCTCCTCATGTCCTGGCGCTGCTCCTCGCAGGCCTCCACGCTGAAGTGGTTGGTGTCAATGCCGTTGATGTTGCCATGGTGCAGCACCTCGAGTGGCTTGCTGGTGATGTGGTCCTGCTGCAGTGTGCGTTTCACACCTTCGCCCTCGGGGATCACCTTGTTGGCAAACCAGCAGGTGGTCTTCTCAAAGGTCTTCAGCAGCATGCGGCCCATACCGCTCGCCCCCTGGTAGCGCAGTCCGGTGACGGTGTATATGCGGTGGGGCACACCCGTAAGCCTGGCGGCAATCATGGCCAGCAGACTGCCCTTCGGTGTGTTGGCATGTACGATGAAGGGCTTCTCGCGCTTCATGATGCGTATCATGTGCCACAGGCAGGACATGTCGCGCAGCAGTGAAATGTCGCGGCGCATGGCCAGCTCGATGACCCGTACCCCCTCGCGTTGCTCCACCTGGTGCAGCAGTCCTGTGTCGGCCGAGAGGCCCACCACCTCATAGTGCTGGCTGAGGAAGCGTAGCTGCTGGTTCAGCAGCAGGTAGAGGCTGATGTCGGAAGTTGTTACCCTAATAAGTTTTTTCATATCGTTTTTGCGTTATTGCTTCCAGGCTGCGCACCACGCGGCAGGGGTTGCCATAGGCCACCACGCCGTCGGGGATGTCCTTCAGCACCACGGAGCCCGCTCCTACGATGCTGCCCCGTCCTATCTTCACACCTTGCACCACCACCACGCCGGCGCCTATCCATGTGCCTTCGCCAATGCTGAGACCGCCGCAGAGCGTGGCGTGCGGCGAGATGTGTACGTAGTCGCCAATGATGCATTCATGCTCCACCACGGCGCCGGTGTTGACGATGCAGTGTCGTCCTATGTGCGAGCCGCTGTTCACCACGGCCCCGGCCATGACCACGCTGCCTTCGCCCACCTCTGACGATGGCGACACGATGGCGGCAGCATGTATGGCGCGGCCGAAGCGGAAACCTTGTTGTGCCAGCCGCTCGGCTACCTGTCGGCGGTACTCGCCGTTGCCGATGCAGATGATGATGTCGTCGGTCGTCTTCACGGCATGGCTCACCTCCATCTCCATCCAGCGGCTCACCGTCGTGTTGTCGTCGCAGATGCCCGAGACCTTCACGCCCCGGCTCTCCAATATGTCTCTGATGACCCTGGCGTGACCGCCAGCTCCATATAAGTACATGTCTCTTTTATCCTTTTATGATGTTATAATAAAACGTGAATGCATAGAACACCGCCAGCGCATAGCCCAGCATCTGCTCCTGGTTGTCGCGGAAGCGCTTCTTCAGCAGGGGGTAGATGAGCACGATGGGCATGATGAACCACGATATCTGTGCCAAACGGTTGCTGTAGCTGGCCCTGATGACCAGTATCCACACCGCGTTGGTAACCAGGAATGTGTTATATATCCAGTGGTAGTATTCGTCTTTGAAGTTTTCGCGGAAGATGAAGTACCAGCCCGTGACCACCGCCATGGCGCTGTATATGAGAAAGTCCCAGCGAAAGCCTATCTCCATCACTACTTCGGCCGTGTCGATGTTGGTCACCGTCAGGTAGTCGGTAAAGCGCTCGTTGCCCTCGAACAGCTGCAGTCCTGCCATCCAGGCCTGGATGGCATCGCCGACGAAGTACGACACTACCACGCACAGCAGCCATGCCCCCAGATAGTAGTAGCTGTTCTTCAGGAAATAGGTCATCGCGGCGGCAGCTATCATCAGCCATACCGACTGGTGGCAACCGGCGCCCAGTATGCACAGCAGGGCCGCCACGGGCAGCTGCTCGACGTAGGTCATGGCCAGGATGAACAGCGAGGCCCCCATGCCGTTGCGTATGCCGTTCACGCCGTAGCTCCAGAAGGTGAACATGAAGATGATGACCAGGAAGGGGATGTAGTAGTACGTGCGGAACATCCTGACCATGGCCAGCCACAGTGCACCCACATAGACGATGGCGCACACCAGGAAATACATGTGTATGTCGCTCACCCTCGCCATCCACTGGGTGAGGTTGTTGAACACCCATTCGCCTCCGAACTTCCATGTGAAGGGCTCCGTCGACTCGGCCGCTCGTCGGAAGCCCGCCGCATAGTTCACTGTGTCGCCGAAGTATGACGACACGGGGCGCAGCCCCATGTACAACACCAGTAATACCAGCAGCACCACGCCCCATCCGGCGTTCAGACGTGCCGTGCCTTGGTTCAGCGCTATGCCTGTGAAGCATTGCGCCAGCACTATCAGCAACAGCAGCAGCACGGCATAGTTGAAGATGGGCGTGTAGTAGCCTATAGGTATGAAGTCAAACATACTTTTTGTGTGTAAAAACTTACCAATTCTTCGTCTTCTTCATCAGCCAGCGTGTCAGGCGGGGACAGTGCAGCAGAACGGTAACACCAATCTTCTCGTAAAGTGGGATGTGGCGGTTTCTCCAGTACGCCTTGCGGGTTTCTTTCTCGTACTCACGGCATCTGTTAATTTCGGAATCCTGCTGATTAGCCCCGTAGTTGCGGCCTTTTAAAAACACCATTTTTCTATAGAGTTTGCGGAGCAGGTGATGTCCATATAACTTTCTATTAAAAGAGTTAAGATCACTATAATTTACGAAAAGAATTTTAGTAAAACAAGCTTGCGAAAGAATTGCTGTCTTCGGGTTATTGGCTAACGAATCAGTCCTTTGCATATAAAAGTAAAGTGTTTGGTCAATAAATATTGCCTTTTTGATTTTTAGATAAACCCTTAAATTGAAATCAAAGTCCTGATGTCTCGTAAAAGAACGACTACATATATTAGTAATAGTACTTCTTCTATATAATTTGTTCCACATATAACCATAGACTTCTCTTTTGTGTATTTGTGCAATCAATTCTTCTTGAGATAATACGGTAGTTTGAACTGTGGTTCTTATGTAAATGTCTTCATTTAAAGACCTTGTTTTTTTGAAGTTTACAATTGCTATTTCATACTCTCCATCCTTATTGATATAGTCGTACATTGTCTTTACAGCATCCTGATGAAGATAATCATCACTATCAACAAACATCAGATACTCCCCTTTAGCTACTCGCTGTCCTGCATTCCTTGCCGCCCATAGTCCCTGATTCAGCTGGTGAATGACAGTAGCTCTGCCGTCCTTCCTTGCAAATTCATCGCAAATACAGCCAGACCCATCGGTTGACCCATCGTCCACCAGAATGATTTCAATATTCCGATAGCTTTGAGCAGCTATGGTCTGCAAGCACCGTGTCAAGAATGTCTGCACATTAAAGACAGGAACAATAATACTAATCAATTCTTTATCGTTCATTCCTAATTCTCTTTTCATCCAACAGCTCTGACGTTCAGAGCTTATTTCTATTAATATATGGTTTAATATAAGTAATAAAAAGGCGGTTGTAGAAATTTTTCGCAAACAAATAGGTTGAAGGATACTCATACAATGTATTTGTAACACTCGTCACAATCCGTTGTTTTACAGAGCCGGTCATATTCTTTAAAGGTAGAACGCCAAGCTTTTTGCATCTTTCCACTTTCTCCTTATATTCTGAAAGAGAATAATCGGCTGACATCAATCTGGAAGATAAGGCTATCATCTTTCCGTCAATTGATTTCATACACGTCTCATAGAGGGCAGAATCTGTTTCTTGGTAGTTATTCAGGCGACTCACGATATCTGACAATGTACTGAGTAAATCTTCAACCCACCTCCTTGAGTGTCCAATAGACCTTGTTGAACTGGTAGAGTCGTCCCGTATTTCATAATTATAAATCCTCGCTGCAAGAGAAACAACTATTGGGTTTGACAACAACACTTCGGACATAAATTGGAAATCTTTACCAATTTTTTTTTGAAGAACAGCTTGTTGCTTAGAAGATAATCCCTTCTATATAGCCAGTTCCAACAGAAGGTCTCCAATCCAAACTTTTTCAGGTAGTCATGTCCCCTTCCACGAAACAACTCACGTCCATCTTCTTTGACATTCTCATCTTTTGTATGGGGATGAACGATTCGGCACCAGAACCGAATTGCATCCACCTCACTGTCACAATACGTAATCATTTCTGACAGCCCATTTTCACTAAGATCATCATCAGAATCAACGAAACACACATATTCTCCACGTGCCAAACTCATTCCCGTGTTTCGTGCTGCACCTATTCCACCATTTGCTTGTGAAATGATTCTAATGTTGTCATGTATTTTGCTGTATTTTTCGCAAATCTGTAAAGAACCGTCTGTTGAACCATCATTCACCAATATTATTTCCAGGTTCCGGTAAGTCTGTGCAGCAATGGTTTCCAGACATCGAGTCAGATAGTTCTCAACGTTATATACCGGGGTGATGATGCTGATTAGTTCACATTCAGTACTCATGTTTTCTCAATTTATCTTTTTTCTGCACAGCCAAACAAAATTATTGCTTTTTGGCCGTAAGTTTGCTGAAGAGCGTCATCCACTGCCTTATGATAGGCTCTATGGCGTATTGCTTAGGTATTCACTGTTCCTACCAGTTCTTCGTCTTTTTCATCAGCCAGCGGGTCAGGCGGGAACTGTGCAGCAGCAAGGATATGAAAATCTGTTCATGCTGCTACACATGAAAAAGATCATCAATACCCACCTCATTATTGACACTCTGCCATCCGGCATTGTGTACTAACCCCGAAGAAGTAACCATTGTCAATAGAAGAGACTTTTTGGTTTCTGTAACCTCACGGAATGTGTCACGCCGTTCCAACAATCTTTGTGCATACTCTGTAGAAATGGCAAAGGGCTTGTTGGTGAACTTCATTTCACAGAGGTTGATGGTCTTGTCTCCACGGTCAATAATCAGGTCAATCTGAGCACCCTTGCGCTCCTCACCATCCTTATTCGTATAAGACTTGCACGACCAAGAACATACATTTGTCAGTATGCCGCTGATACCCAATTTGTGCTTTATTTGAGGAATATGGAGCAGGCACACCTGTTCAAATGCATAACCCTCCCAACTGGAAATGTCCTGCCCCAGATGGCTCCAGTAATGTTCGTCACCTCCATGATAGTTCTTCACGAAACGCAGATAGAACAATGAATAGAGGTCTGTAAGCTGATACATCACATCACGTTCCGCTTTTCCGAATGCGTTATAACTACGTATAAAGTCACAATTACACAAATCATCGAGTACATCTGAAAAATAGCCGTTATCTTCTGCTCCTATTTCTCGAATCAACTCCTGCCGTGTCAAACCTTTCATCTGCTTCGAGAGCACTTCTACCACTCTCCGATAGAGGCGTGACTCTTTAAAAAGCGACTTATAGAGGAAGTTATACTCCTTCTGCAGCGGTGCATTATCCGAAAAGAACAACGAGTCAATATTCTGAGCCACACTCAAACTTCTGCTCATCATATCAAGGTAATAAGGTGTTCCCCCCAACGCCATATAGATTTCTATGATATGCTGGCGTGACAAATCGAAACCACGTAGTTTCAGGAACTCTTCCGTCTCACTGAGATTGAACGGTCGCAGATATATCTGTTTTGTTACCCGATTGTGCAGTCCCCCCTTATCACCGAGCAATTTGTTGGTCATCCAGGTAGTTGCCGACCCACACACTATCAGTTTAATATTGTCATGTTTCGATGCCCAGCCATTCCAAAACAAATCAAAAGCTTTCAGAAATCGCGAACGGGGTGTGTCAAGCCATGGCAGTTCATCGATGAAGATGTCTATACGCTCCTTGTCAAGTATTGTCTCAAGATACTCACGCAGCATAAGGAAGGCAGCCATCCAGTCCTTGGGAACCTTGTATTTCTTCTTGGCATAGATACTCAACTGGTTTGCGAAGTTGGTTAACTGCTCCTTACGAGTTCCTTCGTATATACCAGTTGTATAATAATCGTATTTGGCTGCAAACGTTTTGTCAATAAGGAATGTCTTACCAATACGCCTACGTCCATAAACAGCAACCAACTCAGCCTTTGGTGAACTGATGACCTCCTGCAAGAGTGCAAGTTCTTGGTGCCTGCCCACCATAACGTTCTTATTCTCCATGCCAGTGCTTTTTTGTGCAAAGGTAATACTAATAATTGAAAAAAAGAAGAAAATCGTGTTTATTTTACTGCGGTAACCCTCTTTTTTTTAAAGTTATCGCAGTGCTATGCGCTTGTTTCGTTATCGTTAATGTTATCGTTAACGTTAGTTAGCCTGCGGGTGTGGCATAGAATCTCTCGTGTTTTCAATGTTATTTTTCAAGTGAGTTTCACTCCTTATGGTGCATTTTTTCAACGAGAAACCGATGTTTTGCTGCGCCTTTTTATCGATTCACCAGTCATAGTCAAAATAGGCGTATAGCTGTCCATAGGGGGCCAAGTCAAACACGCTCTCCGAAGTCTAAAAAACCATTCTTTATGGCTTTAGCAGGTTGATTGGTGCCACATACACCCCATCTTCCCTTTTATACGCTCCTCCGACGGCTGTAAGCACCAAGAGGAACGAAGGTGCCTTTTCATCGCTCTTTTCTATAATTTTGTTCTGAAGTGTTTTCAATGATTCTGCACCATCGTTTACCAAATCATCGCCCCCTAACTTAATTTCAATACCGCCCCATCTTCCGTCTTCCAAATGTACCACTGCGTCACACTCAAGACCAGCATTGTCCCTATAGTGTTTCACCGTACCTCCAAGATAACTTGCATATACCGTCAAGTCCCTTACGGCAAAATCCTCGAAGAACAGTCCAAAACTCTCCAGGTCGTGTTTAAAGTCTTCAGGACTCACCCCCAAGCTGCGGCAGGCAATCGATGTATCCACAAAATGGCGCGTCGGCGTACTCCTTATCGAAGTCTTCGACCTGATATTCGGATTCCATGCTTGAAGGTCTTCAATAATATACAGATCCTTTAATGCCTCCATGTAGTCATCGTAGGTCTTTGTGTCCATTGTCCGCTCATTGCTTTGGCGGATATCAGATATAATAGTCGAAACCGCCGCCTCTGTTGAAATATTCCTCGCATAACTCCTTAATATCATTCTCATCACCTCTGGCTTCTTGTTACGGAAACGCTCATTTTCACTGTCTTCAAAAACGAAAAGCCCATTATAGTAGTTTTTGGTTATTTCAATCGCGATATCCTTCGGTGCCAATACCGAGATGGGCCACCCCCCCCTGCACATCAGGAAAGCCACATCATCCAGTGTGAAGTCAGCGTTCATGTCCCATGGAAAATCCTTGCCACCGTCAAACAAATCCATCAGCGATACCGTACCTTTCGACTCCTTCGACTCCCAAAGCGTCATGGGGCGCATATATAGTGGGGTGATCCTTCCCGCGCCGCTATGATGTACCTCAGTCTTATCCGCAGGTGTACTGCTTCCTGTCAGAATATATTTCCCGAACTGATAATCAAAATCCAGGTCGTCCTTCACTTGATTCCAGATGTCAGGTGCTTTCTGCCACTCATCTATGAGTCTTGGCTTATCACCAGCAAGCATTGCCTTTGGATTCATTCGTGCCATGGCAATAGCCTGTTTAGTATTCAATTTCACGAAACTTTTCTGATAAAGCATACATGTGGTGGTTTTCCCACAAAATTTAGGCCCTGCTACAAGTACTGCACCAGATGATTTCAATTTCAGTGCAATTACCTTTTCAATTAGTCTTTGATAATACATAATAATTGGGATTTGGGTACAAAGATACAAAAATTCCCAAGATTTTCAATGAAAAATTCCCAAGATTTTCAATTTTGGCTTAGCGAGGCGGATAAAACAGCACCGCATAGTCGAAAATAGGCGTATAGCTGTCCATAGAGGGCGAAGTCAAACACACAGTTATCGTTTTCGTTAACGTTAAGGTTATCGTTAAGGTTAATAATTCTTCGTCTTTTTCATCAGCCAGCGAGTCAGGCGGGGGCAGTGCAGCAGTGTCGTTATGCCAATCTTCTCTATCGGGTTGATGCGCCAATTGAGCCAGTAGGCCCAGCGGGTGTCCCGCTCATATTCCCGACATTTCTGGAACGTTTCATTCTCCGCCTCAGTTTGGTATGTCCGTCCCTTCCACAGGGCCATCTTCCTATAGAGTGCTCTGAGCAGCAGGTGCCCAAAGTCCCTTTTGTTGCTACCTGTTAATGCCTTGAAGTGTGCGTAGAACAAGGCCGAACGAGTGCTATAGTGTTTGATGAGGCTGCCTTTACTCTTCACTATGGAGTCTGGTCTTTGTACATAGAAATATAAAGGACAGTCTATTATAATTGCTTTGTCGACATAAATGTACGCCTTGAAGTTGAAGTCCATGTCTTCAGAAGGCATACAGTTTTCAAAGGACAAATGTGCGATATTCCATTTTCTGTATAGTTTGCCCCATGCTACATTGAAAAGTAGTTTCTCCTCGTCATTATTCGACACCAGCAATAGCCTCATTAGTTCTTTTCGTGACACAATGAATGGTTTTCTTTCTCCTACTGATTGGTCGTCTTCGTCAAGTTTTGTTTGTTTTCTTGAATCCTCCTATTGCCATATCGTATTGCAATCCACTGTTGATGGCATCCCACAGCGTATTGACAGCATCTGTATGCAGGTAGTCATCGCCGTCTACAAACATGAGGTATTCTCCGCTTGCATAGGCCATTCCTGTATTTCTCGCACCACTAGGACCCGCATTCTGCTGGTGGATTACCTTTGCTCTGTGATCTTTTTTAGCAAACTTGTCACAGATACTTCCAGAACTGTCCGTTGAGCCATCATCAATAAGTATAATCTCCAGATTCTGGTAAGTCTGCTTTGAAATGGTTTCCAGACATCGGGGTAGATAACTCTCGATGTTATATACAGGTACGATGATGCTGATGAGTTCTTGATTCTTTGTCATTTCCTTTTCGCGTTAAGCAGATTTCTAAAAATAGCCATCCATTTGGCGGCTATGATGTCTTTTGAGTATGCTTTTGAATTATCTAAACTTGCCTGTCCCATCTGAATCCTCACATCTTCATGCTCTATTAGGTAGCAAATGCGTGATGCCATCATTTGCTCATCATTTACAGGTACTAAGAAACCATCCTCTCCTTCTGTGACGATATCCTTAGGTCCGCAAGGACAAGAATAAGAGACAACTGGCAGACCACATGACATCGCCTCGATAAAGACTAAAGGCAGACCTTCAAAAATTGATGTACAGATAAATATGGATGCGTCCGCAAACTTTGAGATAATATCATCTGTGTATCCCATCAGACTGGCAGAATCTTTTAACGGCAAGTTCTCTATCTGCTGTTGCAATTCGTTTCTGAGACTCCCCTCACCCCAAATCTCGAGTTTCCAGTCAGGGTGGCTTTTGTTGACGATTCGCCATGCATTGATGAGTGAAGCGAAGTTCTTCTGAGCCGTCAGGCGTCCTGCCGTTACGACAGTTTTGCTCTTTAGTGTAGAGCGCTTGCTGTGTTCTATGGTCAGAGGGTTCGGAATAACTTCCACTTTGCTGTAATTCTTCCATTGCCTTTGCTTGTCCTCATCTGTCAGGACCACTATTTTGTCATATTTCCGAATGTGGTAACGATAGTCTATGATGTCACCTGCCCAGGCTGACAATTTCTCAAACCACCCGTTAGCAGCCAACTGCCTATAATTAGACGTAAAATGTATTTCTCTGACGAATGAAGGATGTGACGCTACTTTCATCCGTGGAATGAAGTTCTTCTCCGAAGTTCCAGTAGAAACCACGATGTCGGGGCTGATAGTATTAAGGAATTGTTGTAGTTTCCTTTTATGCTCCCTTCGCTTGACAAAGATTCCTTTCAACACGTGAAGCCTTGACTTCCAGTCGTCCTCAAAGTAGTTCACATCCAGATCAACCAGATGTACTTTCCCTGAGATGGGCAGGACGGGCTTAGGCCGCTTGTTGTCCGTCACGACAATCCATACCTCGTTGCCCTCGATGTCAGCCAGTGCATTAGCCTTGGCAATGGTGATGCGCTGAATGCCGCCTGCATGGCAGACACTGTCGGTGCAATAAACAATTCTCATTTGTCAATGTATTCGCTGTTACGACTTACCTTAAATCCGGCATTCCCTATGTTGATATATGTTCCCATCTTATGTTGTCTGTTTTTTGTACCGCAAAGATAGCGTTTCTTCCTTAAACCACCAAATAATTGATGTCTTTTTTCACCGGTTAATGATGACATTGATGACCTTCACCATCAGCAGTACCGCCCAGGTGCACCGGCGGCGGGCGGCACCGTAGAAGCAGCGCCAGTGCAGGGGCATGGGCCGTGTGTCGAGGTGGCTGGCGGCCTGTTTGTACCAATCAGAGCAAACGATATCGTCAAGCATCCTGTGCTCCTCCCTACATCCTTTTCCGCTGAACACGATATTTAGTCCCAGCCCGAAGAGGCAGAGTGCCTTGCGGCGCTCCAGGGCCGCCGTTATCCAAGGCCGGTCTTGAGCTACCGAACATATTTCTATTTCATGGAAGACATGCATCCATTTCTTGTCCAGGTAAGGTTTGTAGGTGTAGGTCATCGATGCCGACGATGTCTTTTGCTGATGGTACAGACAGTCAGGAATATAGTATGCCCGCTTTACGTGGTTCATATAACGCCCGTTAAACACCATGTCTTCCAGCGTACCAGTGACCTTTGCCGATGGGAATTGTATGTCATACTCTTTCACAGTGCTTGTCCTGTACAGTTTTCCCCATACTGTAGAAAGACAGTCCAGCTTTGCCGGCTCTTTTAAGTCCTTCCCCTTAGGGGCTATCAGCCTTTCATATAGCCAGTCAATATCAGCTACCTCGAACAGTCTGGGTTGGTCGTCGAAGACATGTTTAGGAGCTGACGATGACTTGAATTCTCGAATATAGGAAAATATCAACAAGTCATAGTCGTTCATGACGTTCATTAGCCTCTCGCAGCAATCCTGCTCCAGCCAGTCATCGCTGTCCACAAACATCAGCCATTCCCCTTGTGCCATCTGCATTCCCTCATTCCGCGATTCTGAGACCCCTTGGTTCTCCTGGCAGACGACTTTTATCCGTTCATCCTTTTCAGCATACCGCTTCAGAATCTCCAATGACCCGTCGGTACTGCCGTCGTTCACGCAGATAATCTCAATGTCCCTGTATGTCTGGTTCACTAATGAGTCCAGACATTGAGGAAGATATTTCTCCTCATTATACACAGGTACAATAATACTAATCATTCTGGTCATTTTATGCCTTTTGTCTTCCAACGGATGTAGCCATACCACAGCAGTCCTAATGGGGCAGCGCAGGCGACGAGCCATGGTCGTGGCGACTCCTGTATGAACCTGCTGTTGCGCAACATGATACTGCTCGACACGTAATGAACGGCCTCCATGAAGCGTCGCCGGGCCGTCGGTGCCAATACCATCGACTGCCGGCGGATGAAGGCGAAGCCCTGCGGGTTGCGTATGTACTGGCGGTACATGTTCATCGTCGAGCCGTCAGGCTGGTAGTTCACGCGGCACACCGCCTCGTTCATCACCAGTAACTCGTAGTCCTGATCAATCAACTCGTACTTGTAGCCTAACGATACGTATTTCTCCCCTTCAAAGAGTGGATATTCCGGGTAGTTCTTGATAACCTCCGTTCGATAAATGAGCTTCTTGTCACCCCGTCCGCCGTGACTGTAGAAACCAGCCAGTGTGGTCCTTTCCATCCTTTTGGGAAAGTCGGTACCTATCAGTCTGCCCTCGAAGTCTGTGTCAAGAGCTATGATGCCTGCCACTTCGCGACTGCCGTGCTCTTTCCAGAAGTTCACGATTTTCTCCACGGCATCGTCGGGCATGTAGTCGTCAGAGTCGATACAGGTGTTCAGCTCCGTCTCTGTCAGCCGGTAGGCGGCGTTGTGTGCCCCGTGCATGCCCTGGTTCTCTTGATAGTGATAGGTTATCGGCACCCGTTCCTCTTCCTTCCATCCTTCTATCAACTCGCGGGTGTTGTCCGTCGACCCGTCGTCGATGATGAGCCACATGAAGTCGCGGCAAGTCTGCCGGCACAGCGACTCGTAGCACAGGTGCAACGTTGCCGCCCGGTTGTAGGTGGGGGTGAAAATGGTCAGTGTGTACACTATAACCTTTTTCTATTACTTAATCTAAATTCCCTATTTAGGACTTAATGGAAGATGTGTAGAAAGCTTGTAGCCACTGTGCGTTCTCCTCGATGTCGTAGCCGGCGTCGGCTATCTGCTGGGCATAGGACTGGCGGTTGTGCTGGGTGGCAGCACTACGGATGACGGCATCGGCCCAGTCCTTTACATCGGCAGAGAGCGACAGACGGCTGACGAGGTCGGTCAGGCAGGCCTCCTGTGGCACCTGGTCGCTGATGACGCAGGGCAGACCCGTGCACTGGGCTTCGAGGAGCGAGAGTGGGAAACCCTCCGTCAGCGACGGGAACAGAAAGGCGTCCATGGCGCAGAGCACTTGCGGCATGTCGCTGCGTGAGCCGAGGAAGCACACGGCATCACCCAGTTGCAGGCTGTCAACGAGGTCCCGCATGGAAGGCTCGCCACCACCGCCGCTACCCACTAAGAACAGGTGTGCGGCGGGATGTTGCCTATGAAGCTGCTGGAAGACCCTCACCACAAACTGGTGGTTCTTCTGCCGCTCGAAGCGGCCTACATGCACCACGGCCAGGGTGTCGTGCTCTATGGCTAATGCCTGTCTCATATGCTCTCGCGTCGCCTGGTTGTAGCAGAACGCACCGGTGTTGATGGCGTTGCGCTGAAGGACAGCACTCTTGGCCTCTTCCTTACCAAACAACCATTCAGCGGCCTCCTTGCCGCAAGTGAAACGGTGGGTGATATAGGAGCGCATGCGGTGCTTCAGCCAGGTACGGAAGATGAGTTTGGCGTCAAAGGGTACATGCGCGTTGTGGGCATGGGCTATGATGACGGGTACACCACGCCGCGTGGCCTCGCGGTAGAAGTAGTAGCCCGACTCTGAGCATTGTCCGTGGATAATCCGATAATCGGGGTGCTCATCGAAAAATCGTTTGATTTGCCGTTTGTACTGCGGAATGGTCCACGGTCGCAGGGGCATGAAGCGGAAGATGCGGCCCCCCAGCTGTTCAATCTCGTCCTCATAGGCACCACGCTCCTCACGGTGCACGGCGAAGTCGAACTGCACCCGGCGACGGTCCATGTGGCGGTAGTAGTTCATCACCATTGTCTCGGCTCCGCCACGGTTCAGAATAGTGAAGAGCATCAGTACACGGAGAGGTTCAGACATACTGCGGATTATACGAATTTTACGAGTTGCCTTAATTTACGCATCAGCAGGACTCGCCACTGTGTGGACTTAGGCAGCCACGACATGGAGTAGTGGTGAATGGCGTAGGTGTTCTCTGTCAGCCTTATCTCTCCTGTCAGCGAGTCCATGGGGCAGAGGAATTCCGCCGGAAAGACAGTCAGCCCTTCGATGGTCTGCAGTGTTCCGTCAATGCGTATGCCCTTTTCCTTCAGCAGGTCGGTCACCAGCGGAATCATGGTGTAGGGGTTCCATTGTCCATCGGCCTGATAGTAGCTCAGCTTCGCAAAGCCGTCCAACACCTCTTTAAATAAAGGGAACCCTTTCGGAGCCGCCAAGCCTAAGCCTGGATTAACAGTCAACTTAGTTCCTGCCTTCTCCCAGCCCATGAACGCACCTCGTTCCACCAACTCATCTATTGGTCGGATCACTTCCACATCCGTATCAAAATAGACACCGCCTTCCTCATAAAGCACCTTGAAACGAGCCACATCACTCACGAAGGCATATTTCCCTTCCTGATAAGCATCATGGGTATAAGACATCATATTCACATCGAAGTTCTGTTCGTTCCACTCCTTGATTTCATAGTCGGGACAATACTTACGCCATGAGGCAATGCACCGTTGCACCGATTTCGGCTTCGGCTTGCCGCCGAACCAGCAGTAATGAATGGTCTTTGGAATCATGATTCTATTACAGAAATCACTTTTTCTTTCTTTTCTGTAGTTACCAGCTTGTAAACCTAATCAATGATCATGTAGAACTTTTCTATATCGCCGACATTGCTGTAATTGTGCGTGCGTAAATAGTTGACAATCAACTGTATTTTTTCCCCGCTTTTCAGAAATTGGGCGATTCCCCGGGCGCAGCCTTCGTTGTCCTGCGGCACGATGATGCCGTCGACGCCATCCTTTACCTGCGAGGCCGCTGTGGGGTAACGGGTCACCACCACTGGCTTACCCAGCATCTGAGCCTCGCGCACGGTCACGGCATTGCCCTCGTAGCGCGACGGCTGCACATATACATCGCAAGCCTTGATGTAAGGGTAGGGATTCTCTTTCTTCCCCAGTATGATGACGTGCCCCTGCATGCCGGCCTCGCTGATGCGCTGACGTATCAGCGCCTCGTCGCCGCCATAGCCTATCAGGTACCAGTTAGCCCTGACGTTAAGGTTGACATGCTTCAAGATGGCGGGCACGTTGTCGTAGTTCTTGGCGTGTGTGAAGCGCCCCACACTAAGCAGGTTGATGGTGCCTGCCTTTTTCGGCATCTCCTTCCCGACCTCTTCCGCCGACAGCTCTTCAGCCCTGCTGCGAACGAAATCCGCTGGCAGGATGTTGCGAATCTCCACCATCTTAGGCGCAAGCGATGGAAACACCCCGAGGAACTCCCTTGTCACGTCGGGCGAGATGCTGACGATGTGGTCGTAGCCACCCCAGACGGGTAACTCCAGTGCAGCGTTCACGCTGATCTTCGAGTAGTCGGTATGAATCCAGCATGCTTTTTTCTTCGCCCGTACCTTGCGGAGCACGATGTTGTGCGGCGCGAGGAAGCTTACCGCCAGGTCGTACTCGCCCAGATGCTCTAACGACGGCAGCCACGGTTCCACGCCGTTCATCACGTACTGGAAGATGGAAGCATCCTGTTTCGTCCCCGTTCCCTTTGGCTTTAAATGGTGCTGCCACTTCGCCTTCAGCCGTCCACAGACCACGCGGAAGTGCCCCTTCATCAACGCCTCCTTCATCGGTCGTTCGATGCAGGCGTAGGCCGGTATCTCGGGCAGCAGCCTCACCTCCTTGGGAACAAAGCGCATCAGCTCGCCCTGGTGGCTGTATACGAACAGGTCTGCGTCGTAGCGGCTGTAGTCCAGCGCATGCAGCAGTCCGATGAGGCTCATCTCAGCCCCGCCCAGCTCTAAGTAGTGTATGGCGAAGAGCAACCGCTGTTTCATGAAAAAATTTTTAGTCCAAAATATCCTACACTCCTACACTGTGCGCTGAGTATCTGCATGTTACGAGTGTATAATGGTGTAGAATGGTGTAGAATAGTGCAGAATAGTGCAGAATAGTGTAGGATGCCTACTCGCAACACGGGAGGAGGCAACCGCCGAAGGTCTCAGTCGTGCTGGGCAAACCAACCGCTTCGGGGTATAGCCAACCGCATGGCAAGAACAATTACCGGCCCGGAAAATTTTGTCCCAGGCCCTGGGACAAAATTTTCCAGGCTGTTTTTTCAACATAATCATTAATAATTCATGATTAATTTGTGGGGCATTCATGGAAGTTCGTGTTCGCCGAAGGCATCCTCTACTATCCTACACTCATCTTACACTATTCTACACTCATCTTACACTATTCTACACTCATCTTACACTATTCTACACTCATCTTACACTATTCTGCACTCATCTTACACTATTCTACACTCCTAACTGTCTGTACCACAGTGGCCAGTGTAGGAGTGTAGGATTTTTCGACAGAAAAACTTTTTTTTACTGATTTTATTTGTAGCCGCAGCCGATGACGTACTTCAATCCGGGCAACAGGCTGATGAGCCACAAGAAGCCGCAGGAGGTCAAAGTGTAGGCAGCGCATCTAAATACTTTTTTGAAAAAGAAATGTCTTTGTTCAATAGAGTTCTCACGCTCTCATAATCGATAGTGCTGGACGGCATGTCTGCCATCTGAGCCTTGACGAGCCTTGCCTGTAAACCATAGCCATTCAGCAGGCTGCGCATGCGCTCGTTGATATCCTCCGAGCGCTCGACTACGCAGAACTGCTTTTCGAAGATGAGTGCAAAGGCTGTGGCATGGAAGGAGTTGGAGATGACATACGACGCACCGCTGATGAGGCTGACGAACTCAAAAGGTCCGGCATGGTGGAAATGCTGGTCGGCATAGCTGTGGCGGGCGGCACTCACGTCGAAGATGAGCAACTGCTCCCTTTGTGCCGTCGCTGTGGCTATCTGCTTGATGGCTTCCGACCCCTCGGTGTCATAGACCAGCAGGTACGGTTGGCCAGCCCAGTCGTTGGCGGGTATGACAGACTCCCATTGCCTCCTGCTCAAGAGGAACACCGGGTCGCAGACGGCCACGGCATCAGGGCGGCCGAGGCTGGCTGCCAGCGGCAGCGACATGCGCTCACGAAGGGAGATGCGGTCGAGGCCTTTCAGCATCTGTGCCACGAAAGGGCGGTGTGCTGCTGCCACATCGGCAGTGGCGAAGCTGGCGGCGTAGGCTACCTTCCTGCTCCCCGCTGGCGCGAAAGCCAGGTAGAAAGCCTTGTCGCGGCCGTTGGGAAAGAGCGTGTTCCATATCTGGTCGCTGCCGGCGATATACACATCCGCCTCGGGAGGGTCGGCCTCCAGCTCCTCGTAGCTGCCGTAGCGCCGCGTCAGTTTCAGGTGTCGGCGCGTGAAGCGGTCGAAGGCATGTTTGCGCCGCAGCGACAGCAGGCGTCCGGGCAGCTTGGCCAGCAGGTAGGCCTGCTTGACGAGCGGCTTGTCGTAGACGGGGTTGCTGACCGCCCACAGCCGGTAGTGGCTGCTGAGGTAGGGGGGCTTGTAGTCGATGATCTCCACCTCGTGGCCCTGGCTCTCCAGGTAGGTCTGCAGGGCGAAGGCCTGCAGCGAGGCCCCGTGGTTGTAGACATCGTGGCAGGTGATGGTCTTAATCTTCATCTAACAGACGCTCCACTTTCTTAATTTCCGTCTCTGCCGTCGTGTTCTTCTCTGCCTCCACGTTCCGTATGATCTGACGGCGGAGGCCTTCGTCGTTGACCAGGCGGAGGATGTTCTCAGCCACCGACTCGGCCGTCATGTCGGCGATGAGGCCGTTGTGCCCGTGCCGTAGCTGGTCGTGCACCACGTCAAAGCAGGTGCTCACCACCGGCTTGCCCAGTATCTTCGCCTCGGCGATGGTCAGCCCGAAACCCTCGAATGACGAGGTCTGCACGTAGATGTCGCACTGACGTATATAGGGATAGGGATTTGTCTTGGCTCCTAACAGAATGACCGTTTGTTGCAGGTGATGGTCGCTGATGAGGCTCTCTATGTTTTCCTGCTCTGGCCCGTCGCCCACGATGAACCATCTGAAGTCGACACTCCGCTCACGAAGCAGGTGGGCCGTCTCGATGACAAGTGGGTAGTTCTTTTGAATGGCTATCCTGCCAACGGTCACGATGAGTGTTTCTTTGTCCTGTCTATGCAGGGTGACGGCATTTGCAATGGCAGACTGGTTTAGGATAAATGCCGGTGACAGGATGTCGTAAACACAAGCCATCTTTTCCGACAACTCCGGATAGTAGGATGTCATTAGTTTCTGCAACTCTTCGCTGACAGTGATAATGTGGTCGGCCTTGGAGTAGAACTGCCGATTGTAATTCATGTCATATCCTGCTGCCATCATGTTGATGTTGTCCCATACAATCTTTTTCTTGGCACGAATCTTTTTTGTTGTCAGATAGGTCGGCATGCCCTGCTGATAGGCAATGGCTACATCGTATGTCTCAGAGGGCACTTTTGCGGCCCAACCTGTACACTTCCAAAGCGTTTCCGCCAGATGACATTTGTGTCCAAAGATTCGTTGTGTTCTGTGTTTTATAGAGTAGTACATACGGCTCAGACGGAGTAACAATCCCTCAAAGGCAGAGTAATGAGGTGAAGGCAGCACATTGATACCATCTGGTATGAAACTCTCCAATTCTCCTCCCCGATGTAATATCCACAAATCTGCGTGGTATTTCTGCAGGTTCAATTGCGATAGTAGAGCCAGTAGACTTTTCTCTGCCCCGCCGATGCCGAGGGAGTCGATGATGAAGAGTACTCGTTTATATAACATGGTCTGTGAGCCTCTGAAGGATTTCTGATTTAGAAATGATAGTATCCTTCTTATGGGGATGGAGCGTATACCAGATATGCATTTTAATGCGAGCCCATCCTTTTGTCATATACTTCATCTTAACAGAGGGGACAACCCGATTATTGTAATTCTCCCAGTCTTTTTGAAACGGATGGAAGGCAATCTCTTTATACCATGGAGCACTACCTGCGAAATGGATAATGACAGGTTGTTCTATACAATCCTTGAGTTCTCTGGCTAACTTTGGATTATGGTAATATTGTTCGTCAATAAAGAAGCATTTTTGTATTCCATACTTTAAGGGCAAGATGACCTTGGTGTCCTGGCATATTACATTGATTGTGTCTTGGTCAGGCATCCTTAAGATTGCGTTATGCCCTTTTGCCCACGAAAGAAGTCCTTCTGTCAGGTTGTTATCCCTCCAATAATCAAGATTCATCATAAGGACACCTGCGCAAATATAACCTTTATCCTTAGAGTATTCCAACCTGTTACATTTTCCATCAATATATACGTCTGTAGTTCCTGCAACTGATTTACCTTCCATGTTTATATTGAATAAATCCTGAAGATTGCCAAGGACTAACGTGTCTGCATCTAAATATAACACTCTATGAATTCTAATAGGAAGAATCTCAGGAAGAAGCACCCGATACCAAGTGTATATAGTCCAGTGATTAAGATATAGTCCTTTTAGTCTTTCATCCTTAATGGTATATATTCTGTAATTGGCATTTGGACTCCCTGTTATGACAGCGTCAATCCTTGATTGCATTTGGGGAGAAATATAGTCCGTCAGAATGTGGATATTGATTTCATTCGATTGATTTTTGTCGATGATGCTGGTGAGAGTTACCAACATATATGGTACATAACCGTCATTGACGCAGAATGCAATATGAATTGGGTTGTCCATACCTTCTTTATTTGATTTTTGAACGAAGGATATCATATAAAAACCAGTGATGTGAAACAAACAAGTACTTCAATAATACCATTGCCACTGTTGGAGCTTCTTTGTATTGCTTATATTCAAATCTATCTACAATATCTAATTGGTCAATTCTTTCCTTACGTGTAGGTAAATCTGCAATTGTATTCATAACCCGATCTGCATAATAGGCTATAGATTTAAAAAGACAATTGAATGTTTCGTTATCAATATCAAATACATCTTTTAACTGAAAAACTGTTTTTCTATAGACGCTGTAATTCGCTTTTTCTTGATTTACTGTCGAACGCCTTGTAGAAACAGAGCCTGCATGTATATAATAGTCATAGTTCATTTGACTGACAAAAGCAATTTTCGCATTTATGATGGTTGAGCAAGCCATAATGTATTGCATCATAAAAATACAGTCTTCTCCTAAGCATACAGTCATATCAAATTGTAAATGAGCCTTCTCTATAATATCTTTCCTATATAATTTTCCGAATGGATGTCCAAACTTATATAGTCTTATATCTTTCCATAATGTCTTGTAATCTTTTACACAACATTGCAGGTCTGGAAAACGAATTTCTTCTGCTTTCTGTCCGTTACGATAAACCTGCTCGCCACTGATGGTCATAACAAAAGATGAATCTGTTTCTACGACATTTAACAAGTCCGACACATAAGAAGGGCGTACTGTGTCATCCGAATCCACAAACATAATCCATTTTCCTGAGCTCTCACTTATCCCTCGGTTCCTGGCAGATGACGGTCCTCCATTTTCTTGTCGAAATATTTTGATGCGCGGCTCTTGATTCGACCATTTGCAACAGATTTCCCATGAATGATCTTTTGAACCGTCATCTACCAAAATTAGTTCATAATTGGAATAATCTACTTGCAGTACGCTCCTGATACAAGCATCAAGGGTGTTCTCTGCATTATAGACAGGAATAATAATAGAAACTTCAGGCTTTAACATACTTATTTTTTAAACGATTTTTTATCTTAACTATGAAAAATGCTGGTCTTTTTAATAGACATGAAAGGGAAGTCAGGAAGCGAAATAGAGGGGGAAGCGTTTCATAGATAAATAGTAACTCAGAAGTAATATACTTGGCAAAAGCTTCATCTCTCATTGTAAAGAACGAGTAGCCGACAGTCTTGGGATTATGAACAATATCATCTGCTAAAGAGCAGTTTACTCCCTCTTTCCTTATTTGCTCAAAAAGTATTGTACGATGTAGACTATTAAAAGTGAAATAGTGGACAACCTTTACTTTTGAAAGAATATGATATCCACCTTTGTGGCAATTCCAAATCGTTGAGAGCTCTTGGATAGGGTAATTTAAACGGATATTGGATTGGCATAACGCTGGTTGATCTTGGTGAACTCCATTTTGGAGAGATTGCAACCATAAACAATGCCACAAATCAAATAGCTGAGCGGCAACAGGTGTGTCTTTAGAATAAATAACTCCACTATTAAAATAGGGTTGTTGTTCTTGATGTAAGAAGCCAGCCTGCTTGCATAGTTGGATGTCTGATTGGCTCCTTAAAGGCAACCCATTATTTCCATTAGCAACCATGGCAACATCACTTTGAATATAATCTATTTCATTTAGTGGCTCGCAAATCAATGTGTCAATATCCGTGTAGAGAAAATCGCCAGTTACCAATTTCCTAAGATTTGTTTTCAAATAGCGAGAGCGTTGTACGGTGGTGTATTCTTGTGGTATGTCTACCACAATTGGTGGGGGAACATTATCTTTATGCCACTTTTTATGAAACCTTTGGTAGGTGTCGTTATCCGTCAATACGACCAAATCAGGAGCACCTACCTTGTGATGAAGGCGAATAGAGCGGATTGACAACAGCATCATTTCGTAATAGTAGTCTGTTTCCTGACTGACAAATATGTAAACTACTTTCGTTTTCATAAGGAAAACTTACGATAAAAATAATAATAAATACGGAACAAATAAAAGAACAAGTGGTTGTTTCTTATGGCCTTTACAATTTCTTTGTTGGATATATAGAAACTCATCAGCGAGTATAAAAAAGGAGTTTCCTTAAGTAGCTGTTCCCTTTCCTGATATAATTGCGAATGATAACGCTGGCTAATGCCATTGGGTTCAACAACAGCAATTATTCTTGGTATAAAACAGACTGTCGCATTTCCTTTTATAAGCGCACATATTGTGAGATACCAGTCTGATGCTAATTGTTTATCCTCACGGTATAAACCATATTTTTGAAAAACATTTCTGTGAATAAATGTTGCTTGGTGAGGAAAGGCAGACACGGACAGCCGTTCAATAGTTTCCTCAGTAGTATAGTTGTCTTTTTGTTTTAAAAGGGCAAGAGTATCTTTTGTTGAGCATGCTTTCCCTACTATGAAATCGTCATTTAAAGTGCAGTTGTCAAGATACTCAATTATATCACTATCTGCTAAGCAATCTCCCGAATTGAGGAACAATAGATAATCTCCACTGGCTTTTTTTATACCCTTATTCATTGCATTAAAAATGCCGTCATCTGGCTCGCTTACCCAATAGGTGATATGCTCCACATATTTCTTAATTAATTCAGCACTTCCATCTATGGAGCCGCCATCTATCACTATCCACTCGTAGCCTTTGCTGGTTTGCGATAAAACGCTCTCCATGGTACGCCGCAGGCCACGGAGGTTATTGAGGTTGATGGTGATGATTGAAACTTTCATGCTTAAACGCTATTCACCGTGGAGTAAGCACCAAAGGCGATACTTTAAATGTTGGAACAAAGGGAGTCTTGCCTGCCGCCAACGAGTTGCAAGTACTGCGGGATTACCAATACGTGACTCGGCTGTTTCGGGAAGTACTAAGACATTGTCTTGCTGCTGGTAATGATAGACAAGTGCCGTCAGGACTGACTGGTCGTGTCTGTGGGCCACAAAAGATGGTGGCAAGGAGCCTAATTCATCCCCCATTGGGTCAATAACCAATTCAGGATGAAATAGTGTTATATTCAACCATTGGGTCAGGATCATGGAGAGGGGCTTTGTCTTGCGGAATATCATGAACCCGCCCCAGATCTTATTGAAATTCAGAAATCCTGGGTCGACAAACTGCTCAAAAAAAGAGGCAGTACTTGGCTTTATCCAATGTCTTAATTGTGGAGAATGCCCACAGAATCCGTCTCCATAATCTATTCCATCTCGGTATTGAAAAAAAATTCCATTGTAATGTTTGGCCTGTTGCAGGAACTGTTGCCATTCTTCACTGTTTTTGTTGAGTGTGCAACCGGCATCAGCATAGAAAACGACATCTCCGTCTTCACAGTTTTGTAAGGTATGATATATGATGTATGGTTTCCAACACCAATAACCTCCTCCTTTGCTATATGCCATTAGTGGCAAAGCCTTGATATAGTCAGGCAGGTCTTTTGGTGTATATTTGATAATTTTGTCAAAGATGGTAATCCTTTTAGCCTGGCGGGCTATGCGATTGAGTGACTCCTTGAATCGGCCGTCAGCGTATGAAACGAAAATATTGGCCATGTCTATTCAAAAACTTTTCAAATTATGCCAGGAGAGCCTGCCTTTAGACATGTTTTTTATAGACCTGATTAAATAGGGATAGCGTATGTTTAGCGTCATTGCGGTCTTCTCGACAACCCCGATGCTTTTCTCGTTCCAATAGGCCTTTCGCACGGCCTTTTCGTTTCGTTGGCAGTAATTGACAAAAGCTTTTCTTTCTTCTGTTTCCCACGAAAGATTTAAAAGCATAATCATGTAGATGTATAATTCCCTGAGAAGGTAATGACTGATGTGTTCTTTGCTTTGTGGTAGATTGTTCAAATTGTCTAATAGGATATCCACTTGGCATTTCCGCCCTTCAATTGGAGATTTCTCACGGTGGATGGCGGAGTTGCTCCTTTGAACATAGTAGTACAAAATAGAATTAATGAGAATAGCTTTATTAACGTTCTGGAATACCCTGATGTTGTAGTCATAATCTTGTGCCATAGAGAAATTGCGGAATTGTATATCTTGAATCAGTGACTTTCGATACAGTTTCCCCCAGATTGTACTGTAAGATTGTATTTCCTTATATAAATCTTCTAAGTTCAACTTCCTATGTGTTGCCGTAATTGGAGATGATATATCTTCACTTGAGGTCTTTGTGGCTTTCCAGTTGACGATTGCTAAATCATATTCGTCATCTTTGTTAATGGCTTCTATCATGCATCTGGCTGCATCTAAATGCAAATAGTCATCACCATCGACAAACATAATATATTCGCCATGCGCATATTTTAATCCAGTATTTCTTACTAATCCTCTTTTTTTGTTTTCTTGATGGATAACGGTTATTCTTGGGTCTTTCTTCGCATATTCATCACATATCCTGCCAGAACTGTCGGTTGAGCCGTCGTCAACCAGGATGATTTCCAGATTTCTGTAGGTCTGGTGGCAGATGGTCTCCAAGCACTTGGGTAGGTAATCCTCAATGTTGTAGACGGGTACGATAACACTGATAAGTTCGGAAAGAGTTCCGCTCATTTGTACTTTTGTACTTTGGTGTCTGTTATAAAGATTCAATATCCTCTGTATGCAGGCCGGTAATGTCGGCAATGACATCAACAGGAAAACCTTTGGCTTTCATCTTTCGGGCATTCTCCGTCTTTTCCTTTAGTATGCCTTGCTCTATGCCCTCGGCACGCCCCTCGGCACGCCCCTGGGCATGACCCTCGGCATGCCCCTCGGCAAAACCCGCAAGGTGGCCTTCGCCCTTGGCTGTTATATATTGGTTGCGGAGAACGGCACGATCCATCAGGTAGCGGTCGTAGGCTATCTGGTCGTCACGGTCCATCTGCATGACCTGTAGTTTCTGCCTTGCCTCCTTCAGTCCGGGCGCATCGGCATCGTCAGGGATGTCGCTGGTGCAGAGGAAGTAGAGCCACTGGTCGAGGGGAACACGCGACCAGCGGTTGAAGTCGTTGACCTTCAGGATGTAGTATTCGGGATAGAGTTGGTACACTTCATCGACCTTGAACTTCTGCTGCTGGAACGGCGAGAGACGGAGTACGTCCTTCTTGTTCATACCGACAAACTGTGTCTTGCCGTGATAGATGTAGTCGGTTCCTTGTCCAAGGTCGAAATAGACGATGTTGATGGCATATACCTTTTTTACGTTCTCGTAGTTGCTGCCACTGTTGACGTATTCTGTCACTAACTTGGAGGCTCCGAAGAGCATGCGTTGGAAGAAGGCAAACTCTGGCTCGCCCTGTACTTCTATCAGCAGTAGCTCCCTGTCGGCATCTTCGGCCAACAGGTCAACGCGGTTGTATTTGGAGTCATCGCGATCTTTATTTCCCTCACTCTCTAACAGGCGGTGGATGGTGATTTTTGTATTCAGCAGTGTGGAGAGAAATCCCTCCAGCACATCGAAGTTGGCCTTGTCGCGCAGTAACCGCTTCATGGCCCAGTCGAAACTTACGTATGTCTTTTTGTTCATATCCTTAGTTTGCAAACAGATGATACTTTGAGAATACAGCTTGGATTTGGCGGTCATTGCCGCCTTCGCCCACGTTCTTGGTGAAAAGGGCAGTGTCCTGAACGGTTTCGTTGATCAAATATGGGTCTTTCCCTAAGGCCGTGAAAACCTTGTTCACGGGCGTGCCTTTTTTGATGGCCATGGCATTGAACCACACATCATCAGCATCGGGGCAGATGCTGAGGAACACGTCTTCATCGAGTATTGCTTCGTCAAGGCTATGGGGAGGATAGAGGACGCCTCCTACACCCGTAAAGAATAAATTCTTGTTGATGCCTGTCTCCTTGACACAAGCCTCCCATTGGTTATACGGCTTCAGTGTCCCGTCAGCATCAAAGAGCATCCGGTGTGCACGGCAACAATGAATGCTGTTCCTGTTCTTCTGATATGCAGTTATTAGATTGCACAGCAGATATGGGTCGTAAAGAACATCATCGTCCACCGTAATGATGGCATCGTCAGGGAATGATTTCAAGGAAGGGATGAGTTTCGTGTAAGAACGGATGTCCTTGCAATATGCTATTTCTAGACCTCTGCCTATTTGTTTCGTAAGTGCGCTGGGCAGTGTTTTGTCCTTGAAACTTTCATCAAGCCATAGAACGATGCGGTTGGCTTTCATGCTCTGTTGCATAATGGACTCGATGGTCAGCGCCACATCATAGATGCGGCGGCCGTAGGTTGTCAGGGATACGATGATGTCATGAGGGACATAACGTTCTGTCGTTATGCCTGATTCTGTAGCATGTTTCAGCTCGTTCGTTAAGAAACAGTAGCGCTTTTCATACCTTAAAGCTAGTAATTCGCGGTATTGTTGTCTAAGCAGTTTTTCAAAATGAACTTGTTCTGCCATCAATCCACGTGTGCCAGCCACACCGCGTACAAGATTTAAAAGAGATTCAAGCATAAATCGTGTTATTTGTCAAAACATTTGGCAAAAACATATTGGAAGTATTTAAAACCTATCCTTGTTGGCATGTAACGATGAAAATGAAGAAGCAATCTTCTCCAATCATGCGATAGTGACCATATTTCCCAAAAGTTCCAATAATGTATTTGCCTTAGTGAATTGTAATAAAACAAAGACAAGTTAGGTTGATTCAGAAAGAAAGGTTGCAAATAATAACGTTTTAATTCTTTATTAGCATAGCAAAATACGTCTTTTCTGTTATCTAATTTATGATTAAAAATAAATGATATTATTCCCTTGCATACGTTACAGATATCAGTATAACGCTCAGATAAAGGCTTACTGCAAATGCTATCCCTTCTTTTTCTGTAATAGTATGTAATTGATTTCGAGATGGCAATATTCTTGACAAGACAACTTGAGGAAAAACTCCACAATATATCTTCGTGGAGAATTCCTTCTTTAAAGCGCATGATGTTATCCTTTAAAAAAGAGCTCCTATAAAGATGATTCCATGCCATGACGTAAATAGTTCTGTCTGAGAATAATTGTAATGCATTTGAATAGATGCCGGTATCTATCACAAAATAAGTTGAGGATGGATTTTCTCTTGTAAAATCTCCGCATGACCAGTCTATATCCACCTCTTGTTCTATAGCCTTTACCAAAACATCAATTGAATACGGATAGATATAGTCGTCGCTGTCAATGAAATAGATATATTCCCCTGTGGCGGCATCCATGCCAGAATTACGCGCAGCAGAGAGACCACGGTTATGCTCATGATGGAGAATCTTGAAGGCAATGGGGCCTTTGTAGTCAGCCACGAAGCGTTCCACCTTCTGCATGCTGTCGTCGGTGCCGCAGTCATCGACGATGATGCACTCGATGTCGGTGTAGGTCTGCGCAGCCACCGACTGCAGGCACTCCTCCACGTAGTCGGAGACGTTATAGACGGGAATGATGATGGAAACCATGTGGAATAATTATGTCCGTTGCCACTTGCGACTAAGAATCCTTCGAGGCCAACAAGTACTCTGCCAGATAGGGCATAGCAAAAACCAGTTCCCCGCGCCGTGGAGATTCTATTACGCCAGCCTCAATCAGTCGTTTTCGATATGGCTGTAAGGCTGGCCCTTTCTTGCCAAGGGCGGCCTGCAACCTGGCAGTGGTAGCCGTCCCGCCACAGCGGGCTAATGCCCGCAGGAATACCTGCCCGCAGGAATACCTTGTCATTGTCGCTGAGTGGAGCCAGAATGGGCTTGAATACATTGTCATCCATATCACCCATAGCAGCTTTTCCCGCCTTGTCCAAGATGGCTTTCGTCACAATGCCGCCTTTTGGAGTGTACTGGATGATGTAGTAGCCTAACAGCTGAAGTAGATAAGGGAAGCCATGAGTTGCACTTGCTGACTGATCAAGAAGGTCGTTAGAAATCGCAATACCTGCCCATCTGAAGGCCTTTTCGAAATAAGCCCTTATAAGATTAGTAGAGATAGGCCCAAGCTCTGCTTTCTTTGCGCGGTTGAGGAATGTCAGTACGCTGTCGTTAAGCACACTCGAGACGGCATGTGGCAGACCTGCCATCGCTATTGCTATGTTTTTCCTGTCACCTACAAGTTCTTGATAAGCAGATGCCACTTCGCGCATTGCTGCCGATGTGCGAACCTCGTCAATCAATATGAGCGCCCCTTTACCCTTCTCGGCAAACTTATCGCAGAGAAGTGACATCTTCGAGCGAAAACCATACTGATGTTCCGCTGCCTCTGAGAATGTCAGACCAAACGAGAAGCCAAGTGCGCCAGCACTAACTCCTGTCAGCTTCCGCTTCTCAACTTTGAAATACTGGGAACCATTCAGCTGGAACTGTTCTATAATGGCTTTTGGCATACCTTCATGGGCCGTAACACGAGCCACTATATAGTTGGCCTTCGAAGCACGGTCGCTCAACTCAAGCAGCAAGGCGGTCTTGCCCATGCCACGCTGTCCAAGGAATAGTGTACACCTGTTGCGCGAGCCAACAGGCTCACGCAACCCTTCCATAAACTGGGCTATCACGTCATCACGCCCTATGTATTGCTCTGGACGATTGCCGAATGTAGGTTGGAAAAGGCTTTGGATTCTTTCTTCCTTACTCATCCTTCTGCGTTTTTTTTTATTCTCTTTTATTCTTTTTTATTCTCTTTTATTCTTCTTTATTCTCTTTTATTCTTTGTCGTAGCTCCATGTGTATTCCTCTAACACCAACTTACCCCTGAGGTGGGAAGGGAAGAACTGTTTGTTGGGGAAGAAACGGCCGTCGGCCACGGTCATGGCGATGGTGCAGTCGAGGTAGTCGGCGACCCTTCGCATGGCTTCCGCCCACAGCAGGATCTTGTAGTTGCCTTCGGTCAGAGGCAGACGCTCGATGTCGATGGTGATGTGGTGCTGTCCTCGGGAGAAAGAGCGGTTGTCGGTGGTGAACTGCGAGTCGAAGTAGATGAGCGGGTGCTCGTAAAAGTCGTGAATTTCGACCGTAGTCTTGACGTCATTCAGCAGCTCGTCGTGGACCATGAACCCCACGCGGATGCGGAGGAAACGGCCGCAGGTGGGGATGGCGGCGCGGCCCTCACGGTCTAAGAACTCTATGCTGTTGAACTGGAGCCGCCCCGAGGGCTTGCCGCTGCGGGGCATTTCGGCGATGGGCATCTGGCTGATGCCCTCGTAGCAGGTTGTCATGTAGTAGTCCAGTGCGTTGTCAACATGGCCATTGAAAGCTACAGACCCGTTCTGGAGCACGATGCCACGGCTGCACAGGTTCTTCACCGCTGCCATGTTATGGCTGACGAAGAGCACGGTGCGGCCCTCGCTGCGGCTGACGTCCTGCATCTTGCCGATGGCCTTCTTCTGGAACTCGGCATCGCCGACGGCGAGGACTTCGTCGACGACGAGGATCTCGGGCTCCATGAAAGCAGCAACGGCGAAGCCGAGGCGGACGGTCATGCCCGAGGAGTAGCGCTTCACGGGGGTGTCGATGTAGCGGGCCACGCCGGCGAAGTCGACGATGGCATCGAGCTTGCTGCTGATTTCGTGGCGCGTCATGCCCATGATGGAGCCGTTCATGAAGATGTTCTCGCGGCCTGTCATCTCGGGATGGAAGCCGGTACCTACCTCGAGCAGCGAGCCGATGCGGCCACGGGCGCGGATGGCGCCGGTGGTGGGCGTGGTGATCTGTGAGAGCAGCTTCAGCAGCGTTGACTTGCCGGCGCCGTTCTTGCCGATGATGCCTACGACGTCGCCCTGCTCCACGCTGAAGGTGATGTCGCGCAGTGCCCAGACGTAGTGGGAGTGGCCACGTGTGGAGCGGTCGTTGGTCTCGCCGACCTTCAGGAAGGGGTCCTCCTGGTGCAGCACGCTCATCTTCCACCAGCGGTTCAGGTCGTGGCTGAGCGTGCCCGTGCCCACTGTGCCGAGGCGGTACAGCTTTCCTACGTGGTCGAATTCGATGGCTTTCATACCGTATCCATGAAGTTACGCTCCACGCGGGTGAAGATGATGACCGAGAGGAAGAGCATGGCGAGCATGACGAGGGTGCTGTAGAGCAAGCCGCCCCAGGAGAGGGAACCGCAGCCCAGGCAGCCGTACTTGAAGGCCTCGAAGATGGAGGTCAGGGGATTGAGCAACAGCAGGTGGCGGTATTTCACGGAGGCCACGCTCAGCGGGTAGATGATGGGCGTGGCGTACATGAAGAGCTGCAGGCCGAAGGTGACGAGGTACTTCAGGTCATGGTACTTCGTGGTGAGCGACGAGACGATGAGGCCCCACGACATAGCGTGCAGCGCCAGCAGCAACACCAGGAAGGGGAAGAGCAGAAGGGCCCAGTTCAGGTGCAACGGCATGCCGGCGGCGACGTATATGACATACATTATTATAAACAGGCCGAGCTGTATGAGCATCTTCAACAGGTTGCTGGTGATGGCCGACAGCGGCACCACGAGCCGTGGAAACCACACCTTTCCGAAGACGCCGGCATTGGCTACGAACACGTCGCACGAGCGGTTGAAACAGTTGCTGAAGTAGGTCCACAGCATGATGCCTGCCATGTAGAACAGCGGCTGCGGCGCCCCGTCGGTGGAGATGCCGGCCAGTCCGCCAAAGACGAACATGTAGATGACGGTGGTGAACAGGGGCTGCAGCAGATACCACAGCGGGCCGAGGATGGTCTGCTTGTACTCGGTGACGATGTCGCGTCGCACGTACATGCGGTAGAGGTCGCGATAGCGCCACAGGGCATGCAGGTCAACGTCGAGCCAGCGGCGCCGGGGCTTTATCTCGATGGTCCAGTCGGTGGTATTCACTGGCCGGAGTGCTTGTGGTTCGACTTCTTGCCCGTGAGCCGCCGCCACAACCGCTTCCACCAGGGACGGCGCTTGTGGCTGCTGTCATATCCGTAGCCATATCCATATCCATATCCGTAACCATATCCGTACCCATAGCCATAGCCGTAGCCGTGCTGGTGCAGGGATACACCGTTGAGGATGAGCGACATATTCTTCAGCTGTCCGCTCTGGTAGATGCGCTCCAGGTCGGGCATCATGCGGCGGTCGAGGCGTCCTACGCGCACGATGAAGATGGTGAGGTCGGCAATGCGGTTGGTGATGGTGGCATCGGCGATGGCGCCGTAAGGCACGTTGTCAATGAAGATGTAGTCGTAGCGCTGTCGTAGCTCGCTGATGAGCTGGTCCAGACGGTCGCTGAGCAACAGCTCGGCAGGGTTGGGAGCCAGCGGGCCGGCGGCGATGGTGTCAAGGTGCTCGGTCAGCGATTCCTTCAGAATGATGTCGTCCAGCCCGACGTGTCCAGCCAGATAGGAGGTGATGCCCTGCTGATGACGGTCGCCGAGGTGGTGGGTGAGTGTGCCCTTGCGAATATCGAGGTCGACGAGCAGCACGCGCTTGCCCATCTGTGCGAAGGAGGCGGCGAGGTTGGTCGAGACGAAGGTCTTGCCGGCGCCTGCGCCGAAGGAGCTGACGGTGATGACCTGCAGCTGCTCGGTCTTCACCCGCATGAACATCATATTGGTGCGCACGATGCGGAAGGCCTCCGAGGCGGCGTCGTCGCCGCTGCCGGTTAGCAAGACCATGTTCTGCCTGTCGTCCTTCTTGCCCGAGTACTTGGGTATCTCGCCCAGGAAGGGCACGCTGGTGGCGTTCTCTATGTCCTTTCGACTGCGTATGCGTGTGTCGAAGACGAGCACGAAGATCAGCAGTGCAGCAGGGATAGCCAGTCCGGCCAGTGTGCTGGTGAGCATCATCGACTTCAGCACGGGCTCGGTGGGTGTTCCGCTGCTCTTGGCCGTCTCTATGACGCGTGCGTTCGACTCGGTGATGGCCAGGCTGAGCGCGTTCTCCTCACGTTTGTTCAGCAGGTATAGGTACAGCTCTTGTTTGATTTGCTGCTGTCGCTCGATGGAGAGCATCTGTCGCTGCTGTCGCGGTATGGCCGACACGCGGGCACGGGCCTGACCGGCGCGGCTGCTGATGTCACGCAGCCGCGCGCTGGTGCTCACGTTCATGTTGTCCACCGAGCGGATGATGCTCTGCCGCATGGCGTTGAGCGAGTTGTTCAGGTCCTCTACGACGGGGTTCTTGTCGCTGCTGGCCTCCAGGAGCTTGTCGCGGCGCAGCTTCGCGGCGTTGTACTGTGCTATCTGTGCCTCGACGCTAGGGTCGGCCAGTCCGGTGTTGGCGGGTATGAGGTCGGTGTCCTTCGTTGGGTCGGTTAGGTAGTCCCTGATGTACTGTCCCATCTGCTGCTGCATCTGCAGGTCGCGGGCCTGCGATGAGTATTCCTCGCGCTGTCCGAGCGACATCGACGTGGTCTGGTCCAGGTCCACCATGTCGTTGGCCTGCTTGAAGTCCTGTATCTGCTGCTCCACGCCGCCCAGCTCCTTTTCGATGATGGCCAGGCGCTCGTTGATGAAGTTCGATGTGTTGATGGCGGCCTGGTTCTTGTCCTTGATTGTCTCCTCGTTGTAGATAGTGATGAGCATGTTGAGCACGTCCTCGGCGCGCTGTGGCGAGACGTCGCGCAGCGACATGTTCAGTATAGACGACTGCCCCGATGAGCCCTCGCCGGTGGCGCGTGCCTGGTTGATGATGAGCCGGTCGGTGAAGCTCTTGGCCACCGCGCTCACGTCATGGCGCCGCACGGTAATGTCCTTACCGTACCACTGCTCGGCGAAGTGGAGCGTCTTGGTGACGCAGAGCCGTCCGTAGCGTGTGGCACACGAGTCGCCGATGTGCAGCACGATGGGTTCTGTGCCTGTCTCGCCGATGTCGGTCAGGCTGACGCAGACGCTGTCTTTCACTTGCAGCACGAAGGCGCAACGCACGTCGCGCAGTGAGTCGACGAACGACACCTTTACGGGGGTTAAGGAATATAGTTCGCGCACGCGTAGGTAGTCCTTCACCTCGTAGCTCACCTCGGCATGCAACCTCCACACCGACTCGTTCATAAGCTGCGGCGACTTGAACTGCAGTATCTCGTTGGCGACATTCACCTGGTAGAGTGGGTTGTCCAGGCGGTCCAGGCGTGCCTGCTGTGCACTGGTGCGGGCGTCCTTGAACATGACCGAGGCGTTTGCCACGTACTGCTGCTGCGTGGTGGCGTAGCGATACCACTGCCATCCGCAGAACAGGGCCAGCGACAGCACAAACCACAGCCAGTTTGACAGCAGGAAGCGCAGAACGTCGATGGGGTTGAGGTTCTTGCCTGCGGGCTTGGCCGACGTCTCTTTCGAGAGGTCGTCCTGACTGGTCATCTTTATCATGGTTTACAGTTTTGCAAGTAGAAGTATGAGCGACAGCACCGTGGTGACCGACGACACGGCGAAGGTCCAGTTGCGCAGCCTTTGGTTCGACCGTTCCTCGGCGCGCTGCGAGTTAGGCTCCACGTACACGATGTCGTTCTGCTGCAGGTAGTATGCCGGCGAGAGGAAGATGTCCTTCGTGCGCAGGTCGAGGTGCATGACGCGCCTGCTTCCTCCGAACTCGCGGAACACGGCCACGTTGTCGATGCGTGCCGTGGGTCGCAGGTCGCCGGCCATGGCTATGGCCTCGAGTATGGTGATGCGGTCGTTGTCTACGGTGTAACGCCCCACGTTGCCCACCTCGCCGAGCACCGAGAAGCTGAAGTTCAGGATGTCGGCCTGCACCAGCGGGTTCTTCAGCAGCTCGCGCTGTTCCAGCTGGTCCTTGATGAGGCGTGTGAGCTGGCTGCGCGTCAGCCCCTCCACATGCAGACGGCCCAGGATGGGGAAGTCGATGTCGCCGTTGATGTCAACGATGTAGCACTGTGCCTTGTTGCCCTGCTGGCTGTTCACATCGATGGTGCCGTCGGTGGCTACGCGGTATCCGCTGACGCCGGGCAGGTTGAAGGCCAGCGAGAGCTCGGGGTCCTTGCTGCTGACGACAATCTGCAGGCGGTCGTCGCGCTGGATTTTCATCTCGTACTTCTGTGTGACAGGGTAGTCGACGGTCTCGTCCATGTCCTGCAGGTAGATCATCGACCGGCGTGTGGCGCATGAGCTGCACAACAGTGCGGCAGCGAGGCACACCAGTGTTTTTTTCAGTGTTTTGCTTGTCATTTTCATTCTGTTATGTAATCCTTGTGGGGTTCGAGCACGAACACCACGACGCGGTTCCATTCGTTCTTCAGGTCGTAGGGCTGCACGATGTCGCCTTTATAGTCTACGCGCAGGCGGTTGGGGTCGACACCGAACTGGTGTACCAGCATGTTGAACACTGCGGTGACTCGCCGCTTCGACAGTCGCATGTTGTAGGGCGGGTAGGCGGTCTGTACGTCGGCGAAGCCACAGATGATGACGTCCATGTCGGGGTGCTCCTTCATATAGTTGGCCACGGCCTCTACGTTTCGCCGCTGTATGTCGGTGATGTTGAACTTGTCGATGATGAACGATACGGTCATGTCGAGCAGCCGTCGCTGCCGGTAGACGTTGCGGTGCTGGCGCTCGAGGTCTTCCAGTCGGCGACGCTCCTCGTTCAGCTGCTCGTTCAGCGCGGTCACGTCGGGCAGGTCGCTGACGGTGGTGTAGCGGAAGCGGCGGTGTCCCAGGTGGTCGGGGAAGTGGTACTTCAGCCCGAGCATTGCGCTGAGGTATCCGTCGTACTTGTCATCGTAGCGCACACCGTCGAGAGCATCGTCGGTCACGTTGATGTTGGCCTCGAGATCCAGGTCCCAGCACTCGTTTAGCTGGTAGCTGAGCATCAGCCCCGTCTGCAGCGAGAAGAACGAGCGCGACTTGGTGTCGACATTGTACCACCCCGTGGGCACGGCGGCCATGGCCTGCGCCTTCTGCTTGTCGAAACCGTAGGTGTTGGTCATGCCCATGCCGAAAACACCGAGTACGTTGAAGCGCCGCTGCTCGCTGTACTCGTAGACGATATTGCTCAGGTTGAAGAGCACGTCGACGTATCCGTTGAAGTGCTTGAACGAGTAGTATCCCTTTCCGAAGACGTCGGGGTGTGCCTCTATGGCCTCGCGCTCGGCCTTTGCCGTCTGCTGCATCAGGTTGGCGGTGACGCGGAAGCCGATGGCTGGTGAGAAGAACTTGCCCACCGATATGCCGAAGGCCGGGTGTTGGCTGCCTAGGCGGAAGTAGTCGCGTGGGCGTATGTTCTCGCTCATGGGTCCGCTCACGCCTGCGTGTATGCCTACGAACCAGTTGTCGGCCAGCCGGTAGTGGTTCAGTGAGCGCACGGAGTCGGCTTTCAGCGGCTGGAAATCGGACGGCTGTGCCATGGCTGTCTGGCTGAGTGAGACCAGTAGCAGCAGTGCTGTCAGTATGTGTCTGCAGTTCGTCATGTCTTGTCTTGTGTTTTGTTTATTTCGATGATTCGTTGATCGATACGATGATGCAATTCTCGGGGTTAGAGAGCGTCTCCACCTTCTGGCGGTCCATCTCGATGGTGATGCGGTCGGCGGGTATGTGGTAGTCGCTGACGAGCGAGCGGCGTATGGTCTCGGCGCGCTCGCGGAACAGCTGCTCGTTGGCGGCGCCCTGTCCCAGTCGTGTGATGTATAGACGCTGCTTGTTGCCCGTCTGCTGCATGTGCTGTGCGGCGGTGTAGACGTTCACCTCCTGCATAGCGTCGATGAGCGACGAGTTTTCCTGGAACGACACAAGCACGTTCACCTGCTCAGTCTCTACGGTCACCACGGGCATATTCAGCTTAGCCAGCTCTGCTGCCTGGCGCAGACGGTTAATTTCGCGGTTGGCCTCTTCATACTTACTCATGTCGCGGGTGATAAAGGTGAACTGGTGTGTGCCGTCGTGGTTGCGCAGTCGGTGCACCAGTCCCACAAAGCAGTTGATGTGTCCGTCCCAGCGGTTCGAGGTGATAACGCCGTCGAATGAGTCATCAATCCAGTTGTTCTCCACGTCGAAGGTCAGGTCCCAGCTCTCGCCCAGCCGGAACAATGCCTCCACTCCTGCGTGCACGTTCAGCAGCGAGCATGTTCCGCGGCTGAAGCGCTGCTCTGCGGCGTTCCAGCCGCGCTTGCTGAAGCCGAAGGTCTGCTCGCCGCCCACGCCGAGGAATACGAACAGGTTGAAGGGCCTGCTCTCACGGTATCCGCAGAGGATGTTTGTCAGGCTGAACATGCCATCGGCATTGAGCATGGCCGACTGCCAGTGGAAGGTCTTATATGGCTGGCTGGTCACGCCGCGGTTGTTGGCATAGGCCAGCATGCCGCGCAGCACGACATAGGGTGAGAGCCACTTGCCTATGGAAAGGGCCAGCGATGGGCGCAGCCCGCTGAGAAAGGCGGCCTCGCGCTGGTTGCTGCCCCAGTTGAAGCTCAGACCGGCGTGGGCGCCTACGACCCAGTTGTCGGCAAAGATGTAGCGGTTGAGCAGTTTGCCCTCGTCGCCCTTTATGACGGGCTCCAGCCAGTAGGTGTCGGTGGGCAGCGCCATGGTGTCGGCCTGTTCCACCGTCTGAGCCGCTGCCGTGGTGGCGGTCAGTGCCATGGTGGCCAGCAGCAGGTGTCGGAATCGGTTGTGTTTCATCGGTGTGACGATTTGTGATGTTTGTCTTTTTGCTGTGTCAGAAGAGGAAGGTGCACATGGGCATGCCCTCTTTCTCGTAGAAGTACATGAAGCGCCAGCTCTTCAGCGAGGGGTGTATGATGTATTTGATGCCCGAGACGTCGCTCCACGTGGGGTCTATGTCAGTGGGTTCCAGGTGGTCGTTCACCAGGCACCCCAGGTTCATACCCTCCTGTCGGAACCGCTGCTGCGCGGCCTTGTCGGGGAAGATGAGGGTGACGGTGATGGGCGTGAACTCGTCCTTGCCGTTGGGCGTAAGGTCGAGGTTGATGCAGCGCGGGCGGTCGCCGGTGCGGGTGTAGGTCTCGGTCATGTGGCCCTTGGCGTAGGTCACCTGGTCGGCCCACACCATGTATACCTCCGACGACTCCTCTTCGTGGTAGATGAGCGTCAGCCCGTGGTCCACGGCATATTTCTTGTACTTGGCCAGCGACTGGCCCTTGGCTCCAAAGTTCATTAGTTTCAGGAAGTACTTGAAGCTGAACGGCGGCTCTTTTTGTTGGGCCTGTGCCGGCATGGCCAGCACCAGGACGGCCAAGAGAGCAATCATGTAGTGTTTCATCAGCGTTTCGTTTTGTTGTGGTTTTTGTGGTTGCTAGTGATAGATGCTATAGTATTGATGGATGAAATGGATGTTTTTTCCCGTGGTTCTGTTCAGTCGAGGAGCATCAGGCTTTTCGGTGGGAGGAAGACGATGGCTACGGCCATCACGCCTTCTATCTCCACTACGAGATGCTTGTTCTTCTTGATGCGCTTCAGCTTTCCCTCCACTCCGGCAAAGAACCCGTCGGTCACCCTGACGCGGCGCCCCTCGCTGCCTATGAAGTGGTTGTAGTCCAGGTAAATCACACGCTCGTCCTGGGCAGAGGCCACCTGCATGAAGTGTTGCATCTGTCGGTCGGGCACAGTGATGATTTGTGCGGGAGCCTGCTGGTAAGGCAGGGGACGGCGCATGATGAAGCGCAGCGACTGGCAGTTGGCGTCAGAGTGCTTCAGGTCGACCAGCAGCTCCTTCGTGGCGTTGACGAAGACGAGATTGTTGATGGCGGGCACCAGCATCATGTGGCGGTCGCCGTGGCGCTCTATCACCCTGTATTGCATGGGTATGTAGGTGTTGATGCCCAGGGCGTCGAGGTGCTCCTTCACCGCCATCTGGCTGTTGTAGGTGGCCCGCATGGGAAACCACTGCAGCGTGGTACCGCTGGCTGCCGGAGCTTGTGTCTTGCTGTCCATGACTGTATTCCTGCTGTTTACGGGCGGTGCATACCTTGGGGACACCGTACCTTGTGGGCACAGCCAAAGTTGTGACGGCAATGGCTTTGAACCTTATGCACTGATGTCCAGCTACACTCCATGTATGCCCTGTCTACCGCCAGTTTATGTAGTCTTAACCTGTCGCGCACTTAAGGGTGACGCACGTCGTGTGCTCCTGTTTCATGGCGCCGATGGTTAAGACTATGCACTTAATTGGTGCAAAATTACAAATTTATTAACAGATATTGCTATTGTCGCGTGTTTTTTATGATTATTTAGTAGACTGTAGGGTATTTGACACGTGGTGAAAGTAGCGGCGAACACCAGCTAAGTCAATTAACTCAACTTTCGCAAGTTTTGGAGTGAAAGGAGTGTAGACGTTAGTCTTGCTGTTCCGATACTCCTCCAAGATTCCTCCTCCGAAGGGAAAAACAAGGGTAAAGTCTATCGTCTACACTCCTTCACTCCTATTACTCCTTTCACTCCCAAAAATGAGCGAATGTGAAACTTGAATCAATTAATCTATGCAAAAATACTTAAATTGTGCGTTAAATGGCTTTTGTTTCACGGAAATTTAGTATCTTTGCAGCCTATATACCATTAAGGAGAAAAGATTGATATGGGAAAAATCATTGCATTAGCCAACCAAAAGGGCGGCGTGGGCAAGACGACCACGACGATGAACCTGGCCGCATCGCTGGCCACGCTGGAGAAGACGGTGCTGCTGGTTGACGCCGACCCGCAGGCCAACGCCTCGAGCGGCCTGGGCGTGAACATTCAGGAGGTGGACTGCTCGCTCTATGAGTGCATCATCGACAAGACGGATGTGCGTGAGGCTATCTACACCACCGACATTGAGGGGCTGGACATCATTCCCAGCCACATCGACCTGGTGGGTGCCGAGATTGAGATGCTGAACCTGGACAACCGCGAGCGCGTCATCAAGAACCTGCTTGCTCCCATCCGCGACGAATACGACTACATACTCATCGACTGCTCGCCGTCGCTGGGCCTCATCACGGTGAACGCCCTGACGGCCGCCGACTCGGTCATCATACCCGTGCAGTGCGAGTACTTCGCACTGGAGGGCATCTCGAAGCTGCTGAACACCATCAAGATCATCAAGTCGAAGCTGAACACGAAGCTCGAGATAGAGGGTTTCCTGCTGACGATGTACGACTCGCGCCTGCGCCTGGCCAACCAGATCTACGACGAGG
>DGHX01000016.1:77557-96868 GCA_002392835.1 Prevotella sp. UBA3837 | reverse complement strand
GAGGTGAAGCGCCACTTCCAGGAGCTGGTGTTCAAGACCGTCATACGCCGTAACGTGAAGCTCAGCGAGAGCCCCAGCCACGGACTGCCCTGCATACTCTACGATGCCGACTCCACCGGAACGAAGGACCACCTGGCCCTGGCGAAGGAGATTATAAGTAAAAGAAGTTAAGGGGCTAAAGGAGTTAAAGGAGTTAAGGGAGTTAAAGGAGTTAAAGACGATAGACTATGCCTACATATAGTTTTGAAAATGTAATCGCTTGGCAAAAGGCACATGCTTTTGCCCTGCTTGCCTATCGTTCTACTCAGAATTTTCCTCCCACTGAACGTTTCGGCCTTTGTGATCAGTTCCAAAGGGCGGCAGTGTCAATTTCCGCAAATATTGCTGAGGGATACAAGAAACTGAGCAAAGCCGACAAGCTTCGTTTTTTTAATATTGCCCAAGGCAGTCTGGAAGAATGCAGGAACTATATATTGTTAGTAAGAGATTTGGGATATATTTCACTAGAAGAGTTTGAAGGACTACGCTTTTCACTGGAAGAGACGAGTAAATTCTTGAATTTGTATTGTAAAGGAATCATAAATAATAATGGGCTTAAGGATTAAACGTGCGTTGTTAGGATAAAAAAGGATGAGTCTATCGTCTTTAACTCCTTTAACTCCTTTAACTCCTTTAACTCCCAAAAAGAATATGGCTGTACGAAAGAAATTTGATAAGAATGTCATTGGCCGCGGCCTTGACGACATGGGCATCGGCCGCGGGCTGGATGCACTCATAGATACCAGCGACGTGAAGACTCAGGGGTCGTCGAACCTCAACGAGATACCTATTGAACAGATAGAGCCTAACCCCGACCAGCCGCGCCGCGAGTTCGACGAGACGGCTATGCAGGAACTGGCCCTGAGCATACAGAACATGGGCATCATCGCCCCCATCACCCTGCGGCAGGTGGCTCCCGAGCGCTACCAGATCATTGCCGGCGAGCGACGCTGGCGCGCATCGCAGCGTGCCGGGCTGAAGACCATACCGGCCTACATACGCACCGTGGAGGACGAGAACGTGATGGAGCTGGCGCTGGTGGAAAACATACAGCGCGAGGACCTGAACGCCATAGAGATAGCACTGGCCTACGAACACCTGGCTGAGACCACGGGCATGACGCAGGAGAAGATATCGGAGCGGGTGGGCAAGAGCCGCACCGCCGTGACGAACTACATGCGGCTGCTGAAGCTGCCTGCACAGATACAGATGTCGCTGAAGAACCACGAGATAGACATGGGCCACGCCCGCGCCCTGCTGGCCCTCGACTCGCCGTCGCTGCAGCTGAAGCTCTTCCGCGACGTGCTGAAGAACCAGTACAGCGTGCGCAAGGTGGAGGAGATGGTGCAGATGCTGAAGCAGGGCGAGGACGTGCAGACGGCGAAGAAGAAGATTACGGCCAAGGCACAGCTGCCTGCCGACATGGTGGCTGCCCGCCAGCGGCTGGCCGTCCGTCTGCAGGCCAAGGTGCAGCTGACATGCTCCGCCGGCGGAAAAGGAAAGATAAGCATACCCTTTGCCAGCGCCGAGGAGCTGCAGCGCATACTGGCAGCATGCGGACTGAGTGAACAGTGAGGAATGACAAATGACAACTGCTGCACTATGAGGGCATGTATAGGAAGACTGTTTGACAACGCAATTGGCAGGCTGCTGGGTTTGTCATTTGTCGTTTGTCATTTGTCATTTAGCCCGCAGGGCGTCAAGGCGCAGACGCCCGTGGTGGCCGACAGCATCGTCATGGCCATCGACTCCATGTACCAAGCGGGACTCGGCGTGGCGGGCTCGGCGGCGGGCGACTCCATCCTGGCCGTAGGCGACTCGCTGGCAGCGGCTACCCCCGCACTGCTCAGCGGCAAAAAGCTGAAGATGAAGAAAGAGCGCGACTGGAGCACCTGGCGCCCCGACCCGCAGCGCGCACTCTGGCTGGCACTCGTCATACCCGGCGGCGGACAGATATACAACCGCAAGTACTGGAAGCTGCCCATTGTCTACGGCGGATTCATGGGCTGCATCTATGCCATGACGTGGAACAACATGATGTACAAGGACTATGCGCAGGCCTATCTCGACATCATGGACGACGACCCGGGCACGTCGAGCTACAACAAGTTCCTGCACCTGGGGCGGCAGATAACACCACAGAACGAAGAGCGCTACAAGACCATCTTCAAGAAGCGCAAGGACCGCTTCCGCCGATACCGCGACCTGAGCTTCTTCGTCATGGTGGGCGTCTATGCCATATCGGTCATCGATGCCTACGTCGACGCCGAGCTGTCGGCCTTCGACCTCTCGAAAGACCTGTCCATGAAGCTGCGGCCCACCGTCATCGGCAACGGCCGGCAGACCATGAACCCGCTCACAGCGGCTGCAGTGGGAGTGAACTGCAGCATTGAATTCTGAACCTACATGTGCACGCACGTGCACGAACAGCAATTAATACTAAAAACAAAGCAAAACGATATGAGGCAAAAACTGATAGCACTGTCATTCATCTTTTACAATATGGCACTCTGCCCCGCCGCGGCGCAGGTAGTGGAAACCGACCTGGACGACCTGGACGACGAGGACGGCATCGAGGTCATCGACGACGATGACGAGGAGGACGATAACCTGGCCGATGTCCAGGAGGGCTTCGACTTCCCCGAGGCGCTGACCGACGCCAACCTCGACAGCCTGATGAGCCAGTACATGTCGAAGACATACCTGTCGACGGCCGGCGACTGCGAGATGCTCAGCCAGAACCCCGACTTCCCCAGCGAGGTGTACATTGAGCGCCTGAGCCGCATGCCAACGGTGATGGAGATGGCCTACAACGACGTGGTGCGCTCGTGCATAGACCGCTACATGGTGCGCCTGCGCCGCCAGGTGAGCTATATGCTGGGCGCCGCCAACTTCTACATGCCCATCTTCGAGCAGGCACTGGACACCTACCAGCTACCGCTGGAGCTGAAGTACCTGCCCATCATCGAGTCTGCACTGAACCCCACTGCCGTTTCCCACGCCGGAGCCACCGGTCTCTGGCAGTTCATGCTCGCCACCGGCAGGGCCTACGGACTGGAGGTGACCTCGCTCAGCGACGATCGCCGCGACCCCGTGAAGTCATCGATGGCGGCAGCACGCTATCTGCGTGACCTCTACCAGCTCTTCGGCGACTGGAACCTGGTCATAGCAGCCTATAACTGCGGACCGGAGAACATCAACCGCGCCATTCGACGCTCAGGCGGAAAGCGCGACTACTGGGAGATTTATCCCTATCTGCCTAAGGAGACGCGTGGCTACGTGCCCGCCTTCATAGCCGCCAACTACGCCATGACCTACTACTGCGAGCACGGCATCTGCCCCATGACCAGCAAGCTGCCCGTGAAGACCGACACCGTCATGGTCAGTCGCAACATCACCTTCCAGCAGGTGGCACAGGCCTGCGACCTCGACGTCGACATGGTGCGCTCGCTGAACCCCGTCTACCGGCGCGACGTGGTGCCCGGACTCTCGGCACCCTCCGTGCTGCGGCTGCCGGTGAACGACGTGGCACGCTTCATCGACATGGAGGACTCCATCTACGCCATGGCCGGGCAGCAGACGCTGAAACGGCAGGAGGTGGAGGTGGAGGAGCGCCCCACACCCCAGCCCCGTCCCAAGCAGCGTGCCACCAAGCAGCGTGCCACCAAACGGCAGGGACGCAGCGGCGGCAGCGCATCGTATGCTACGGCACGGCGCGGCGACTCGCTCGGCGCCATCGCACGGCGCAACCACACCACCGTGGCCAAGCTGAAGAAGCTGAACGGACTGCGGGGCGACAAGATTACGGTAGGACAGAAACTCAGGGTGAAATAGCACTATGACCGACGAAGAAATACGCCGGCAACAAGAAGCCGACGACAAGATGATCAATGCGGCCTATGAACGGCTGATAGGCGACTACCTGAACTCGCGGCACCGCAAGAAGGTAGACCTCATCGCCAAGGCCTTCAATTTTGCCAGACAGGCGCACAAAGGCGTGCGACGCCTGTCGGGCGAGCCATACATCATGCACCCCATCGCCGTGGCGCAAATCGTCTGCTCGGAGATAGGACTCGGCTCCACCAGCATCTGCTCGGCTCTGCTGCACGACGTGGTAGAGGACACCGAGTACACCGTGGAGGACATAGAGAACATGTTCGGCGCGAAGATAGCGCAGATCGTCGACGGGCTCACGAAAATCAGCGGAGGCATCTTCGGCGAGCAGGCATCGGCACAGGCCGAGAACTTCAAGAAGCTGCTGCTCACCATGAGCGAGGACATACGCGTCATCCTCATCAAGATTGCCGACCGCCTGCACAACATGCGCACGCTGCAGTCCCAGCCTGCCAACAAGCAGTACAAGATAGCCGGCGAGACGCTGTACCTCTATGCACCGCTGGCCCACCGGCTGGGGCTGTACAAGATCAAGTCGGAGCTGGAGAACCTCAGCTTCCGCTTCGAGCACCCCGAGGAGTACGCCGCCATCGTCAGGCAGCTGGAGGACAGCCAGGTGTCGCGTCACGAGTCGTTCGAGCAGTTCACAAGGCCCATCGAGGACATCATGCGGAAGCTGGGATTCGAATACGAGATACGCGAGCGCGTGAAGACGCCATACTCCATCTGGAACAAGATGCAGACCAAGCACGTCACCTTCCAGGAGATTTACGACATACTGGCCGTGCGCATCATCTTCAAGCCCAAGGACCGCAAGGACGAGGTGGACGACTGCTTCAAGATATACACCGCCCTGTCGAAGATATACCGGCGACACCCCGACCGGCTGCGCGACTGGGTGACCAAGCCCAAGGCCAACGGCTACCAGGCCCTGCACGTCACCCTCATGTCGAAGCAGGGACACTGGATAGAGGTGCAGATACGCTCGGACCGCATGGACGAGATAGCCGAGCAGGGACTGGCGGCACACTGGAAATACAAGGAGAGCAGCAACGCCGACGGCACACCGGCCGAGAAGCAGGAATACTCGGAGGACGAGAGCGAGATGAACGAGTGGCTGCACACCATCAAGGAGATACTCGACGACCCGCAGCCCGATGCCATGGACTTCCTCGACGCCATCAAGCTGAACCTCTTCGCCAGCGAGATATTCGTGTTCACACCCAAGGGCGAAATCAAGACCATGCCTGCCGACTGTACCGTGCTCGACTTCGCCTTCTCCATACATACCTTCCTCGGCTCGCACTGCATCGGGGCCAAGGTGAACCACAAGCTGGTGCCGCTGAGCCACCGACTCAGCAGCGGCGACCAGGTGGAGGTCCTCACCTCGAAGTCGCAGCACGTGCAGCCGTCGTGGATCAACTTCGTCTACACCGCAAAGGCAAAGGCAAAGATACAGGCCATGGTGCGACGCTCGCAGCGCGAGGTGCAGAAGACCGGCGAGGAGATGCTGAACGCCTGGCTGCAGAAGAACAGCTTCGAACCGTCGCTGGCCGTGGCCGACCAGCTGAGCAAGTTCCACGAATGTGCCAGCCGTGAGCAGCTGTTCCAGCAGATAGGCGAGAAGACCATACTGCTGGGCGATGCCGACGTAGACGAGCTGAAGGGAAAGAACAAGAAGAAAGCCGAGAGCAGCGGAGGCGGATGGCGTAAGTACGTGCCTTTCGTCAAGGCAAAGAAAGCTGCACAGGAGGAGGCGCAGCCCGAACTGTTCATCGTGCCGGAGGGCTTCAACCGCAAAAAGCCCATCTACCTGAACGAGGACAACATCAAGCAGTTCATCTTCATCGACTGCTGCCACCCCATTCCCGGCGACGACGTGCTGGGATACATAGACAACCAGAACCGCATAGAGATACACAAGCGCGCATGCCCCGTGGCCAACAAGCTGAAGGCCAGCTACGGCAACCGCATCCTCGACGTGAAGTGGGACATGCACAAGCGCCTCTTCTTCGACGCCACCATACGCCTGGGAGGCATCGACCGCCGAGGCCTGGTGAACGAGGTGACACGCGTCATCAGCAACCAGCTCTCGGTCGACATCCGGAAACTCATGTTCACCAGCGAGGACGGCATCTTCGACGGAAGCATCGACCTGCGCGTCCACGACCGCGAGGACCTGCGCCAGATCATCGACAAGCTGAAGGAGGTCGATGACCTGAAGGAAATCTCGCAAATCATGTAAACTCGCAACGGCATTTCCCCTGCCACCCTGCAAGCAAACCACATTAAAACATAATAACGACTATGGACTACAAGAAGGTTTTTGAGACAATGGTGAGCCAGACGGCCAAGTATTTAACCGACCACCACCTGAAGACGATGGTGCTGGGCTTCTCGGGCGGGCTCGACTCAACGGTCACCGCCGCCATCTGCCACGAGGTGGTGAAGCGGCACCCCGAGCAGCAGCTGCGCTTCATAGGCGTGAGCCTGCCCTGCACGTCGAACAGCGCCGAGGAGAACGACTCGGCCAGCATGGCCATGCACGCCTTCACCACAGAGTGCTGGGTGGAGAACCTGCAGGCGCAGTACCTGCTGATGAAGGCCACCTGCGAGCAGCACCTGCCCTCGACACCCATCTCGCAGGGAAACATCAAGGCGCGCCTGCGCATGATATACCTCTACAACATCGCCTCCGTCACGGGAGGACTGGTCATGGACACCGACAACCTGACTGAGCACAACCTGGGCTTCTGGACCATTCACGGCGACGTGGCCGACTATAACCCCATCGGCGGGCTGTGGAAGCACGAGGTGTACGAGCTGTGCAAGTATATCTTCACCGAGTGCTATCCCGACGCTGCCGACCCGCGCCACCAGGCCCTGCGCGCCGCCTACGACATCATGCCCACCGACGGCAACGGCGTGGCTGCCGGGGGCGACATGGCGCAGATAGCACCGGGCCATACCTACGAGGAGGTGGACGACATACTGAACACCTACTTGCAGCAGGGCGATGACGAGCAGCAGATGAAGCGCCTGCTCGACGCATACGGCGCAGAAACCGTGGAGCGTGTGCTGAAGCGCCACCGCGGATCGGAGTTCAAGCGCAAGCGCATGCCCATCGTCATTGAGCGCAGCATGTATGAGAGTTAGGAGTTAGGAGTTAGGAATAAGGAAAGACAAGGAATATGAAACAGCTATTGACAACCATTCTGGCCTTGCTGGCCTTCATGCCGATGCTGGCTGCCGACAAGTATGACAATCCTGACACCATCGTAGTGGCTCGCGACGGCACGGGACAGTTCCGAACCGTCACCGACGCCATTGAGGTGTGCCGCGCCTTTATGGACTATCACAAGGTCATCTTCGTGAAGAAAGGCACCTACAAGGAGAAGGTCATCATGCCGCAGTGGCTGCAGAACATTGAGATTTGTGGTGAAGACCGCGACCAGACCATCATCACCTACGATGACCACGCCAACATCGCGATGGACGGCAACTACTGGCCGGCGCAGCTGAAGCAGCAGCTCTTAGCCATGGGCGACCGGCCGAAGCTGGGCACCTTCCGCTCGTTCACCGTCAGGGTCGATGCCAACAACATCACCTTCAAGAACATCACCATCGAGAATAATGCCGCCCGGCTGGGACAGGCGGTGGCACTGCACACACAGGGCGACCGTCTCACCTTCATCAACTGCCGCTTCCTGGGCAATCAGGACACCGTCTATACCGGCATGCCCGGCACACGCCTCTACTTCAAGGACTGCTATATCGAGGGAACGGTAGACTTCATCTTCGGGCCCTCGACGGCGTGGTTCGAGCAGTGCCACATCTTCTGCAAGTCGAACAGCTACATCACTGCCGCCTCTACCCCTCAAGAAATAATGTACGGGTACATATTTAATAAGTGCACCGTGACGACGGCCCCCGAGGTCACCAAGCTCTACCTGGGCCGTCCCTGGCGCGACTATGGCTATACGCTCTTCATGCACTGCTCGCTGCCCGCCGCCATCCGCCCCGAGGGCTGGCACCACTGGCAGGTGGAGCGCGAGAAGACGGCCCGCTACTTAGAGTTTGAGAACACCGGCGACGGCGCCGCCACCGACAAGCGCGTGGCGTGGAGCCGTCAGCTGACGAAGAAGGAGGCCAAGGAGATCACACTGGAGAATGTGTTCAAGCGGGCTGACGAATGGAATCCCACGTTTTAATGCATTACAGAAGATGGCACTGAACCTGAATAAGAACCTGAAGCTCTACTACTCCATAAAGGAGGTGGCAGAGATGTTCGACCTGAACGAGAGCACGCTGCGCTACTGGGAGACGGAGTTCCCCTACCTGAAGCCCAAGACGACAGGTCCCAACAAGGTGCGGCAGTACAACGAAAAGGACATTGAGCAGATACGGCTCATCTACAACCTGGTGAAGGTGCGGGGCTTCAAGCTGGCCGCCGCACGCAAAATGATTAATGCCAACCGCGACGGCAGCGACCGCAAGGCCGAGGTGCTCAGTCGTCTGATTGGCATTAAGGAAGACTTGCAGCAGCTGAAGCGACAGCTCGACGGGCTGCAATAGTCAGTTCTCGTAGTCTATCTCGTGGTCGAGCTTCTCTAAGAAGTCTTCGTACACTTCCTGATCCACGTCGCCCATCTGGAACTCCTTGTCGGCGTCCTTCCTGATCTCGGCTATCCAGGCGCGGCGGGCCCGCACATAGTCTTCGCGTATGCGCTCGCAGGCATGCTCGTCCAGCTCCGTCAGGTGGTAGTAGTCCAGCAGCAGCTGGTAGCTCCATGCCCAGCGGTAGTCGCTGTAGTGCTCGTTGATGTCGTCAAAGCGCGTCAGCACCTGCTGAATGTTCTCTATCGAGCCGTCCTTGATGTCGTCAATGAGCCGCTGCTCCTCGCTTTCGGGCAGCAGCAGTCCGCTCAGGTCAGACCATTGTCCTTTTCCAACTTCCGATTTCGGCATGCCAAAGAATCCCTCTTTTTGTGCGCGCTTCAGCACGGCACCCATGTAGATGCGCAGTGCTATGTCGTAGTATTTCTGTCCCTTTCGCAGCGACGAAGCGTTGATGACGTACTCGTGGAAGTTGTACGACGACACGTTGTCGCCCGAGGCGTCGCGCAGTGCCTGCAGTATCTTCATGCCCTCAATGATTTCGCCCACGGTGTAGGGGCTGAGCCAGTCGAAGTTGATGATGCTCTTCTTCGACTGCTTCGAGCGCTTGTCGCGCTTGGGCCATTTCTTGATGTCGCGGTACAGACCGACGGTAGTGATGTTCCGGCCGGGCACGATGTACATCGTCTCGCCGTAGGCCATGAGGTAGCTGAAAGGCAGGTTGCGGGTGTCGGGGTGGTGCATCAGCTTTCCGAAGCAGACGCTGAAGGCTCCTATGGTGGCGGGCATGAGCACATAGCTGCCGCTGGCCGTCTTCGTGCCGCGCTCCAGCGTGCCGTAGTGCATGGGGCCCATCTTGTAGGCGTGGTTTGAGAAGTTAGTGTTCGAACCGGCGTTGTAGAACGAGAACTGTCCGCCGATGAGGAGGCTCGACTTGTGGTGGCTGGCCGAGAAGGGTCCGCAGAAGGCGGCGCAGGCCTCGCCGTTGGCCATGAACGAGTTGGCGAAGAACAGGCTGGCCTCGGCGGTGAAGCCGTTGGTAATCTGGCATGCCTCGCCCACGAAGCAGTCCTGCATCTTCACCGAGTTGTTGATGCTGCATCCGTCGCAGATGATGGAGTTCTCGCAGATGACGCCCGTTCCTATGAACACGCTGGCGTCCTCGCTGCTCAGGATGGTGCACTCCGAGAGCCGTGCGCATCCGCTGATCTCGCAGTCGCCCTTGATGACGGTATTGGTGATGTCCTTCGTGTTGATGATTTTCACACGGTTGCCTATGATGCCCCGCTCGGGTGTGGAGATGCGCACCTCGTCGTCGATGAGCTGGCGCAGGCGGTTGATGAGTGCCTTGTCCTGGTGGTGCTTCACCATGAATGCTGCCAGCTGCGAGTTCAGCTCTCGGAAGAGCACCACGTTGCCGTCGCCCATCTCGTTGAGCACGCTGATGGTGCTGCCTGCGCCGTAGCTGGCGCCCTCGGTGGTCTCGAGGGTCGAGATGTTCGATATGTAGCAGTCGTCGCCGATGGTATAGTTGTTGATGAAGTTGCCCACCTTCTCGATGAGGCAGTCGTTGCCCACGCTGACGTTTCGCAGTGTGGCATCGTTGATGCCGGAGTGCTTGAAGAAGCCCTTGGCCACCTCAATCTTCTTCTCGAAGCTGCCCAGTCGGATGTCGCCGTAGAACATCACGCGGTGGAAGTTGTAGGGACGGAAGTCGGGGTCTACGAGCACGCGGTTCCAGTCCTCGGCCCAGCAGACGTTCTGCTCCAGCACCCGAATCTCGTCTTGTGTCAGTTGTCGGTAATCTCTCATTGTCGCTTTTGTTTGGGGGGAGTGAAAGGGAAGTGAAGGGGGAGTGAAATGGAGTGACGGGGACGTTAGTCTTTCTTTCTTCCTTTTTATTCCATTTCAATCGCTTCTCAATCTTTGACTCCGTTATTGTTAATAATTCCTTGGCAGTATGAATTTAAAAATCTGCTAGCAAGTTCTATGGATTGATGCAGTTGTTGACAGATGGCATCGTCTATGTAGTTGAGGTCGTGTGCGAGTAGAATATAGTCTCTACATTCTTCTAAGCCAGAGGCAGGCCCGGCGGGGAAACCGCCGGGAGCGGAACAAGCGCACTTCCTTGAGCAATATTCATCAGTCGCAATTGTCCCTTTTCACTCCTCTCTCACTCCTCTCTCACTCCACCTCACAGGCGGGATAGAGGAAGTCATTGTAAGGATACTTCTGCACATGCAGCTCCCGCACGCGTTTATATAATAACGTGCGAAGCTCGTCGATATTGTATTTCTGCCGTGCAGAAATGAAGATGCAGTCGCTGGTGCTCTTGAAGTCGGGGCTCTGTATGCGAGCCATCCATGTACGCTGCAGCTCTTCCAGCGATATGTTCTCGCGCGTGGGCTCTGTCAGGTCGTCGTCGTCCTGCGGTGTCCAGTGGTAGGCGTCAATCTTGTTGAACACAATCATCGACGGTTTCTCGGCGCAGCCCAGCTCGGCCAGTGTCTGCTCCACCACGCGCAGCTGTTCCTCGAAGTCGGGGTGGCTGATGTCCACGACGTGCACCAGCAGGTCGGCCTCGCGCACCTCGTCGAGTGTGCTCTTGAAGCTCTCTACGAGGTCGCTGGGCAGCTTGCGTATGAATCCCACGGTGTCGGCCAGCAGGAAGGGCAGGTTGTCGATGGTCATCTTGCGCACGGTGGTGTCGAGTGTGGCGAAGAGCTTGTTCTCAGCGAAGACCTCGCTCTTGGCGAGCAGGTTCATCAGCGTCGACTTTCCCACGTTGGTATATCCCACCAGGGCCACGCGTATCAGTCGTCCGCGGTTCTTGCGCTGTGTGGTCTTCTGCTGGTCTATCTCTGCCAGTCGCTGCTTCAGCAGGGTGATGCGGTGCAGGATGATGCGCCGGTCCATCTCCAGCTGAGTCTCGCCGGGTCCGCGCAGTCCCACGGTGCCCTTTCCGCCGCCGCCACCGCTGCCGCCTCCCTGTCGTTCCAGGTGTGTCCACAGTCGCTGCAGTCGTGGCAGCATGTAGCGGTGCTGTGCCAGCTCCACCTGCGCCTTGGCCTCGGCGGTCTGTGCGCGCATGGCGAAGATGTCGAGGATGAGGCTGGTGCGGTCGAGGATCTTCACGCCCAGCTCCTTCTCGATGTTTCGCAGCTGCTTGGCCGAGAGCTCGTCGTCGAAGATGACCATGCCTACGGGCTGAGGCTCGTCGCCCTCGCCGTCCCAGTGGTCGCAGGCGTCCTCGCACTCCTTGATGTACTGTCTTATCTCCTGCAGCTTGCCGCTGCCCACGTAGGTCACCTGGCTGGGACCGGCGGCGCGCTGGGTGAAGCGGCGCAGGGTGTGGGCTCCGGCCGTCTCGGCCAGGAACTCCAGCTCGTCCAGGTACTCTTTTGTCTTTGCTTCGCTTTGCTGTGGAGTGATGAGGCCCACGAGCACAGCAGTCTCGGCCTTGGCCTCGGATATTACAAATTCTTTCATTTTCTTTTGTCCTCTAACTCCCTTTAACTCCCCCCTAACTCCCTTTAACTCCCTCAGTTATTACTGTAGCTTCGGTTTCAGCTCGTCGGGGCTGTCGTTGGTGAACATGTTTACGGGCGGCGCCTCGTGGGTGAAGAAGTGGCTGATGACCTCTGGCTGCAGCGTCAGCGTGGGCTGGAAGTCGGGGCTCTGCATGTAGCTGAGGATGGCATGACGCATCTGCCGAGCCACGTGTCGGTGCTGCAGGTCGGTGCTGATGTCCATGGTGGTCATGAGCAGCCGGCCGTTCAGCACGCGGGCTTCGATGAGCATGCCGAGCTTACGGCTGACGTGCCAGGTGTCGATGGGCTGTATGGGCGGCTGGTAGCTGGCTGGCAGCTCCATGAGGTTCATCACCTGTGCGCGGTTCAGCAGCTCCCACCACTGCAGGTTGCTCCAGTCGTCGGTGGGAAATCCGTGGCTGAACAGCGGGTGCTGCTTGTCTATGTAGGCTCCTGTGGTGTGCGGGGGCCGCATCTTGAACCACGACGTGTTCCAGAACACGGGCAGGTAGGTCTGCTTCACGTCGCTGCCCAGCGTCACCTTGCCGGCTGCCGTGAGCAGCACGGTGCCGCCCCGGCGCAGCGTGTCGAGGGCTGCCTGGCTGAGCGTGTCGCAAATATAAAGCTCGAGCGCTTCACTCTTCACTCTTAACTCTTCACTTATAGCTGGGTACACCCAGAAGTCCCAGTGATTCTGTATGATGTTCTCCACCGCTACGTACAGCGTCATCTTTGCCGGAGCCTTGATGCTGTCGAGGGGCAGCACGATGGTTCCCAGCTGTGTGTTCTTGCCCATGGGTACGGGTGTTGCGGCCAGGGTGTCGGTGGCGTAGAGCGTGGTGTCGTTCTGCATCAGCTGCCATGTGGTGGTGCAGGGAACCAGGTTGCCGTAGGCGGCGTTCATGATCTCCAGCGGAACGCGCAGCGTGTCGGCCGTGGTGTAGACGAACCGTGGGAATCGGGCCAGCGCGACGATGGCGTTGCAGAACTCACGCCACTCGCGGGCGTTGACGTAGCCCTTCTCCTCCCAGTGCACGTTCAGTGGTCCCACGAGGGCGGTGCCCTGTCCGCTGTAGTCGTTCAGGCTGAGGAGCTGGAATCCGGCGTAGTCGGGTGTGCGCAGGTTGCGTTCCATCTCATATTTGTAGCACAGCGTCTGCAGCCGTCCGCTGGCCATGAGGAATTTCTCGGCCATCGATGCCATGCCGCCCTGTGCCAGCAGGTCGCGGAAAATCTCGAAGTTGGCGGCCTTGTAGGCTCCCTTGTATTGTGCTATCTCTTTGAAGTCGGGGAAGGCGCACCACTGTCCCTGCTCGTGGGCAATGATAGGTGTGTTGTTGGGCTGGCTGTCCTTGTAGTTGCGGGGGTATAGTATGCCCTGCGTGTAGTCGTCGGTGCTCTGCGGTGCGTGGTTGTCCCAGTCCAGTCCTCTTGCTCCGCCCTTGACGTGGTATTCCGATCCGTCGTCCCAGGCCCATCCGCCGCCTACGCTGGCTCCGCAGTACACCTTCGTAGAGTCGTACTGGTGCATCTCTTTCACCCAGTCGCGGCAGTAGCTCACCCAGTCGCCGGCGGGCTCGTTGCCTGCGGCCATCATCACGAAGGATGGGTGGTGGCCGTAGGTGTCGATGATGCGCTTCGTCTCCTCCATGAGGTACTTGTCAATGACCTGTCCGCAGCGCAGCTTCACGCCGTGGTTGGGCCAGCTGGGCCCTTCGGGCTGCAGGTATATGCCCACCTCGTCGGCGGCCTGGAAGGCGGCCTCGGGGGGACAGTAGCTGTGGAAGCGTATATGGTTCAGACCCCATTCCTTGCACTTGCGCATGATGCGCAGCCACTCGTCCTTGTCCGTCGGCGGGTATCCGGTCTCGGGGAAGCAGCAGTTCTCCACCGTTCCGCGCAGGAACAGCGGGCGGCCGTTGATGCACATCTGGCGTCCTTCGATGCTGATGTGGCGCAGGCCGAAGGTGGTCTCGTAGACGTCGTCGCCGGCCTCGATGGTGAGGTGGTAGAGGTTGGGGTGGAACTCATCCCATGGCTCCAGCTCCTTGGGGCCTCCCTTCTCCAGCGGGTTGCATTTGGTGTTGATGGTGAACACCAGCATATCTTTGCCTTCGGCTATGACCGACGTGCCTTGCAGCACTTTGCCCGGCTGGCCGTTCTTCCACTCGCGCACCTTCAGGGTGATGGGGTAGTCGTATAGGGGCATGACGCGCACGGTGGGTATGTGGTTCTCCAGCTCCACCGCCACCTGATATGTCTTCAGGTCGGGGGCGGGCGTTATCTGCACGCGCCTGATGTTCAGTTTGTGCCATTGTGCCTGCAGCTCTATGCGGCCCACGATGCCGTTCCAGTTGCCCTGCGTCTGGTCGGTCACGCTGTGCGAGTCCTGTCCCACGCCCACGTTCTCAATGCCGTTATACACGCGAATGGCTATGTCGTTCTGCTGTCCGGCCTTGATGAGCTTCGACACGTCGTAGGTGTGTGGCGTGGAGAGCGACATCTGGTGGCCGGCCTCCTTGCCGTTCACGTAGACGGTGGTCTCTATGTGCGGTCGTTCCAGGAAGAGTTTGATGCGCTGTCCCTTCCAGTCCTTGGGCACGTACACCTTGCGGCGGTACCATGCTGCGCCCACGTAGTGGCGGGCGGGCGTGAGGAAGAAGGGGAACTTCATCTGCCCCTGGCGGCGGTAGAGCTCCATGCGCGGGTTGAAGTAGTAGCTGGAGTCGTAGAGCGAGCCCGTCCATTGCGTCTCAGTGCTCACGGGCGTGCCCTTGTCGTTGGTGAGCATCGAGCCGGGCAGCTCCACGGCGTCGGCGTATCTGGCGCGGGGTGCCACGCTGATGGTCTTTCCCCGTTTCAGTGTGGTCTCGTCGCCGGTGGCAAAGTCCCACATGCCGCTCAGGCTGATGATTTGTTGTGCCTGGGCCGGCAGCAGCAGCGCGGCCATGAGTGCAAGTATGGTGTAGCGTCTTTTCATATTCTTGTTCTTCTGTATTATAGTCTTATGTTAACTGCCGCTTGCCCTGTTTCCGCCAGCAGAACTATCGTCTTTAACTCCTTTAACTCCTTTAACTCCTAATTGTCCCGCACTCCGGGCAGATGCCCTTCACGATGTGTGCTGCCGATGTGACGGTATAGCCCGGCGGCACGCCGACGGTGGGCACGGGCACGCCGTCGAGGCAGAACGTGCGGTGGCATCGCTCGCAGAAGAAGTGCACGTGCAGGTCGTCGTCCTCGTCGCCGCTGTGGCTGTGGCAGAGCTCGTAGCGCATGGCCCCCGACCCGTCCTCGATGGTGTGCACCAGGTGGTGGTCGCGAAAGAGGGTGAGGGTTCGCGAGATGCCCGACTTGTCGATGCTGATGATGCGCTCCTCCAGCTCAGCCTGTGTCAGCGGGCGAGCCGACGTGGCCAGCGCGCGCAGCACCACGATGCGGTTGGCCGTGGGCTTCACCTCGTGCAGGGCCAGCAGGCGGGTACACTCTTCTTGCTTCATGTCGTTTCTTTCGGTATGGTCGTTCAAGGCCAGCAGGCGTAGGGGGCGTAGCCCACCGGTGTGTTCTGGCTCCACACCGATACGCCTATGCTGACGTTGGGGTTGAAATGATAGCGCACCGAGGCACCTATCTTGTCGCCTACGTCGCTCAGCCAGTAATGCTGCGGCATCAGGCGGGGCTGTACCACCGACTTCTGCACGAAGGCCGTGGCCTCCCAGTGTTCGTCGAAGCGGTAGTCGAGCATGGCCGTCAGCCCGGCGTCGTGCATCTGCCGTCCGCAGTAGTCGAGCATGGTGGAGTAAGCGCCCACGGCATACGACAGGCGTGGGGTGATGCTGCCCGCATACATCAGTGCGGCGCTGTTGGCAAAGCCGCTGCCGCCGTGGCGCCCTGTGCCGATGATGGCCGATGCCGAGAGCGACACGTTCAGCCCCGGGTGCAGCTGCCAGTGGCTCAGGCCGCTGAGCGTGCCGCCCCAGTAAGGGTAGCAGGCCAGCGTGCCACGGCTGCTCAGTGGGGGCAGGCGCAGCAGGGCCGAGTCGGGCAACGCCGCTTCATAGGGTGGGGCGGCAGGCGCTTCACGCAGCGCATCGGCCGGTGCGGCCGTCGTCGTCGCTCCCGTCTGTGTGGGCAGCGCAGGACTATCCGTCAGCGCGGGCAGCGCCTGCTCAAGGAGCGGCTCAGTCGCGGGTACGGTCTCCTGACACAGTGCCCACAGGGGGCAGAGCAGCAGGAGCAGGACCGGCAGCGTATGGCGGAGTATTGTCTTCATGTGCGTATATAATCTGTAATATTTCGTGCAAAGATAGTCATTCTTGCTCTTATATACAAATGTGGGGCAGTCTTTTTAACGCCAGCCCCCGTTTTTTAATCTTTTTTCAGTTACTGCGGCAGGGGCGTAACCGTTCAGCGAGTGGGCTGCTGCTATCTAGTTTGGGGAAAACGAACTGGAATAATGAGAATAATCGGGTTGCGAATGGGGAGCATTGTTCTTATTCGTGGCAAGAATTATCCCGCCTGTTGTGTTAATAACTTGGTACAAATGGAATTAGTCTCAGGCCCTATTGGGATTAGTCACAGGCCCCACTGGAATTAGTCATAGCTCCTATTGGAATAAGTCACAGACCCCACCCCCAACCCCTCCCCTTGAAGGGAGGGGAGTGCCTACGGGCTCCGCTGCGCCAATGAAGGCGGTAGCCGCTCCCCTCCCTTCAAGGGGAGGGGTTGGGGGTGGGGTCTGTAAATAAATCACACCAAGCTGTTTTTAGCTGAATAAATCACACCAAGTTGTTTTTAGCTGCACACGAATACACTCCAGCGCCAACGCGCGCGCGTCGTACACGCGTGAGCGATTTTTTGGTTGCACCGGAGGGGCGAGTGGAGAGTGGAGAATGGTGGGCAACTGGGTCGGTGACCAAACCAAGTTGTTTTGCTGAAAAAGCGGGCCGCTTTTTTAAAAAAGTGAACCGCTTTTTTTAAAAAGTGAACCGCTTTTTAAAAAATGGAGGCCGCAGAGAAAAATCCCAGGCCCTGGGATTTTTTTTCTTCGGTCGCCTGTCGTTTTCGGGCGGCCCGCATGTAGTGAAAAATATAGATATTTTCGGTGCAACCAAAAGATTTTCTGTTTATAACTATCTGATACTCAGTCTCGGTGCAACCAAAATGTACGCCGGTGCAATCAAGATGTATTGAGCCGGTGCAACCAAAAAATCGCTCACGCGCGCGCGTATTACATGCGTGCGCGAGAAAAATATTTCTTCAAAATGTTTTGGTAGTTACGTAAATAATGAGTAAATTTGCAGACTGAATCCGATGTCTATGAAGTACATGAGTCTGCCTCAGCACCTTTCGGCGGAACGGCCCTTGTCGTTCTACCTCGCCATGGAGGAATATGCCGTGCACCATCTGCCCGATGGCGACGACGACCTCTTCTTCATGTGGCAGGTGGCGCCCACCGTCATCTACGGGCGCAACCAGGTCATGGCCAACGAGCTGGACGCCGACTACTGCCGCCGCCACGGCATCAGCATCGTGCAGCGGAAGAGTGGGGGAGGCTGCGTCTATGCCGACCAGGGCAACATCATGCTCTCGTACATCACCCGCGAGCAGAACACCGGCCTGGCCTTCAACACCTTCATAGGCATGCTGGTGCTGGTGCTGCGCCGCATGGGCATCGAGGCCGTGGGCACCGCCCACAACGACGTGCTCATCAACGGGCGCAAGGTCAGCGGAACGGCCTGCTACAAGCTGTCGCAGGGCTGCATCGTGCACGGCACGCTGCTCTACGACATTAACATGCAGCACATGCTCAGCGCCCTCACCCCCGGGCCCGAGAAGCTGCAGGCCAAGGGCATACAGAGCGTGCGGCAGCGCGTCACCCTGCTGAAGGACCACACGGCGATGGACATCGAGGAGGTGAAGACCGCCATACGCCAGACGCTCTGCACCGGCGAGCACTCACTCACCGAAGCCGACGTGGCCGAAATAGAACTGCTGCAGCAGCATTACGGTGAAACAACATAACAGCGAAATCCCGTTATACCGTTATACCGAAATCCCGTTATACCGTTAACCCGAAAAAACAAAAGAAACGAAATAACAAAACAATGAAAAAGACTTGCCTCTATGACAAACATGTGGCACTGGGCGCGCTGATGTCGCCCTTTGCCGGCTTCGACATGCCCATCCAGTACTCCAACATTACCGACGAGCACCAGGCCGTGCGCACCGCCTGCGGCGTCTTCGACGTGTCGCACATGGGCGAGGTGACCGTGCAGGGCCCCGAGGCCGAGCGATACGTGCAGCACATCTTCACCAACGACGTTGCCGGCGCACCCGTCGGCAAAATATTCTACGGCATGATGTGCTACGACGACGGCGGCACCGTCGACGACCTGCTGGTGTACAAGATGGACGAGAACAGCTTCTTCCTCGTCATCAACGCTGCCAACATCGACAAAGACTGGGCGTGGATGCAGCAGCAGGCCAGCGGCTTCGACATTGACCTGCAGAACCGCTCCGACGACTACGGCCAGCTGGCCGTGCAAGGCCCTGACGCCGAGCGCGTGGTGGAAGAGGTGCTGGGGCTGCAGTGCAGCGAGCTGGAGTTCTATACGGTGAAGACCATCGGCGACGTCATCGTCTCGCGTACGGGCTACACCGGCGAGGACGGCTTCGAGATATACGCCACGCCCGACTTCATCAACGACAGCTGGGACAAGCTCATGGCCAGCGGGCGCTGCAAGCCCTGCGGACTGGGCTGCCGCGACACGCTGCGCTTCGAGGTGGGACTGCCCCTCTACGGCGATGAGCTCAGCCAGGACATCTCGCCCGTCATGGCCGGACTGTCCATGTTCTGCAAGCTCGACAAGGAGGGCGGCTTCATAGGCCGCGACGCCCTGCTGCGCCAGAAGACCGAGGGCGTGGAGCGCCGCGTCGTGGGCATAGAGCTGGCCGACAAGGCCATACCCCGCCACGGCTATACCGTGCTCAGCGCCGAGGGCGAGCCCGTGGGCGAGGTGACCACCGGCTACCACTGCCTGTCGGTAGACAAGAGCGTGTGCATGGCCCTCGTAGACAGCCGCTACGCCAAGCTGGGCACGCCCCTGCAGGTGCAGATCAGGAAGAAAGTGTTCCCCGGAACCGTGGTCAAGAAGCAGTTCTACAACAAGAGCTACAAGAAGTAACAATTCATTTAGCATGATAAAGATACTGACCCCACCCCCGGCCCCTC
>DGHX01000016.1:74900-77422 GCA_002392835.1 Prevotella sp. UBA3837 | reverse complement strand
GAGGGGCCGGGGGTGGGGTCAGTATAATCAATCGATCATCTGTAAATCATAAATAAACATTATGTCAAAAGTTATTGAAGGACTCTATTACAGCGAGTCGCACGAGTATGTGAGAGTAGAGGGTGATTTCGGCTTCATCGGCATCACCGATTACGCCCAGCACGCACTGGGCAACGTGGTTTACGTGGATCTGCCTGAGGTGGACGACGAGGTGGAGGCCGGCGAGGAGTTCGGCGCCGTGGAGAGCGTGAAGGCCGCCAGCGACCTGAACTCGCCCGTCAGCGGAACCGTCGTGGAGGTGAACGAAGCACTCGACGATGAGCCCGAGCTGCTGAACCAGGATGCCTACGAGAACTGGATCATCAAGGTGCAGCTGAGCGACAAGGCCGAGCTCGACAACCTGATGGATGCCAAGGCATACGAGGAATTCTGCAACCAATAGTAAATCGTTAATCGTAAATAGTAAATGTTTAAGTACTTCCCCCACACCCCATCCGACCTTCAGGCCATGCTGCAGAAGGTAGGCGTCGGCTCGTTGGACGACCTCTACGCCGAGGTGCCCGAGCAGATACGCTTCCGCGGCGACTATCAGCTGCCCGAGGAGATGAGCGAGCTGGAGGTGCGGCAGCTGTTTGAACAGCTGGGACGGCAGAACCGCCAGCTGACCTGCTTCGCAGGGGCCGGTGTGTACGACCACTACACCCCCGCCGTCATACCGCAGCTGCTCTCACGCTCAGAGCTGCTCACCAGCTACACGCCCTACCAGGCCGAGATATCGCAGGGAACGCTGCACTACATCTTCGAGTACCAGTCGATGATGGCCGAGCTCACAGGCATGGACATCAGCAACGCGTCGATGTACGACGGCTCCACCGCCACCGCCGAGGCAGTGATGATGGCCGTGGCAGCAGGCAAGAAACAGAACACGGTGCTCGTCAGCGAGACCATCGACCCCAAGACCCTCGCCGTCGTCAGGACCTATGCCCACTTCCACGGCATCGACCTGGTGATGATACCTGCCGAGGACGGAGTGACCAGCCGCCAGGCACTCAACGACCAGCTCTCAAAGCTCAACGGCGTGGCAGCCGTGCTGGTGCAGCAGCCTAACTTCTACGGCATCGTAGAGGACTACAGCGGCGTGGCCGACGCCATACATGCACAGAAGGGACTGTTCATCATGAACAGCGTGGCCGCCGACCTGGCCGTGCTGCGCACACCCGCAGAATGGGGTGCCGACATCGCCGTCGGCGACGGGCAGAGCCTGGGCATACCCATGCAGTGGGGAGGCCCCTATGTGGGCTACATGTGCTGCACCGAGAAGCTCATACGCAAGATGCCGGGACGCATAGTGGGACGCACGCAGGACAGCCGCGGACAGCGGGCCTTCGTGCTCACACTGCAGGCACGCGAGCAGCACATACGCCGGCAGAAGGCCACCTCGAACATCTGTTCCAACCAGAGCCTCATGGCGCTCTGGGCCACCGTCTACATGGCACTCATGGGGCGCCAGGGACTGAAGGAGGCCGCCGAGCTGAGCTACGCAGGAGCACACTACCTGTGCGACAAGCTGACGGAGACAGGCCACTTCCGCCTCGTCTACGACAAGCCCTTCTTCAATGAGTTCGTCGTCAGCTACGACGGCGACGTCGACGCCCTGCAGCGCCGATGCACCGACAACGGCTTCTTCGCCGGAGTGAAAGTGGCCGACGGCCAGCTGATGTTCGCCGTGACCGAGAAACGCACCAAGGAGGAGATTGACGGCCTCATAGCTTTAATGCATAATGCTTAATGCATAATGCATAATAAGCTGCGCATGAGAGCTTTATCATTTCATTAAGCATTAAGCATTAAGAATTAAGCATTAGTAACGTGAACAACAAGTTATACGGAAACCTGATATTTGAACTCTCGCAACAGGGACGCCGGGGCTACTCGCTGCCGAAGAACCGCTTTGGCCACTATGAGGTGCCCGCCGAGCTGCGGCGCGAGCATGATGCCGAGCTGCCCGAGTGCGACGAGATGACCGTGGTGCGCCACTATACCAACCTCTCGGCCAACAACTTCGGTGTCGACAACGGCTTCTATCCGCTGGGCTCGTGCACCATGAAGTACAACCCCAAGCTGAACGAGGAGATGGCGGCACTGCCGCAGTTCCAGAACCTGCACCCCCTGCAGCCCGCCGACACGGCCAAGGGTGCTGAGGCCATCTGCACGCTGCTCTGCCGTTCGCTCTGCGAGCTCACAGGCCTGCATGCCTTCACCCTGAAGCCCTTCGCAGGCGCACATGGCGAGCTGACAGGACTGATGGTCATCAAGCGCTACCACGAGAGCCGCGGCGACGAGAAGCGGCGCCTGGTCATCGTGCCCGACTCGGCACACGGCACCAACCCCGCCAGCGCCGCCGTATGCGGAATGGACATCGTAGAGGTGAAGTCGCTCAGCGACGGAACCATCGACGTCGATGCCTTGCAGAATCTTCTTCGAGTCAGCGGCGATGCCATCGCCGCCATGATGATGACCAA
>DGHX01000016.1:43476-74861 GCA_002392835.1 Prevotella sp. UBA3837 | reverse complement strand
CATGATGATGACCAACCCCAACACCCTGGGCCTCTTCGAAAGGCAGATTCCCGTCATCGAGAAGCTGGTCCATGACTGCGGGGCACTGATGTACTACGACGGCGCCAACCTGAACCCCATGCTCGGAGCAGCAAGGCCCGGCGACATGGGCTTCGACGTCATGCACATCAACCTGCACAAGACCTTCTCGACGCCCCACGGCGGAGGAGGACCCGGCGCAGGACCCGTAGGCGTGAGGAAGGGGCTGGAGCAGTTCTTCCCCGAGGTGTCGCCCTATCACGGCAACTTCGCCGTGGCCATGCGCGCATACGCGTACATCCTTTCTCTTGGGCGAGAGCACGTCAAGCAGGTGGGACCGCTGGCCACACTCAACGCCAACTACATCAAGGAGAGCCTGAAGGATGTCTACGAGCTGCCCATAGAGGGGCTGTGCAAGCATGAGTTCGTCTTCGACGGACTGAAGGACAAGTCGACCGGCGTCACCACCATGGACGTGGCCAAGCGGCTGCTCGACTATGGCTACCATGCACCCACCATCTACTTCCCCCTGCTCTTCCACGAGAGCCTGATGATAGAGCCCACCGAGAACGAGTCGAAGGAGACCATCGACGGCTTCATCAGCGTCATGCGGCAGATAGCCCAGGAGGCGAAGGAGAACCCCGAGCTGGTGAAGACGGCACCCCACAACACGCCCATCGGGCGGGTAGACGATGTGCTGGCCGCCAAGCACCCTGTCGTCACATGGCGGCAGATACAGACAGAAGAATAGCTGATATGCCAATGCAAGCAGATGTAATCATCATCGGTGCGGGGCCTGGGGGCTACCGCGCCGCTTCCCATGCCGCTCAGCACCAGCTGAAGGTGGTCATCTTCGAACAGGGACATGTGGGCGGCACCTGCCTGAACGAAGGGTGCATTCCCACGAAGGCGTACGCCCGCAACGCCGAGGTACTGACGCTGGTGCGCCAGGCCGCTGACTTCGGCATCAGCTGCGGTGTCCCCACCTTCTCGCTGGAAACGGCCTGCAGCCGAAAGGACGAGGTCATCGGCTCGCTGCGCGAAGGCATAGAGACGCTGCTGGCACACCCCAACATCACGCTGGTGCGCGCCGAGGCACGCTTCGTCGATGCACACACCGTAGAGGCCTGTCACGGAGATGACGGCGACACGGCAGCTGCGGGCGAGCGCTACACGGCCCCGCACATCATCGTGGCAACAGGGTCAGTGCCCAAGCGGCTGAGAGTGCCCGGAGCAGAGCTGACGATAGACAGCAGCGACCTGCTGCAGCTCGGAAGGCTGCCGGAGCACCTCTGCATCATAGGGGCAGGCGTCATCGGCATGGAGTTTGCCAGCATCTTCTCGGCCTTCGGCACAAAGGTGACGGTGGTGGAGTTCCTCAAGGAGTGCTTGCCCGCCATCGACAGCGACATAGCCAAGCGGATGCGCAAGGCACTGGAGAAACAGGGCGTGGAGTTCTGCCTGCAGTGCGGCGTTACGGGGGTAGAGAGGAAAGTGGAAAGTGGAGAGAGGAAAGTGGAAAGTGGAGAGTGGAAAGTGGTTACTTTCCAGGATAAGAAGGGACGCGAGCAGAGCGTAGAGGCCGACGTGGTGCTCATGGCCGTGGGCCGCGCACCGCGGGTCTTCGACCACTTCAGCCGGGCCGGCTTCGACTACGACGAGCGCAGCGGCATTCATGTCGACGACCACTGTCAGACCACCGTCGAGGGCATCTATGCCATCGGCGATGTCAACGGGCGCCAGATGCTGGCCCACGCCGCCGAGATGCAGGGCATACATGTGGTGAACCGCATCCTCGGCCACGACGACGACATCGACCTCAGCATCATGCCCGCTGCCGTCTTTACCAGTCCCGAGGTCGCCGGTGTGGGAAAGACCGAGGACCAGCTGAAGCAGGAAGGCACACCCTACGAGTGTCGCAAGGCCTTCCACCGTGCCAACGGCAAGGCGCTGGCCATGGGCCAGGCAGAGGGCATGCTCAAGCTGCTCAGCGAGCCTGGCGCAGGCCGCATACTCGGCTGCCACGCCTTCGGGGCCCACAGCGCAGACCTCATACAGGAGGCCAGCGCCCTGATGTGTCGCAGCACCACCGTAGCACAGCTCCGCCACATCGTGCACATACACCCCACGCTCAGCGAGATTCTCCTTGCCGCAGCAGAAGCATAAAAGCATCCGACCCAGAGTCACCCCCGTTTCGTGACTCGGGTCGGGTGCATCTCTTATATGTAAGCCTGCAAGCAGCCATAGTATGCCTATACCTTAGGCAGAGTATGCCTATCCTAAAGGTTGTTCGGTGGTGTCGTAATGGCAGGGAAATCAGCTCTCCATCTTACTCTCCCCCCCTCATCAGATGACGAAGGGCGCTGAGGAGTTCCTGAGACTTCTGGACAACGCTCAGGAATACGGTCATGGCTTCGATGTTGAGTTGGCGGGTCTGTATGTCATGAATGATACGCTTGCGGTAATCGGAAAGTAAGGATTGAAGTGCGGCTGCATCATTACGTATCTGGGATGCCGGCGCACAATCGAGAGATCGAGGGTACAGACGTGTCATCTCATTTCGCAGGACAAGAAACTCATTAGCATACTCCGTGGGGACGGGACGGAAAATGTTGCCGACATGCTCCCTGCACGACTCACCCATGCGCTTCAGACAATAGTACATCTGAGAGAGGGAATTGACGATCAGGAAATACCAGATACTTTTCTCCACACTCAGGTAATTACTTTGTAAATCTTATCTGCAAATTCAGCTTGATATACACTTTGCCATCATTGTCGCGATATAACGAGCCGAAGTGATAGCGGCTACGGCTGGCACGCTCGAAACGGGTGTTATGGTAGAGGTAGTCTTCAACATCGTTGCGGTTATAGAAGTGATAGCAAACGATGTCGCCGTCCTTCTTTACTACGAGGTAACCGCCGTTAGCGTCATAGCGACCTTTCCACTCTTTGGCGGGCGTCATGCCCAATGCAGAATCAAGGAGCAGCACTTTCATCTTGTGTTCATAGAAAGCCACAACGTCCTTGCCCGTAAATGAGAAAGGATTTTGCAGTGCAACCATTTCCACGGCATCCTTGATAGACGAAGTGGCGTTGGGCATGCTATCACAGACAAGGCAAGCAGCGATAAATTCAGGCATACATGTATCGAGGAAAAGAAGATTGTTCTTGAATGTACTGTGTTCGATGTCTGAATATTCTAGTCTGTAGCCTTTCTCAATGATGGCAGCCATGCGTGGCAGATGGTCTTTTATGCTGTTGATAGCGTCAAGTTCGGTGTCTGTCATGTTGCCACCTGCAACACGATAGGTTATATTTGTGGGGTCACCTGCGTTGAGCAAAGTAGATGGGCTGCCAAGCTGCGACTTGATACTAAATCCCAGTTCTGGTGTCATGTTAGTTCGTAGGTCGTGAATGACAATATGAATATCAGCCTTGTCACCCGATGGAGCTTTAAGCTTAGTACAGCCGATTTCACTCATAAAACATTCTGCACTTGGAATTTCAAAAGCTCGTTTGTTGCTGCTCTTGATAGCATCCAATAGCGACTTTGATTCATCCATGAACTTATCCATCGAGATGCGGGCGTACTCATTGCCATTTTCGTCGATGATGACAATGTTCTGCTTCGTATCAGGCTTATATTCATAACGCTTACTCTCCTCACGAATGATGTTGAGGATGGGATAATACAAATCGAGCTTATTCAGATTTGCATCGCCTGCATGAACTTTGCCCTCACCAAGTAAACGGAAGAGCGTGTAAATCTCGCTCCATTCACCTTTATTCCCAGATAGTGCCATATTTGTTTTTAAATTAGTCCTAATAATTGTAATTCCTTTTCAGCTGTTGCTTGAATAGCAGGAATTGCTACAGAATTGCCGAATTGCTTGTAAGCAGATGCGTCGGCAACTACGATTTTGAATGTGTCGGGGAATCCTTGCAGTCTTGCCCATTCTCGTGGGGTCATCTTACGGATGCCCTCACGGTTGACCTCACCCTTGATACGAGTAACAGGCGTGAAGTTGGTGAGGCGTTTATCTATAAGCAGATTGCACTCGCGCCCCATGCCCCCAACGACTATTGCATTGGCAACTCCGTCAATATCGATTATTTTATAGCCGAAGCCATGACCAGCTGCTTCATGTCTCGCCTTATGGCGGATAAGGGTCTCAACATAGGCGGTCGAGAGATAATATTTCACAGAAACCTCTTCCTTTTCCATCACATCACGGAACTTAGGGCGTTTCTCGCCCGTAGTTGTCGGTTCTGGATAATGGAAATCTTCCACGTTGATGCCGAGGTCTTTGCGGAATCCGATAATATAAATTCGCTCACGGTGCTGCGGTACTCCGTAGTCCATGGCGTTGAGGATTTGTGGCGGCACTACATCATAGCCTGCATCGTCAAGGTGTTCAAGTATAGTTTTCAATGTGCGGCCTTTGTCATGGATGGCAAGTCCCTTCACATTCTCGAGAAAGAACGCCTTGGGCTGATGCTTGCGGAGAATTGCTTCTATCTCAAAGAAAAGAGTTCCGCGAGTCTCATCTTTGAAACCGAGACGACGACCTGCAAGAGAGAATGCTTGACAGGGAAATCCACCGCAAAGGATGTCGAAGTTCTGCGGTATATATTTCTTCGTAGATTCCTTGGTAATATCGCCAAAGGGCATTTCACCATAGTTAGCGAGGTAAGATTCCTGTGCTTTAGCGTCAAACTCTGACGAATAAACACATTTGCCGCCAAGATTCTGGAATGCAATACGGAAGCCACCAATGCCAGCGAATAGGTCGATGAATGTAAACTTGGGATGCTCTGGTGCAGGAAATGGCACTTTGAAGAAATCTGCGAAAAGGTCATATTGCGTTGCATCTTCAGCAGCCATCCAAATCTGCTCATCAGAAAGCTCCCCATCTTCTTTAGACTGACGGAATTGTTTACGCGACAAGAACTCACGGATGGCGAGGATGATTTCTTCCTTCTTGTCTTCGTCCACTTCTTCACGATTGTTATGCAGATAGTGGCTCAGCACCGCCATCTGGTTCTCGTATGATGTTTCGCCATAAATCCTTGTACCGTCCTCGGTAATCTCTTCGGGGAAAGCTTCAAGTTTCAAGTCGGTCTCGTTCTTCTTTGCCATAATTGTTTTCGATTTCGGCCACAAAGTTACACATTTTCTGCGAGAATCTTTCCACTTTGCCCCTACCTTTTATATATTATTAGGCGAAACAGACGATTTCTTGCCTTTTGGGCATCTTGTGCTCCGTAAGTGCTTAGGCGAGCATAGCTCGGAGTCCGCCGCTTCTTCGTTTGGCGGGGATAATCAAATTGTCTCAGGTTTGTCCTGCTTCACAGCAATGCCCTGTTGCTCTCAGAAGATGGCCGTAATGCGGCGAATATGTTTGAGTTTCTCCATAAACGAGGCATCGCGCTCGGCTATCCAAAAGCCAGCGGCTGGGACACCTCAAAGCGAAGGCCGAGGGCACTGAGGATGCGGAGGAACATGCCTGCACCAGGCTCAACACTGCCGTTCTCAATGCGAGAGATGTATGACTTGTTGGTGCCAACGCGCTGGGCCAACTCCTGTTGTGTGACCTTCTCGCGTTTGCGGGCATCACTTATAATCTGTCCGACGCAATAGGCGTAAGCCTCCTTGCGAAAGGCTTCACGCTCGGACGAGCCGACTTTTCCATAGCGTTCGTCCATCATGGCATCAACGCTCACAATGTCATTTCTTTCCTGCATAATATTCCTTCTTTAATTGTATTGCCTTGTTGATTTCCTTCTCTGGCGTTTTTTTCGACTTCTTCTGGAAGCCATTGAAAAGCATTTTATGTCTGTATTCTATCCGCTCATTTTGCTTTTAGTTCGTTCTTCTTGTCGAACAGGTCGGAATGAGTGCCTGTCCGCGAGAGTGAGATAATCTTGATGTCGGTGTCCTTGACGTATATGAGCAGCCAGTTCGGAGTGATGTGACACTCGCGGTAGCCTTCGTAGTCGCCGTGCAACTGGTGGTCGCGGTTCTTCTCTGGCAGGGGCACGTCATCAAGCAGCTTTACGATAATCTCGTTCAGCAGACTTTCGTCCATGCCGCGCTTGCGAGCCAGTTTCAAGTCGCGCAGATAGCGTTTGGTGAGTTTCAGCGAGAACTTTGCCATCGTCGGTTACAAGTTTTTTACCAACTCCAGATAATCGTCCATCGAGCCGACCTCTATGACGTCCTTCCCCTTCCGTGCATCCTCAATGACCTTCATCGTTGCATCATTCAGGCTGTCGCCCGTCTCAGGGTCGTAGAGACGAGGCTTTGCCACACGTTTGCGCTCAATCTTCCAACCCATCTTCTTGGCAATCGACTTGAAGAGGCTCACATCGGCCTTCGGCACGGTCAGCGTGAACGTGTCGGGGCTTACACTTGGTGTTGCTGTTCCTATCATAATCGTCTTTTATAATCTGGCGACAAAGATACAAAATCTTTTTGATAAATAAAATACTTTGCCTATATATCTTTTAAAAATTACTGGGTTAGAAAATAGAATCAGTGATTACATATACCGTTTCATTTCTTCTCCCTCAACTCCTGCATACAACTCCAGCAGGCTCTTGGCAGGACTTGACTGAATTTTGGGAATCAGGACTTCCTCGACTTGGAAGAAGCCTACCTCTGCCCGCATGTGTATCTCAACAGGTCGGAGTTAATCTTGATGTCGGTTCGCACAGGGGACTGTCCCGTAATTTAATATCCGTAGTTCTGCTTAAAAAACGCATGCCCATCCGAACTTGCGCACCAGTTCTTGAAGCAAGTTTCGGTCTCTGACGGGAATAGTGACACTGACCGTCTCACGCTGATTGCCACGCTCAGCAATATTGGCCATGTCTAAATCGTACTGTGTCTGAAGATTCATCCAGATGTCAGCAGATATGCCCAGTGTTTTCTCCAAAGCCAAAGCCACGTTAAGTGACACACTGCGCTTGCCATTGATGGTCTCGCTCAGCACAGAAGGTTTGATACCGCTTTCTGCAGCAAGCTGCTTCTGCGTCATACCACGCTCTTTCAGTTCATCTCTAATCATCTCACCAGGATGAGTAGCCACAAATGGGGTCAAATTATTCTTATTCATAATGCTTGGATATTTCAAATAACAATGCGTTTACTATGATACCACTCTCATCGGGTGAAGAATGGAAAAACAGACGATACTGATCGTTAATCCAAACGGCATCCACTCCATTGAGATTGCCTTTCTTCTTCTCATAATGGAGTGACTTTATCAGGAAAAGGTCTTCAAACCGTCGGGCAGCCCTCAGGTAGTTCACCACCTTCACATAGCGCTTGATGATATCTTTGGACAACCGCTTGTATTGATGGTCTTGAGTTGTTCCTTTGGTGTACAACTCCTCTAAAGCTGTATTTTCAAACTCAATATTCATCGTCTGTTCTTAACTTGGCGCTGCAAATATAAGAAATAATTCTGAAAAAATTAACAAATTTGCGAATTTTAATATTTGCTTGTACGATTCTATTGCTTTTTTGGATAAGAATTCAGAATCACGAAGTCTATCTTATTACATATACCATTTCATTTCTTCTCCCTCAACTCCAGCATACAACTCCAGCAGGCTCTTGGCAGGACTTGACTGAATGTCTAATTCGTCATCGACATCGCTTATGCCATGTCTAATTTACGGTCATTCTGCGTTAATCTTCAAAAAATGCTCGTTTGTTACAAGCTTATTTCGTAACTTTGCAACCGCTTTGCTACAACAGGCAGAGCGCTATTGAGCATTATGGAATACATGTCACAGGAAGGCTACGACAAGCTGGTGGCCGAATTGAAACAACTGGAGAATGTGGAGCTGCCACAGGTGCGCGACGCCATAGCCGAGGCACGCGACAAGGGTGACCTGAGCGAGAACTTCGAATACCATGCCGCCAAGCGCGAGCAGGGACGGCTGTTGGGGCGCATACGCTTCATGCAGCGGGTGCTGGAGAATGCCCGCGTGCTCGACACGACGCTGCTCAAGGGCGACGGCGTGCAGCTGCTGAGCCGTGTCACCATGACGAACACTGCCAATGGGGCCACCATGACCTATACCATCGTCAGCCCCCACGAGGCCAACCTGCGCGAGGGCAAGATCAGCATCAAGTCGCCCATAGCACAGGCGCTGCTCGGGCGGAAGGCCGGACAGAGTGTCAGCGTGCGCGTGCCGGCAGGACTGCTGAAGCTGCACATTGACAACGTGGAACTGCCATAATACGTTTTTTTATTTCACATTGTCTTTCTTATCTTGCCCCTTACCGTGTATCAGTATCTCCTGTAGCACGATGCCGGGATCGAGCAGATAGATGCGCAGGCGCTGGCTGCCAGTGGTGCTGACGGGCAGCGAGCGTGAGGCATCAGTGCAGATGGCGGCATCCGTCAGGGGGAACCAGCCGCTTTGCGGAGTGCTGCTGATCTTTGGAAACGAGTCGGCCGTAGCGGTCAGCACAACAAGGCTCAGCGCCAGGCCGAGCCAAAAGGCAGATAGTCTTTTCACGGTTGTAGGTAGTAGCTTGAAATCACCCCACGTTCAGTGAGGTGCTCTTAAAAGAAGACATCGCGCTCCTCGGCTGAGAAGGAGCAGAAGCGTGCGGTGGCATTGGTGATGTAGAGTGTCGACATGTTGTCGTCATCGGCCTTGTACATTGACTTCAGGTGTGGGTTGCGCTCTAGGAATGTCTCCTTCACGGTGAGCGTCTCGTCGTTGACCAGTGTGCCGTAGAGGCGCATCCACTCGCTGCCCGATGCCTTCAGGGCGCATATCTCCACCTTGCCGTTCTTGGCTATCTGCTTGTACACGTCCTTCACCTTTCCGGTGCAGAAGTACAGCTTTCCGTCGATGATTTCCGACACGCCGAAGGGGCGCACGCGCGGTTGGTCGCCGTCGATGGTGGCAATGAAGAAGGCACCGCACTCCTTCAGGTAGGCCTGCACCTCGGCCATGTTGGCCGTGCGCTCCTCGTCGCTGATGGCGGGGCGCTGCTCCTCGGCCTTGGCGGCCTCACTGCTGTTTGTCACGGTGGCGCTCTCGTCGGTGGTGGCGGGGGCGCTCTCTTTCTTCTCCGTACAGGCTGCCATCGTCAGCAATACTGCAAAAGCTAACAGGATTCTTTTCATTGTTTTTGGGTGATTAGTTCTATTTGGTAATTGTTTTTACTTCAGTCCGTTCCAGTCCTGGCGCGGGGGATAGATGTTGACATAGAGCGCCGGACATCCGTTCACCTTGTACAGCTGTTCGCCGCGCCAGGGCAGCTGCACGGTGACGCCGCGCTGCTGTGTGGCCCATGCGTTGCCGCTGATGATGTTCAGCTTGTAGACGTAGCTCTGCAGGATTTCGCTCTCCTCGCCCCAGTTGTCTTTCAGCCCGATGGTCATGTTCACGGTGTACGGCTCGGTGGGGTTGTAGCCGTTCTCCTTGCTGGCACCCTGCAGCACGGCGGCTGGCAGGCAGCGCTGCACGTAGGGGTCGTCGCTGGGCGAGAACTCCGAGCGCTCCATGTGTGCGGGCAGCTGGCGCATGATCTCGTTGTAGCAGGTGCCGTGGCTGATGAGCTGCAGGCACTGCTCGCCCACCTCGTGGTTGCGGCCCCACATCTCGAAGGCCATGGGCAGCATGGCGCTCACGCCGTAGCTGGTCTTGCCCAGGAACTCGCGGTAGACGGTCTGGAACTCCTCGTAGTCTGAGGGTACGTTGGTGAAGGTCACCTTGGCCTTGCCGCCCTCTACGTAGTCGCGGTCGAAGTCGCCCTGCATGGTGTAGGTGTGGCTGCCGTAGGTCATGGTGTTGCCGTCGACGCTCCAGTCGGCCGTGGTGGCCCCGCCTCCGTCTGTAGTGGCGGCAAAGCCGGTGATGCCCTCGGCGCTGTCGCCGCCTTTCTGCTTGCCGTTCTGGCAGGCGCATACCAAGCACGCCATCATCAGTGCCGGCAGCATGGTTGTCATTGTTCGTCTCATCATTTTCTTTCCGTTTTATGGTTAGTTGTTTTCTTGCAGCAGCCGTCGTGCAAACTCGATGATGGTGTCGCGTCCGCGACTGAAGTCCTCGGGCGTCAGGCTGACGTGGTAGTCGGGCTCTATGCCGAACTCGGTGCTGTTCTGCTCGGCGTCGTAGGTGGGCACGGCCGAGAAGCGCACGTTCCAGCCGTTGGGCAGCGACGACGAGAAGGGCATGCCGGCTCCGCCGCCGGTGCGGTCGCCTACGACGGTGACGCCGGGCAGGGCTTTCATCATCATGGTGAACTCGTTGGCGGCTGAGAAGACATGGCGGTTGGTGAGCACCACCACGGGCTTGTGCCACCGTATGTTCTTCGATGGCTCTAAGTAGCGTGCCTTCATGGGCGAGAAGTCGGTGTGCCCGGGGCCCGTCTTGTGCTGCATGTATCCCACCAGTGTGCGCTGCTGGCAGAAGCGTGCGGCCAGCAGCTCGGCGTTGGTCAGGTCGCCGCCGCCGTTGCTGCGAATGTCGATGATGAGTCCCTGGCAGGGCATGAGGTACGCCAGCACCTCGTCGAGGTTGCCTTCGCCGATGGGCGAGCTGAAGCTCTCGTAGCGCACGTAGCCCGTGTGGTCGTCCAGTATCCGGTAGTCCAGCCCTGCCGCCATGCGGTAGTCGGTGCCCATGTATCGGCGCAGCAGCGAGTCGCTCAGGTTGGCGGGGTAGTCTTCGTACCACGACCAGTAGCGGCCGTAGTCGTGTGCGGCGGTCAGGTTCACGTGGCCGTCGCGCAGCTCGGCCAGCATCTGTGTGAGCACTTCGAAGAGCTGCATGTCGGTCATGGTGTCGTTCACTCGTGCGGCATACTTCTGGTGCACCTGCTGCCAGTCGAGGCCGTATTGCTGCTGCTTGTAGTCGAGGAAGCAGTAACGCTCGTCGATGATGCGCCACAGCGCCTCGAAGTTGCCTGTGGGCGTGTCGGGCTGTTCCTCCTCGTCGACGCAGGCGGCAAGCAGGGGCAGCAACAGCAGCAGTAGCAGTCGTGGTATTTTGGTCATGAGTGCAAAGTTAGGCATTTTTCCTGATATGTGCAATCTTGCGCACGGTCTTCTTCTCGCGTTCTATTCTGGTCATGGGCTACTTGCTGCGGAATGCCTCTGACTGCTGGCGTATGAGCTCCGTGTCGTTGAAGTAGTCGATGCGCATGGCCTGGCGCACCTCGGCCATGGTCTGTGCGGCCACCTCGCGGGCCTGCTCGGTGCCCTTCCTCAGTATGTCGTAGATGGCGGGAATGTCCTGTTCCAGCTCATGGCGGCGCTGGCGCATGGGCTCGAGAAACTGGTTGAGCACCTCATTGAGGAACTTCTTGCACTTCATGTCGCCCAGCCCTCCGCGGGTGTAGTGCTCCTTCAGCTCATCCAGGTTCTGGTATTCGGGCCAGAAGCGTGCGAAGTCCTCGTCGGTGACGAAGGCGTCGAGGTATGTAAAGACGGCGTTGCCCTCTACGTGCCCCGGGTCGCTGACGTTCAGATGCGTGGGGTCGGTGTACATGGAGCGCACCTTCTGCCACACCTCGTCGGCCGAGTCGGAGAGGTAGATGCAGTTGCCGAGCGACTTCGACATCTTCTCCTTGCCGTCAGTGCCGGGCAGGCGCCGTGCCGTCAGGTTCTCTGGCAGCATGATCTGGGGCTCCACCAGCACGGGGGCGTAGATGTTGTTGAAGCGGTTCACCAGCTCGCGTGTCACCTCGAGCATGGGCTCCTGGTCCTCGCCTGCAGGCACTGTGGTGGCCTTGAACAGGGTGATGTCGGCAGCCTGGCTGACGGGGTAGCAGAAGAAGCCCAGGGGGATGCTCTCGCCCTCGAAGCCGCGCATCTTTATCTCGGTCTTCACGGTGGGGTTGCGCTGCACGCGGCTCACGCTGACCAGGTTCATCAGGTATGTCGTCAGCTCGGCCAGCTCGGGTATGTGGCTCTGTATGAACAGTGTGCACTTGGCGGGGTCGAGGCCGGCCGAGAGCCAGTCGAGGGCCACGTTGACAATGCTCTGGCGCAGCTTCTCGGGGTTGTCGGCGTTGTCGGTGAGTGCCTGCACGTCGGCCATGAAGACAAACATGCGTTCATAGTCGCCGGCGTTCTGCAGTTCCACACGCCGGCGCAGCGAGCCAACATAGTGGCCCAGGTGGAGTTTGCCCGTGGGGCGGTCTCCGGTAAGAATTACTTTTTTCATGTCTTATGTTGATGATTTGTTATTCCACTTCCAGCTGTTCAGCCCGCTTCACCATGTCGCGGTAAGCCTGGTTCAGGTCGCCCTGTGTGATGTTGAGGTCGCGGCGTACCGGACGGCCTGGGTCACGGAGCGAGTGTGAGAACAGCCACTCGTAGGTCTTGTATGTATAGAAATAGCGTGCCAGTGCCCCGTGCGATGCGCCCGGCAGCCAGTCGTAGCGCAGTCGCTCGGTGATGCCCGCCTGCTTCATGCGGTTCACCACGGTCTGCGACTCTCGCACGCTGACGGCCCGGTCGGCGGTGCCGTGTATGATCCACAGCGGTGCCTCGCCCATGCGGCTCTGGTCCTTCAGCGTGCAGCCGCCGCAGAGGGCCATGGCAGCCGCCACCTTTTCAGGGTAGGTGCCCACGAAGTCGAGGGTGCCGTAGCCGCCCAGGCTCATGCCCAGGACGTAGAGGCGGTCGTGGTCGTAGGCGTAGTCGTTCTCGTCGAGCCACTCCAGGATGTCGTTCAGTTTCTTGGGGTTCCAGGCTCCGCCGGGGTTCTGCGGGGTGATGACGAGGGCAGGAATCTCGCGCCCCATCTTTATGGCGGCCACCGTGCCGTAGCGCAGGGCGCGGTTCAGGTCGTGCCCGCAGAGGCTGGCCCCATGCAGGAAGAGCACCAGGGGCGTCGACTCCTGGGTGTAGTAATAGTCCTCGGGGGTATAAACCCAGAAGTTGTAGCCTCCGGGAATGACGCCGCGCTTGGCCGATAGCAGGTCAGTGCCCTGCGCGGCTGCGCCGCTAAATGATAAATGTAAAATGATAAATGATAAAAGCCACTTCCATCTTTGCATACTCTATTGTCCTTTCTGTTTAATCGTAAACTTATATATCTTTGTGCCGCGGCATCCCACCACGACGCTGTTGCCCACCACACAGGGCGATGACTCGAAGTTAGCCCCCATCGGCTTGCGGCAGAGCACTTGCCCGTCGCGCCCCCTGATGAGGTACACCACGCCGTTGGCGTCGGCGGTGAAGATGAACATCTCATCCTGCTCGTTGAGGAAGCCGACGGGTGATGACCAGCAGAAGTTGCCATAGCCCACGGTGTAGACGATGCTGCCATCGCGGGTGTCGATGGCGGTGAGCTGTCCCCTGGACGGGTCGGCGCTGTTGCGGCAGATATTGGCAAAAATCATTGAGCTGCAGTCTCCGCTGCCTATGAGGGGTGTGGAGTACATGCCCCCGTCGAGCACCTTTGTGCCCAGGTCAACACGGTTGCAGGCTATGCGCCGCTCCCACACCACCTCGCCGCTGAGGGCGCTGAGCTTCATGAAGCGGCATTGGCCCTCGGTGCCCTGCTTGTCTACCTCGCACGCGCAATATAGATAAGGTGTGCCCTCCTCCTCGCGGCATACGATGGTGCCGTCGCTGTCGTCGAGGTTCTTCACGTGCCACACAGGGCGCATGGTGTTCAGGTTCACGCAGATGATGTTGCCGTGGTTATCGCCGAAGAAACCATAGTTCCTATATACGCAGAGGCTCGACTCTATGCCCGGTGCAGCTCCGTTCACCCGATAGCGCAGGGTGCTGACGCGGCGCAGGTGCCCGCCGGGCTGTCGCTCGAACTTGAACAGGCTGCCGTTCTCGCCGGGCCAGAACAGGTAGCCTCCGGCCACGATGGGCGACGAGTCGAAGGCCTGCCAGCCACGCCAGGCGCGCGGGTCGCTGAAGAAGGTGCCGCGCTGGTGTGTGGTGAGCGAGAAGGCCTGGCATCCCAGCGGCTCGCCCTTGGGCACGCCCTGCCCCACGTAGAGGTTCATGAGCTCGGGGTCGAGTGACATGGTGCCCTTCACCACGTTGTGCAGGTCCAGCGGCTGGCGCGAGGGACGGCCCGTCTGGAAATTCAGGAAGAAAGCCTCGCCGCAGAGCGAGCCCACCATGATTTCCTCGGGCCCGAAGTCGGCCGTCAGCGGTGCCCCGCCCTGCCGCATGCTGTCCTGCTCGGCCTGTGTCCAGTGTGCGTACAGGGGCTGGCCGGTCCACCCGGTGCCTCCGCCCCACTGACCGAACTTCGTCTCGGCCCGTCCGAAGGGGGTGTCATAGCTCCATGCCACCTCTATGGTGTCGGGGGTGCCCACTACGCGTCCTCCGAAGCTGGCGTCGCGGCGCAGGTTGCGGCGGAAGGTCATCACGCGGTCGTTGCGGTCGTACAGGTCATCGTAATAGCGCAGCGGTGCCTCGGCGCTGTCGGCGTTGTCAACGACGAAGTTCAGCGTCTGGGCCGAGGCGAACAAAGTGTCAGGCAGCGTCAGCTCCTCTAAGGTGGGCACATGCACAGCCCCTGCCACGGTGGCTGTGTCGGCCTGCGTCGTCCCGTCGGCCTGTCCTTGCCGCTGTCCTCCGCAGGCTGTTGCCATCGCTGCCAGTAATATGATTGCGCCTTGCTGTCTTATTGTCATATCGTGTAGTTCTTGCAAAACCTCTCGCCCTCCTGAAACCCTTCCTGGTAGAGTCGCTCCAGCTTCTCGCTGTCGCGGCATACACGCCCCACCTCCATGGGCCGCTGGGGACGTATGACCAGCACTTCGCCCCAGTCCTCCATGCGCTCCACCAGCTCCAGCTGGCGGTTGTACACCTCCACCCGGTGGCTGAGTGCCACGCGCAGGCGTGGGTAGCTGCCGTAGAGGAAGTGCGGAATCTTGTGGTCGCTCTCGGTGGAGCGGTAGCCGCGGTTGCGGGTCATCACCACCACGTTCAGCGGGTGCCCCTTGTCCACGGCGTGCTGCACGGGAATAGAGTCGACGATGCCGCCGTCGAGCATGGGCTTGCCGTCGACCATTGTTATCTGGGCCACGTAGGGCAGCGAGCTGCTGGCTTTCACAATGGCCATCATGCGCTGGCGGTCGTTGCGCTCGCTCAGGTACTCGGCCTGTCCCGTCAGGCAGTTGGTGCACACCATCTCTATCACGGCGGGGTTTTCGCCGTATGTCTTGTAGTCAAAGGGCAGGATGTCGTTGGGGAAACGCTCGTAGAGCAGGTTGGGGTCGAAGATGCTGCCCTGCATGAGCAGGTTCTTCAGCGATATGTAGCCGTACTTGCGCAGCAGGTCGATGTTGCTGTAGCGTGCCCTGCGCGGTTGTCGGCTGACGTAGCTCATGCCGTTGCAAGCTCCCGCCGACACGGCCACTATGTATGGGAACTCGAGGCCATGCTTCATGAAGGCGTCGAGCACGCCACAGGTGAAGACGCCGCGCATGCCCCCGCCTTCCAGCACCAGTCCGGTATTGCGTTCTAACCGCTCCATGTGTCTGCTCAGCATGCAGGGCGGCTACAGCCCGCGAGCTTTCCAGATGCGCTCCTTTGCCGCATTGATTTCTTGGAACTTCTTTTCGGCCGCACGCCGCACGTCGTCGCCCAGCTTTGCCACCCGGTCGGGGTGGTGCTCCAGCGCCAGCCGGCGGTAGGCTCGCTTCAGCTCCTCGTCTGTGGCCTGGGGGCTGACGCCCAGCACGCGGTAGGCATCATCGAGCGAGTCGCCCTTCATGTGCAGCATCGAGTCGACCTCGCTCTCCTGCATCTGCATCCATAATGCCAGTTCCTTCAGTGCCGTGAGCTCGGCATCGTCGACGCCGCCGTCGGCCTGAGCAATCATCACCAGGAAGTTCAGCAGCTGCAGGCGCCCGCTGTAGTCCATGTAGCGTGCGGCCTCCTGGCAGCTCTGCCTGATGGTTCGCCGGAAGGCGATGCGCCCTTGGCGCTTCTCCTCGTCGAACAGCTTCAGCATGATGTCGTTACCCTGCTGCGCGGCCTCTGCTCCGAAGTTCTGGCGCAGGAAGTTGCGCACCAGCTCCATCTCGGAGTGCATCACACGTCCGTCGGCCTTGATGATGTATGCAGCCATGACCAGCATGCTCAGCAGGAAGCTGTTGCGGTCGCCCTGCTGTTGGTCGCCCTCCTCCTGCTGCTGCTCGAATGAGCTTTGCCTTGAGCCGCCGGTGGTGGTTCCCGATGCCGACTCGATGAACGATCCTATCAAGAATGCCAGTATGCCGCCTAACGGCCCCAGCACTACCCAGCCCAGATAGCCGGCTATCCACTTACCTAATCCCACTGCTCTTGATGTGTGTGTTGTTATCCAATGACATTCATCAGGAAGTCTACGGCACCGTTGACGCCGAACTTACGCACGTTGAGTGTCACGTCGTAGTTGCGGGCATCCTGCCAGTCGCAGCCGGTGTAGGTCTTGGTGTACAGTTCGCGCGAATAGTCGTTGTCGACGATCATGGCTGCGGCGTCCTGCTCCGAGATGTCGTATTTCTCGGCTATGCGGCGCTTGCGGCAGTCGTCGTCGGCATGAATGAATATCTTCAGCACATTGGGCATGCCCTGAAAGATGTAGAATCCGCACCGGCCGATGATGATGCACGACTCCTGGCTTGCAATCTTGCGTATGGCCTGAGCCTGTGCTTCGAACAGGCGGTGGCTGGTCTGGTCGTGCTCCTGTCCGTTATACTCTGCCCTGGCCATGTACTGGCGGTAGAAGCTGGTGAAGTCGTCGCGCCACAGCGGGTTGCGGGCTTCAATGCGCTCCACGGCATCCTCCACACCGCCAAAGCGGCTGGCCACTTCGTTCAATATCTGCTTGTCTAATAACTTCACCCCAAGCCTACGGGCAAGTTCGGCCCCAACCTCATGCCCGCCGGTGCCAAACTGGCGGCTGATGGTGATGACAAATCTCTCTTCCTTGTTCATAGCGTTTGAATATTTTGAGTGAAACAATGCTCTCTGTTTGGGCGAGACGATGCTCTCTGCATGCAAAGATAATTATTTTCCCCGACATCTGCAACTTTTTGCTCCTTTTTTTTGCTTACCGCGGCTTATGATTCTTTGGCCGCGGGGGCTTCCTGTTGTCTGGCGGCCGCTGTGCGCCGCCGTGGGGCGCCCTTGGTGTGTCATCTTTGTACCAGAAGAAGTACTGCCGCTGCGCCTGCTTCTGCTGGGGGCTGCGGGCCACGTAGACGGGCTGCAGGGTGTAGGGGTCGAGGCCGGTGTACCACATCTCGGTGGCCACGGTCATCGGCGTGGGGGTGAAGTCCTGCACCTGCTCCAGGCGGTAGCCCATGCGGCGTGTGATGTCGGCCAGCTGCGCCATGTCCTCATTGCGGCAGCCGGGGTGCGACGATATGAAGTAGGGTATGATTTGCTGGCGCAGGCCCTCCTCGCGGTTGATGCGGTCGAAAATGGTCTTGAAGCGCTCGAAGAGCCGGAACGAGGGTTTGCGCATCAGCTGCAGCACGTGGTCGCTGGTGTGCTCTGGGGCCACCTTCAGGCGCCCGCTGACGTGGTGCACGATGAGCTCGCGCGTGTATTGCTCGGCCGAGCGGTTGGCAGCCTCGTCCTTGCCGCGGTGCAGCAGCAGGTCGTATCGCACGCCGCTGCCTATGAAGCTTTTCTTGATCTCGGGCAGGGCGTCGACGGCATGGTAGACGTCGAGCAGCCGCTGGTGCGAGGTGTCGAGGTTAGGACACACCTGCGGATGTATGCAGCTGGGGCGGCGGCAGGCCTCACAGGCCTTCAGGTTGCGGCCGTGCATGCCGTACATGTTGGCCGAGGGGCCGCCCAGGTCGCTGAGGTAGCCCTTGAAGTCGGGCTGCTGCGCCACCTGCTGCACCTCGCGCAGGATGCTGGCCTTCGAGCGGCACACCACGAACTTGCCCTGATGGGCCGAGATGGTGCAGAAGGCGCAGCCGCCGAAGCAGCCGCGGTGTATGTTCACCGAGAACTTGATCATCTCGTAGGCCGGTATGCGCTTGTCCTTGTACTTGGGGTGGGGCAGTCGGGTGTAGGGCAGGTCGAATGAGGCGTCGAGCTCGGCCGTGGTCATGGGGGGGTAGGGTGGGGTGACCACGGCATAGCGGCCGCGCGGCTCCACCTGCTGCAGCAGCCGGTGGGCATGAATCATGTTCGACTGCTCCTCTATGTGGCGGAAGTTCTCGGCCTGTGCCCGCTTGTCGCTCAGGCATTCGACGTGTGGGTGCAGCACGATGTCGTCGGCCGTGATGCCGCCGGGTATGCGGTCGGCAGGACAGAGGTAGACGGTCTGCGGCAGGTCGGTAATCTGGTCTATCGGCTCGCCGCCTGCCAGCCGGTGGGCCAGTTCGGTGATGGGCTTCTCGCCCATGCCGTAGACGATGATGTCGGCCGGTGCGTCGCAGAGCAGGCAGGGACGCAGCCTGTCCTGCCAGTAGTCGTAGTGGGTGAGGCGGCGCAATGAGGCCTCGATGCCGCCGAGCACGATGGGCACGTCGGGGAACAGCTGTCGCAGTATGCGCGAGTAGACGATGGTGGGGTACTCGGGGCGCAGGTCATGGCGCCCGTCGGGCGAGTAGGCGTCCTCCGAGCGCAGGCGGCGCGCGGCGGTGTACTTGTTCACCATCGAGTCCATGCAGCCGGGCGAGATGCCGAAGAACAGGCGCGGCCGTCCCAGCTTGCGGAAGTCGCGCAGGTCGCCGTGCCAGTCGGGCTGCGGCACTATGGCTACGCGGTAGCCGGCGGCTTCGAGCACGCGGCCTATGACGGCAGCGCCGAATGAGGGATGGTCAACGTAGGCATCGGCCGAGAAGAGGATGACGTCAACGTCGTCCCATCCTCGCAGCTCCAGTTCTTTCTTCGTGGTAGGCAGAAAATCAGTCAGCATCGGCATCAGTTGAAAGGTGTGCCCTGCACGGCCTCCGCCTCCAGGGGCAGGTCGGTGGCGTTGGCTGCAGCCCACTGCCGGTAGTGCTGGCAGAGGTGCTGCAGGCCCAGGGCCTTCATGTTGGGGTGATAGACCACGTCGAGGCAAAGGTCGAGCAGGTCGCGGTCGGCGCCGCCATCTCCTTCGAGCAGCGAGCGAATGTTGAGCCTCAGCTTTTCGAGCACGCTCTCGTCGACATATCCGTTGCTGTCTACGAGTCCGTGCAGCAGCTGGTAGCGCTGCAGTGTCTCCATGTGCTTGTCGGTAACTTCAATGAACCTGGTTCCTGAAGCGTTGGTTTGAATCTTTGCCATAGTGTTAGTGTGATGTTTTTAGTTTGGTATTAAATAATTGAGTATTCCGTTCATGATGTTGGAGCGGGTGGCCCCGTCGGTGATGCACTCGAAGGGGAAGCCCATGGTGAAGGCGCGGTAGTCCTGTCCGCCGTAGGCCACGGCAGCGCTGGTGCCGTTGGCATAGACCATGGCAGGGAAGGCCAGTGTGCTGCCGGCGGGCATGAGCACGTCGGTGGCGGTGGCGGCATAGTGCTGTTCGTTCAGCTGGTGGTGGAAGCTGAAGCTGAGGCCCAGCCCGCTCACCACGCCGCTGGCGTCGCGGTAGTCGCAGGGGCAGCTCACCTTCAGCACGTCGCTGAGGAACTGGCGCTCGGCCTGCGCCTGCATGTCGGTGCCTATGTATGCTCCGCTCACCAGCAGGTTGCCGTGGTTGGCGGCATACTGGCGCAGCAGCTGTTGCATGGCGGGGCGGAACGTCTTGTAGCTGACCAGGCTGTAGCCGTCGTTGCGCTCCAGTCCGAGCAGCAGGTCAATGAGCTGGTAGCGGCCCAGGGACAGGTTGCCGGCCTCCATGGCCTGTGCCGACGTGCTGGCCACGCTGAAGCGGCCCGTGGCGGCGATGGCCTCGGCGTGGGTGCGCACGTAGTTGAAGTCGTTGCCGGCCACGAGCAGTCCGGCCAGCTCGCCCGTTGAGAAGCCCAGCCCGGCGGAGTCCTCACGGCCTATGAGCGCCGGGTCGAAGACGCGCTGGCGCCCCACCAGACCGGCGTTGCGCCCGTAGCTGACGCCGGGGTCGCGGTCTATGTCGAAGCCTTGGCCGGTGGCGCTCAGGGCCGGCGATGCCAGGCGCTGGAAGCCGTTCACCACCAGGGCGGTGTATGGCGTCGTGGGGTTGTAGTAGGCCGACAGCACCTCGGTAGGGAAGCTGCGGCCGCCGTCGTTCACGGCGCACACGCGGAAGCTGTAGAGCACGCCGGGCTTCAGGCGCACTGTGCACGACGTGCCGCGCAGCGGCGTGCCGTTGTCGAAGTCCTGGTTGCCCTCAGCTATATATAAGATGTATCCCGTGGGGGCTGCCGTCGGTTCCTGTCCGTCGATGAGTCCCTGCCAGCTCAGGCGCACTTCGCCCTTGCGGTCGGTGAACTCACAGTGGAAGTGGTCGGGGGCGAGGGGCGTCACGGCGTACTTCTCGTCGTGCTTTGACGTCATGAAGCGCAGCAGCGTCTTGTAGATGCTGCGGGCCATCCAGAAGCGGAAGTTGGGATCCAGTCCGTAGCGCATGTCGCCGAAGTTCTGGTGCGAGAGTGTCTCGAGTATGCTGCTGGGCACGATGGGCAGTCGCGTCTCAGAGTAGTTGCGGTCGTACAGCTTGCGCAGCTTCCACTGTCCGAAGCGGTACTGCAGGTCGCTGGTAGTGTTCTGTAGCAGTGCCGTGGCCAGCTCCTTCGATGCGTCGCGGCTCATGCCCGTGGCCAGGGTCTTGTCGCCATAGCCGGTGGTGCAGATGCTGAGCGTGCCGTAGACGCCCAGCCCCGTGTCGGTGTGTCCGGCGTCGCTGTGCACGGCCAGTGACAGCTCGATGGGCACGCGGCGTCCGGCTGAGTCGGGGGCATAGCACGAGCCGCCGCAGAGCAGGTTGGTCATGTATGAGCGCACGTTGATGTCGTCAGCATAGTCGTTGGTGCCCTGCTTGAAGCTGTACACGCTGTAGGGCATGCCGGCCCACTGTGCGTAGTAGCGGGCGCCCTCCAGGCAGCGGGGGTAGCCGCTCACCCTGCCGCCCCGCTGTATGTTGCCCATGCCGCCGCCGAAACGCACGGCATCGGTGGTGACCATGCCCTTATGGCCTGACAGGTTCGACACCACGACCCTGTTGCCTAAGGACATACCGGCGTCGAAGTCGAAGGTGCCCAGGTACACCCATGTGGAACCGCCCATCTGCTGGTTCACGCGGAACTCGGTGGCCACGCCCTTGTGCCACACTGTGTAGCGGGCATCGTCGATGCTGGCGGGCACCGTCTGGTAGCTCACGTACACCGCATAGCGCCCTGCCTCGGGCAGGTTGGGCTGGTAGCTCACCTCGCTGGCGCGGTTCTTGCTCTTCGTGGTCTCGGCCATGCGGGCCGTGCCGGCCTGGAAGGGGTTCTCGCCGTCGCGGTAGGCACCGCTGTGCAGGGCGAAACCGCGCCCGGGAGCCTGCTGCCAGGCGTTGCGGTAGTAGCTCTCCTCATAGCGGAAGGCCAGCAGCGCCAGGTCGGTGGGGTCGTTGTCGACGATGACCTCGTGGCGCTGCCAGTCGCGCTCGCGCGGTGTGAACACCACGGCGCCGGCATCCTCGAGCATGGGCATGAGGTAGGGCACTACGATGGTCTGCGTGAACAGGTCCTCGGTGGTGGTAAATAGCTGGGGGCGCTGCCATCGCCACTGCCCCTTCGACTGGTCATAGTAGCGGCCGTGGCTGGCCCACAGCGACAGGTGTCGCCCCTGCAGGCCGCGGTCGATGTCGTAGGGCAGCGACACGTTCTTCACCCACGGCTCACCCTTGTGGTCGGTGCGGCCCCATGAGGTCTGCGCAGCTGCGCTGCTAAATGCTAAATGATAAATGATAAATGATAAAACGAAAAGTAGGGCACGGCGGCATGCTGTGCCCTTGTGTTGCTGAGCGTTATCGAGGGGGCGGCGTACGGCCACCCCCCGCAAGTGTGTGTATGTCATTCGTGTGTGTCGTTATCGGGCAGCCCTGTTGCAAAGTTCTCAGGTTTGCGCCCTTTGAAGTCTTTGAAGTATAGTTTGATGGTTTGCATGTCGGTGTCGATGTCGCCGGTGGGCACGATGGTCTTCTTGCAGCTGATGAGCTTGCGCTCATAGTCCAGCCCGTAGAGCAGGATGGGTATGCCCGCCTTCTGTGCAATGACGTAGAAGCCGCGCTTCCACTCCGTCACCCTGCTGCGCGTGCCCTCGGGGGTGATGCACAGCCTGAAGCGCTCCGAGCGGCGCACCGTCTCGGCCAGCGTGTCGGTCATGCTGGTGTGCTTCTGACGATACACGGGAATGCCCCCCATGCTGCGGAACAGCGGACCTAAGGGCCAGAAGAACCATTCCTTTTTCATCAGGAAGTTGCTCCGCAGCCCGTGGGCGCGGTTGTAGAGCATGCCGATGATGAAGTCCCAGTTGCTGGTGTGTGGAGCCAGGCAGATGATGCACTTGTCGGGATGTGGCTCGCTGACGTCAGCCTTCCAGCCCATGCATTTGTGCAGTAGCCAATTACTCAGTCTGTGCGCCATCACAGATAGTTGATTTGGTCCACTATTTCATTCACCTGTTCGGTGAACTTCTCGCGCAGGTCTTTGTAGTAGGCCTTCGCCGTCATGCCCGGCTCTGGATGCGACACGCGGGCAATGAAGTCGCTCTCTGTCTTTATGATGGTCGACAGCAGGGCGTCGGCGTTCTCAGGATGTTTCACTGCTCCGTAGAGCGATGCAGCTATGCAGTCGGCGAAAAGCTCTTCGCAGATGCCGTTGATGGCACGCTTCAATGTTCTCTTGTTTGCCATATACGTAGGTGTTTTATTGTCTTCAACGGCAAAGATACCAAAAAAAAACGTAATCAACAACCTTTTCGACGTAAAAAAATCAGGGCGTGTCAATCTGTCAGCCCAGCGTGACATCTTGTCCGTCTCCCGCGCTGTGGCATTCTTCTTGTATTTTACATGATGAGCGTCGCAAGGTGGTGCTCAAAAGAATAAACATTGTATAACCATTATAAAAACAGAAACAGGAGGACAAAACTATGATGCCAATGATGAGAAACAACTGGATTCCCACAGTGTTTAACGATCTTTTTAACACTGACTTCATGCCGAAGGTCAGTGCCACGGCCCCGGCCATCAATGTGAAAGAAACTGACAAAGCCTACATCGTAGAGCTGGCTGCTGCCGGCATGAAGAAGGACGACTTCCACGTGCACATCAACGACGAGGGCAACCTCATCATCAAGATGGAGAAGAAGGACGAACAGAAGGAGGAGGACAAGAGCACCCGCTACCTGCGCCGCGAGTTCTCGTACTCGAAGTTCGAGCAGACGCTCATACTGCCCGACGACGTGGAGAAGGACCAGATCAAGGCCCGTGTGGAGAACGGCGTGCTGACCGTGGAGCTGCCCAAGCATGAGGAGCAGAAGGTGAAGGTGAGCCGCCAGATTGAAATCGGATAAAGCCCTCAAAGAGGCGTGCACTTACGCTCAGCCGCCCCACCCGCATCACTTCCGCAGCAGGAAGTGACGGGGTGGGGCGGCTGCTTGTGTCCCTTCGGTAGCAAGTCTTTTCCCGAAAAATGTTGCACTACTTGCACCTGCGTTAACCTTTGTTGAGATTTATCTTGCACCGCTCGCGTTTTTGTTAACCTTTGTTGGAATTTATCTTGCACTACTTGCACTGCCGTTAACAATTGTTGAGATTCGCCTGCGGCCTCCGTTTTTCCAAATGGAGGCCGCATTTTTTCAAAAGCGGCCCGCTTTTGAAAAAAAACCATATCACTTTTTTTCAAAAGTGGGCCGCACAGAAAAAAAAGCGGGCCGCTGGTGAAAAAATATGCGTTTCCACCCAGTGGCCATAACTTGTTAACGATTGTTATCCGCACATCTGCTTTTCTTGGCCTAAGTAGCTGGTTGTCAATTTGCTCCGCTGTTTTTAGGTGCAAGTAGTGCAACATAAAAACGCGTTACAAACTCGCCTTCTGTAGGCGGAAAGGTGGGGGCCGGTGGCAGTCGTGGCGGTCGTCGTCGCTGTCGGCGGCATAGATGACCTCATAGGTGGGCGCGGGCACGCAGCCTGTATAACTGACAGTAGGAGGCGACGTGCCTCACGTCGCAACATAAACGACGATGAAAATATTTTTCTCATAAATGTGCGTCGTTTTATTTTTTTTCGCTACCTTTGCATGGTCAATGAAGGTTCTGATTGATGAGCATATATGGGACTTCGACTTGCAGGCGGCTCTGCGCGACGTGTCGGAGCAGCGGCGCGAGCAGGCGCTGCGCTTTCGTCATGAGCTGGGGCAGCGCCAGTCGGTGCTGGCCTACCAGCTGCTGAAACGCTGTCTGCGCGAGCAGTACGGCATGGAGGAGAACCCGCTCTTGGAGTACGGTGAGCATGGCAAGCCGAGCATAGCAGGCCGGCCGGACATCTGCTTCAACCTGAGCCACTGTCGCGAGGCGGTGGCCTGCGTCGTCAGCAGCCGTCCGGTGGGCATCGACGTGGAGTCTATCCGCGAATACCGACCGTCGCTGGTGCACTACACCATGAGCGATGAGGAGACGGCCGCCGTGGAGGGTGCCGACGACCCGGCAACGGCCTTCATACGGCTGTGGACGATGAAGGAGGCCACGGTGAAGCTCTGTGGCACAGGCATCAGCACCGACATGAAACGGGTGATAGACCGTGGGCGCTTCGTCTACCACACCACGCAGTACGAGCGCTATGTATGCAGTGTGGCGCAGTGGGCCGACGGCCGGCGCGGCACGAATGATATTCGTTGCGACTACGCAACAACGGGCAACAACACATGAAAACGAACAGACACCCCGACCAACCGACTGGCTCCCGGCATGCTGTGGTACAGCTATCTCATCGCCTACCTCATAGAGGCACTCATCATCTTCGCACTGCACCGTGGACAGAAGCTGCGCTTCACGTTGACGCAGCAGTAATAGATGTATTCCGACAAAATTTTATTATTGATGTCCGGGGAAAACGGCCTTTCAGGCCGTTTCCAAGCGACGTTTCAGGCCGTTTCCTGCCGCTGCGGGGTCAAATACGATATGACTTCCTGTTTTTTCCGTTTCTGCCAGAAGAAAAGAGCGCAATAATTTGGCTGTTCCAATTGAAAAGTGTAAATTTGCAGCGTGAAATCTCATTGAAAAGTGTAGTTTTTAAGGCTTAAAACTAATTGAAAAGTGTAGGTTGCCATGCTTTACAGGAAGATTACATCATATATTGAAGACTATCTGAAGTCCGATTCTGACAAGATCCTCATTCTTGAGGGCGCTCGCCAGGTAGGCAAGTCGTTCAGCATACGCGAGGCCGGACGGCGGCTGTACCAAAACTACGTGGAAATCAACTTTGCTGAAGACGATGAGGGCGAACAGTTGTTCAAGAATATCCATAGGAAGGAAGATTTCTACCTGACGCTCAGTATGGTGGCAGGCGACAAGCTGTCGGGCCGCGACGACACGCTTGTTTTTCTCGACGAGATACAGCACTACCCTCAATATCTTACTATGCTGAAGTTCCTGCGCGAGGACAATCGGTACCGCTATATCGCCAGTGGCAGCCTCTTGGGCATCACGCTGCGTGACATTACCTCCATCCCAGTAGGCAGTGTCATCATCAAGGAGATGTTCCAACTCGACTTCGAAGAGTTCCTCATTGCCAACGGATTCGGCACAGAGGCCATCGGCAGGCTGCGCCAGTCGTACGAACAGCGAGAGAGCCTGACCGAGGAGCATCATCGTCACCTGCTCGACCTCTTCCGCCGCTATCTGCTGGTGGGCGGTCTGCCCGATGCCGTCAACACCTACCTCGACACTCACAATATCATCCGCGTGAGAGAGGTGCAGGATGCCATTCGCAGCCTCTATGCCAGTGATTCCTCTAAATATGAGAATGCACACAACAAACGGTTGCTCATACGCCGCATCTACGAGATGATTCCATCGCAGATGGAAAATAAGAAGAAACGCGTGGTGGCCAAGGATATTCGCGCGAAAGCGGGCGACCGCTTCGACCGGTACCAGGATGAGTTTGAGTACCTCGTCTCTTCCGGCATAGCATTGGCCGTCCGGGCCATCACTAATCCGCGTTTCCCGCTCAGCGAGTCGCTCCAAAAGAATTTGCTGAAGCTCTATCTCAACGATGTCGGATTGCTGACCAGTTTGCTCTATCGCAACAACATCCGCCCAATACTCGAAGATGAGCGGAGCATCAACCTTGGCTCCGTCTACGAGAGTGTCGTTGCCCAGGAGCTGCGTGCCCATGGTCACGAGCTCTTCTACTACGACAACCGCAAGCAGGGCGAGGTGGATTTCCTCATTGACGACTACAGGGTGGCCAGCGCCAGGCCGATTGAGGTCAAGTCGGGTAAGGACTATACGGTGCATAGTGCGCTCAACAATCTCCTGAGGAATCCCGACTACGGCATCGCCTCGGCCACTGTCGTCTCAAATGAGCGTAGGGTGTATCAAGATGGAAAGATTGTATATATGCCAGTGTATTTCGTTATGTTTATGGAAGCCGACGCTCCGATAGAAGTCCCGTCGGCCTACATTTTTTAAAAGAGCGGCCCCCGCGTTTTTGTCCCAGGCCCTGGGACGAATTTTTCCGGCCTGCTTTTTTTCACGAGAGGGCCGCACAGAAACGTCCCAGGCCCTGGGACAAATTTTTCCGGCCCGGAAATTTTTCTGGGAATGCTTCTGATGGTTGTCCGGGGAAAGCGGCTCGGAAGCTCTCGCATCGAATGCTTTTTTGCACGCATCCTACACGCATCTTGCACGCATCTTACACGCATTCTACACTATCTTACACTCCTAACTGCCTGTGACACAGGGGCGCGTGTAGGAGTGTAAGATGTGTAGGTAGTAAAAATTTTCGTAGCTGTTCTGGCTGCCCGTTCTCTCTGTGCCCAAAGCCTCAGAAGCGAATCTTCCCGTCGTAGTTGAAGATAGGCTGCCGTGTGGGCACCTCCTGGTCATAGAACTGCACGGCCGAGTCGTTCAGCTTGGGGTGCTGCTGGCGGAGCAGGTTGATGACCTCGGCTCCGGCCCAGAGCACGGGCCCGTAGCCGTGGGCGGCCATGACGTGAACGGGACGATAGGCATAGAAGGCGGGCTCGAAGCCCATGCCGGTGCCCACGCAGACGTTCTCCACCTGTCCGCGGTCGTTGACGGCCGACTGCACGGCATGCCAGCCCAGCAGCACCACGGGCCCGAAGGCCTTGGGGCTGAGCCAGCCCTGGTTCACGGCGTGGGCCAGACAGTAGGTGTAGATGGCTGTGGCCGACGTCTCCAGATAGGTGTCGTTGCGGTCGAGGAGCTGATGCCAGAAGCCGTCGCTGTGCTGCAGTGCTGCCAGCCCCTCGGCATGCTGGCGCAGCAGGCTGAGCACCTGCGGGCGCTGGGCATGGTCGGCGGGCAGGACGTCGAGCACCTCGCAGAGCGTGAGGATGGCCCAGCCGTTGGCGCGGCCCCAGTGGAAGGCGGGATGCCAGGCGGTAGACTCGTCGGCCTCTTCCACCCATCCGTGGCGGAACAGCTTCTTTTCGGGCACCCACATGCGCTTGGAGAAGCCCAGCACCTGGCGCACGGCCTCGTCGTAGTAGCGGGCCTCGCCGGTGAGCCGGCCCATATAGGCCACGGGGGGTATGCCCATGAACATATCGTCGAGCCACACCGTGTTCTTCTGCGGGCGCAGGCGTGCGAAGGTGCCGTCGCTGAGGCGGTACTCGCGGTTCATGATGTAGTCGATGTAGTTGTCGATGAGCGGCCGCAGGGCAGTGGGCAGAGCTGCGTCGATGCCCTTCCCGTCGTTGCCCAGCACGGCCTTGATCATGGAGGCGCAGACGGCACCGGCGTCGTCGAGGGCATGTGGGTCGACGACGCGGCGTATGTTGCCGTCGAAGCGTTTGCCCTGCTGGTGCAGCTGGCGGAAGCGTGGGAAGGCGTCGGCCAGCAGGCGGAAGCGCTTCACCACATAGTCGCGGTAGGCGGCATCGCCGGTGGCGGCGTATGCGGCCAGCACGGCGCTGTAGGTGACGCCCCACTCGTAGCTGGTGAGGCGGAAGCCGCCCTGGCGCAGCTGGGTGTTCTCGTCGATCCTGTTCAGGTCGGTGACGGCCTTGCCCGAGTGCTTGTCAACCAGCTCGGCGGGTGTCTCGGCGTCGATGTAGCGCAGCACGCGGTCCATGACCTGCTTCACCTCCTCGGTCTTCGGGATGCCATAGCCGATGCGGTACTGCGGCTGCATCAGGTGCAGCGGGGTGTTGTTGTCGTTCACGGGGGCCTGGGCGGAGCCCGGGGTGGTGGCGGCGAGCAGCAGGGCTGTCGCTGCTGTGTAGATGGTGGTTCGTTTCATTTTTTATTTGTAGTTGATTTTTTTTCAAGTTTCGCATTCGCGCATTTTACTCCTATCACTCCAAAACTTGCGAAAGTTGAATTATTTTTTAGTCGTAGGCGGTGTTCGACGGTTTGTGCAAGTCGCGTACGCATACCTCCCATACCTTGCAGCAGCGGGCGCTGCCCTTCGGGCCGTCGACGGTGAGGGTGACGACATAGTGTGCGAAGTCGCGCTGATAGGTGTGCACGGGGTGCTGCTCGTCGCTGGTGGTGCCGTCGCCGAAGTCCCAGTGCCAGGAGGTGACGGGCCCGTAGCTCTGGTCGCGGAAGCAGACGGTGCGTGTGTCGGGCACCACGGTGAAGGTCCATTCGCACTCCACGGGCTTGCGCAGCTGGGGCTCCAGTGGCATCAGGGTGAAGAGGCGCTGCATGCTGGCGTTGCCGTACATCTTGTGGTGCTTCGACAGGTTCCAGAATCCGTTGTTCTGCCGCTCTCCGTCGTAGTCGATGACGGCCCAGCAGAGCCCTATCTTCTTGTTCTCGTAGAGGCGGCTCTCGGTGGAGTGCTCAGGCCCCAGGGGACTGGCATAGTCGAAGGGTGTGATGTAGAACTCGAAGCGCAGGCGGCCGCCCTGTCCGTGGCTGAAGGCGTAGTCGTAGGCGTAGTTGGCGTAGGGCAGGTATTTCAGCCACTGCTGCGGCCCCCACACCATGGTCCACGACTTCCCCTCGGTGGGGGGTGTCATGATGTGGTAGTTCTGTGCGTGCTGGTTCTGCATGTCGAAGAAGGCGTCGATACGGCTCTGCACGTCGCGGTTCAGGCGGAACTCGTCGGTGTGGGGCCCGCCCGAGAGGTCGCCGTCGACGACGACCTCGAAGGTGTCGTTGTGCAGTCCCAGCTGATCGAAGTCCCAGTAGTCGTCGGTGGCCTCGTAGAGGAAGTAGAGGCGGTTCAGCCCGTTCACCCATCCCACCTTCACCTTGATGTCGAGGGTCTGGCGGTCAATGCCCTGGTGGCGTCCGGTGTCGTCCCACATGTCGTCGATGGTCACGGCATAGCTGTCGGGTACGATGTCCCAGTCGCTGAACTCGCCGTCGATGCGGGGTATGGCGGTGCGCGGAAACTGGAACACGCGGAAGCCCGGCTCCGTCACCTGCACGTCGCCGCCCTGTGCCCACACTGGGGCACAGCAGGCGGCTGTGAGTATGCTGATAAGCAGTCGTTTCATGTCTTGTTTTTTAACGGTTACTAAGGGATAACGGCATTCCAGTTTTCAGTACTGGAACAGCTCGGCGCGTAGGAACTGTGGCTCGGGGCGTCCGAAGTTCAGGCCCTGTCCTGAGAAGCCCTCTTCCACGGCATAGAGCAGGTCGTAGCGCAGCTGGATCTCGTCGCCGTTGAGCCATCGCCCTTCGTGCCATCGGCCCTGCGCGTCGAAGTCGCCCTCGGTGACCTTGGCCAGACCGACGATGGCGTCGGTGCCCTCAGCGGGCAGGAAGGTGACGCGCACGTTGGAGCCGAGGAAGAGGTAGCTGCCGTCATGCTGATGGATGGCGATGACGTAGCCCACGGCCTTCGGGTCGTAGGTGCCGCCGGTGAGCTGTGGCGCTCCGCCGTTGCGCATGCCGCTGGAGACGAGCTCGCACACGATGCGCACCTGGCCCAGGGCGATGGTGTCCTTCACGTGCTCGGGCTCGCTGCCCTTCAGCCATGCGGCGTTGATGCGGCCCTCGGCCTGTGCGGCCAGGATGGTGTCGGCCACGAGTCCCGCCTTCTGGTAGAAGCTGCGGAAGGTGGCGTTCACCTCGTCGGCACAGTTGCGCTCGAAGCCGAAGGGCGAGTAGCCTATGGCCCCCATGGCGCCGATGGCGTAGGCGGCGTTGGCGGCGCCGTTCTGTCCTGAGCGCGACTCGGGTATGAAGACAGGGTTGCCGCTGCGGGCGTAGAGCTGCAGGATGTGCGGGAAGTCGTTCAGGTAGATGTCGGGCGAGAGGATGTCGATGTGCGGTGCTGCCGCCCGCCAGATGTCGTGGTTCTGTGCCTGCGGTCCGCCGCTGGGGTAGTTGCCGGGGCGTGTGTCCTCGGGCTGCACTATCCATGCGTTGACGAAGGTGGGCAGGCTGTACTCCGCCTTGCCCATGGCGGTGATGCGGTCCATGTATGCGGCGTAGTGCCAGGCCATGAAGATTTCTGCTGCGCGGTCTTCAGGCCCGAACACCTCGGCCCATGTGCCCTGCGTGGGGCATCCGTTGGCCTCCCAGGCCTGCCGGGTCTCGGGCAGCAGCGTCTCCTTGTGCTCCGTGAGCCAGCTGATGAGCTCCTGTGGCACGGGGCCGTTGTAGGCCGCCTCGGCCAGGGGGCAGTAGTCGCGCGGATGTCCGTGCAGTCCCACCTCGTTCTCCATCTGTATCATCACCACCGTCTGCTGCCGTGCGTCCACCTCCTTCAGGTGGCGCATCATGGCGGCGAAGGCCCGTCCGTCGGCCTGGCAGGTGGCGTCGCCTAGCGTGCTCAGTATGGGCAGGGGGCGGCCCTCAGGGGTCTGTGCCAGGGGGAAGCGCTCGGTGTCGCGCTTCACCCAGGTGGGGGTGTAGCTGGTGATTCCGTTCTTCCACGACCCGAACCACAGCAGGGCCAGCTTCATCTGGTGGGCGCGGGCATCCTTCAGCAGGTTGTCCACGACGGTGAAGTCATACTGTCCCTCCACGGGTTCCGTCTGCTCCCACGACACTACGGCGAGCACGGTGTTCACCCCTGCCGCCTGCAGCTGGTCCCAGTAGGGTGCCAGGTATTCGCGGCTCGACGAGGTGCTGTTGCCCAGCTCGCAGCCCAGTGCCAGCCAGGGCTTGCCCTTCACGATGAGTTGTGTCACGCCGCCCCGCTGCTCCAGGTGCGGCGGCTGTGCCGAGGCGTCCTCAGCACCGTTCTGCTTACCCATGGTGCAGCTGCTCAACAGCAGCAACAATGCTGCCGAGAGGAATATGTTCATCTGTTTCATAAGCCTATGGTTTTATATATTTATTCAAGTTTCGTATTCG
>DGHX01000016.1:0-43374 GCA_002392835.1 Prevotella sp. UBA3837 | reverse complement strand
ATTACCTTTTTCCCTCCAATCTGCTAAGGAGCTGAATCTTCAAGGAAAGAACTATTGTCCTTTAACTCCTTTAATTCCCAAACCTGGGAAAGTTATTTCTTATAGCGGTCGAGCAGGTACTGCGGCATGCGTACGACGCAGATGTTCATCGAGCGTCCGTCTTCCGAGAGCATGGCCGACTGTATCTCTATGGCTGTTCCGTCGGGCTTGAAGGTGGGGTGCACGTGGTCGCGTGCTGTTGTCTTGTGGCCTGCCGAGAGGAGTATTCGCTCGCCGGTGTGGCGGTCTATGACCCACAGCTCGCGTGCGAAGTCGTCGCCGGCCACCCAGTGTCCGTCGCTGGAGCCTGCCACATGCCAGAAGTTGTCGCCCGGCACCTGTCCCTCCATGGTCAGCTCGCGCGTGCGCAGGTTCACCACGGCAATGCCGGTGGCGTACTCCTTCGTGCCCGAGGGCCCCCAGTCGTTGCTGGTGGCGAAGGACTCCAGGCCGTCGATCTTCTTCTGCTCGCCCTGGTTGATGGGTCGGTGGCCAATGATGGCCATCACCACCTCGTCGGCGCTGATGACGGCCTCGTGGGTCACCCAGTCGTGCTCCGTCTCGCGGTAAACGGGCCTGAGGTCGCTGCCGTCGGCATTGCAGACCCATGCCCTGGTGGGAGCCTTGCCGCCCGTCTCCCAGCAGAAGATGACCTCGCCGGGCTTCCAGGGGTTGCCCTGTATGTGTCCCACCTTGAAGTGCACGGCCACCACGGGCTCGCTCTTGCCGGTGGTGAGGTCCATCTTGCCGATGCCACCGGGGCCGGCGCCCATCTTGCGGGGCCCGAAGTTGGGGGCTATCTGCTCGGCGATGGGGTACTTGCGTGCGAACTCCTTGTCGAGGCGGAAGTACACGAACTTCTCGCTGCCGTCGAGGGCCATGTCGCCCTCGCTGCACATCTCGGCGGGGATGACGCCGCAGATGCGCTCGTAGGCCGCCTTCTTCTTCAGCCGTCCGGCCTCGCTGTCGGCGAAGAGCTTCTCCAGGTTGATCTCCACCACCTCCATGCCGGTGCGCTTGCCGTCCTTGTCTTTCTGCTGGCGCATGATGTAGAGGTTCATCGACTGGCGGGCCACGCAGAGCATGCCGGTGAAGCCGCCCTCGGTCACCTGCACGATGTCGCCCGTCTCCTCGTTCACGGCCATGGCCTCGCCCCGCACGCGGTTCGAGCGGAAGACGACCCAGCGGCCGTCAGAGGTCCACTGGTTGTGCGTCTGGTAGATTTTTGAGTCGCCGGTGCCGCTCTTGCTGGTCAGGAACACCAGCTCCACGCCGGTCTTCGGGTCCTTGATGACTTTACGCTCTGAGGGGAATCGGGTGCCAATCTGCGCCTGGCTCAGCAACGGCCAGGCAAGCAGCAGGAATGCGGAAAGTAGTCTTGTCTTCATGTCGTGGTTTGTTTTTAGTTGATACGATTCTTTTTTAAGTAGTGACAGCAGTGGCTTTATGCCTGCAAATATACAGCTTTTTTGCCAATTATGGCATATCGGGAGCGAATTAATTTCCTCGCTGACTGAAAAACACCCGCATGATGACGATTAATTGCATTTCCCCGGACCGCTAAAGCGGGCTTTCAAAAACAAAATAAAACCAAGGAAAACAAAAATCGGTCATTGAAGTTCGTCCTGAAACTAATTTGCATAATACGCATCATTTATTTCACAAATACGCATCATTAATGATTATGTGGGTGAAATTATGGTAATGATGATAATTAGTTTCTAAAGACCTATTTGGGATGAAACAAATACCGACCAGTACGGTTGGCATAGTCCCGGAGGGGCGACGGAACATAAGCAGGGGTGAAACCCCTGCAACGGGCCACGGTCTTGTGTGTTGGTGGCGTTATTGCAGGGGTTTCACCCCAGCCAGTATTCCTTCGCCCCTTCAGGGCTTTTAGGTCCTTCGTTTTACCGGGGGTTGCGCTACGCTTCACCCCTGGCTGTACTCTGCCGCCCCTTCGGGGCTTTTAGGTCCTCCGTTTTTCATTGGCTGTGGGGTGCTGTGCCCCCACATGCCGAAATCGGGTACAAAAGTACACATTATTTCTCAAACTCCCTCATTTTTAAAAGAAAAAATGAGCTATGCGGCTGAAAATGTCGGGATTACAGGTGTGTGGCTGTCTTCCGCATCACCTCCGACGGCAGTATGCCGAACTCCTGCTTGAATACCTCTCGGAAGTGTGCCATCTGGTTGAAGCCGGTCATCATGGCGGCCTCGGTGACGTTGTAGTCGCCGCTCTCGAGCAGGCGGTAGCAGTGCTGCAGCTTCCGCTTGCGCACGAATTCCTTTGCCGTCATGCCCGTCAGGGCCTTCACCTTGCGGTAGAAGGTGCTGTGGCTCATGGCCATCTTGTCGGTGAGGAAGGCCATGTCAATGTCTTCGCTCATGATGTTGTCGTTGATGACGCTGTTCAGCTTGTCGAGGAACTCGCGGTCCAGTCGGCTCAGTTCCATGGGCTGCTGCGTGTTGTCCTCCGTGGCGGCGTCGCTGGGCTGCTGCGTGCTGCCCATGGGGCTGACGAGCAGCTCGGCCAGCCTGCGGCGGGCGTTGAGCAGGTTCTGTATGCGGCTGGCCAGCAGGCGTGCGGTGAAGGGCTTGGTCAGGTACGAGTCGGCGCCGCTGTCGTAGCCCTCCTCCTTGTCCTCGTCGCTGGTCTTCGCGGTGAGCAGGATGATGGGGATGTGGCTGGTGCGCACGTCGCCCTTCAGCTGTCGTGTCAGCTCTATGCCGTTCATGCGGGGCATCATGATGTCGCTCACGATGATGTCGGGCGTATGCTCCTGTGCCATCTCCACTCCCTGCTCGCCGTTCTCTGCCTGCAGGATGCGCATGTCGTCGCCGAAGGAGTCGGCTATGTACTGGCGTATGTCAGCATTGTCCTCCACCACGAGCAGCAGCGGCAGCATGGCGGCGTCGGTGTCGGCCTCGCCGTCGGTTGCCGTCTTGCCCTGTTCCTGTGCGTCGTCAGCGGCGACGTCTTCCTTGTGCAGGGCGTGCGGGTATGTGTCGGTGGTGCTCAGTGCGAAGGTGAATCGGCTGCCCCGGCCCTCGGCCCCCTCGGCGCTGAGCTGCATGTGGTGCAGGTCGGCCAGCGCCTTCACCAGTGCCAGCCCGATGCCGGTGCCCGATGCCTGGTGGCTGCCCTTGGCCTGGTAGTAGCGGTCGAAGATGTGTGGCAGTGCGTCGGCGCTGATGCCGTGGCCGGTGTCGGCCACGCTCACCACCACCTGGTCGCCCTGTGCGCGTGCGCTGACGCTGATGGTGCCCTGCTCGGTGTATTTGATGGCGTTGGAGAGCAGGTTGTTCATGATGGTGGTGACGACCTCGGAGTCGAAGTAGAGCTGCGGCAGGTCGGCGGGCACGTCGTAGGTGAACTGCACGCGTGGGTTGCGGTACAGCTCCTTGTAGTTCAGGCATATCTCGCGCAGGAAGAGGCCCAGGTCGCCGCGTGCCACGGTGAGTCGGCGGTTCTGTGTCTCCGTCTTGCGGAACTCCAGGATGTCGTTGATGAGTGCCTGCAGTCGCTGTGCGCTCTTCTGTATCATCGTCACCTTGCGGTGTGTGGCGTCCGGCAGCTGGCGGTCGCCCATGAGGTCGTCGAGCGGCCCGAGGATGAGCGTCAGCGGTGTGCGCAGCTCGTGGGTGATGTTGGTGAAGAAACGCAGCCGCTCCTCGTTCAGCTCCTGCTTCTGCTGGCTCTCGCGCCGCTCCAGCTCGAGGGAGTTGCGCAGCTTCAGCTTACGTTTGTAGCTGCGCACGCCATACCACGTCCAGAGCAGGGCGGCGAGGGCGTAGAGCAGATAGGCCCACCACGTGCGCCAGAAGGGTGGGGCGATGTGCACCTCTATCTGCGTCTGCGTGGCGTCGTCCCAGTCCTGGTTCTTCAGCTTGGCGCGCAGTATGAAGGTGTAGCGGCCAGGCCGCAGCCCGCGGAAGACGACGTCCTGGTCCTTGCCTATGTAGTACCACTTGTTGTCCATGCCCCGCATCATGTAGCTGTACTCCTCGTGCCCCGTCTGTGCGAAGTTGCGCAGTGTGAAGGCTATGCGCAGCGTGTTCTGCTGGTAGCTGGTGTGTATGCGCCCGTCGGCGTCGGGCTGCAGGCGCACTATCTCGGTGTCGCTGCCTGCGGGGTTGTACACCTCGCAGGTGACTATCTGCACCTGCGACACGCGCTGTGCGTCGTTGAAGTCCTGTGGGTTGAACAGGCACAGTCCTCCGGCCGAGCCGAAGGCGATGGTGCCGTCGGGCATGGTCAGTGCGGCTCCCTGTGCGAATCCGCTCAGGTACTGGCTGTCGAAGTAGTCGTAGTTGGAGAAGCGCCCGCTGGCCTTGTTCAGGCACGACACGCCCGAGAAGGTGCTCACCCAGATGCGCCCCATGACGTCCTGCCGCAGTGCGCGTATGTGTGCGTCGGCCAGTCCGCTCTGCTGGCCGTAGACGGTGACGCCCTTCAGCCGCAGCGGGTCGGCCACGTAGAGCAGCCCCTCGGCGGTGCCCATCCACACGCCGCCGGAGCGGTCGGCGATGGCCTCGTTGATCTTGTTCGACGGCAGGCTGTCGGTCTCAGCCACCAGTGCAGGCTGGTCGGGGCGGCTCAGGTCGAAGGTGTAGGCCCCCATGCCCTGCGTGGTGAGCAGCATGTGGCTCTGGTCGAGCATCATGAACGTGGTCACGGGGGCGTTGTGCGTCAGCTCGGTGATGGTGGGCTGGGCGCTGACCACCCCTTTATAATAGGTATATACGCCAAACTCGCTGCCTATCCAGATGCGGCCGTCGGCATCCTCGTAGAAAGCGTGTATGTCTGAGCCTTCGTGCCCGATGTCTATCGGCTCGAAGCGCCCCTCGGCGGGGTGGAAGTGCACCACGCCCTCGTCCTCCATGCCCAGCCACAGGCATCCCTCGCTGTCGGCCATCATGCAGCGCGGCTGCGAGTGCTCGCGGTGCGTGGAGCTGCGGAAGGGCCATCGCTGCACCATCCGCCCGTCTTGCCACAGCTGCAGCTCGTCCTGACGGCCCATCCAGAAGGTGGAGGGTGACGGGTGGAGGGTGGAGGGAGAATAGTTGGTGGAGGGTGACGGGTGGAGGGTGGAGGGAGAATAGCTGGTGGAGGGGGCGAGTGCGCCTACGGGTAGGCGTCGGCCCTGCCTGCCATCGCTGGTCATGACCCTGAAGAGCGACTTCTGTGCGCTGAGGAAGTCGACGCCCGTGCTGTGGTTGCCCACCCATACGTTGCCAAACTCGTCCTGTGCGATGCTGCGCACGTTGACCGACGACGTCTGCACGCTCACCGTGTCGAAGAGCAGCGGCTGCCGCTCCGTTGCCGGGCTGCTCAGCACGCGCACGCCGCCCATGTCGGTGGCCACCCACAGCGCCCCGTCGGCCATCTGCCGTATGTCGTACACGTTGTCGTCGTAGTCGCCCATGGGGCGCGTCACCTTGGTGAAGGTGCGGTCTACGGGGTTGAAGCGTGCCAGTCCGCGCTCCGTTCCCACCCAGATGTTGCCGTGGCTGTCGCGTCGTATGCAGCGCACGTTGTTGCCGGGCAGGCTGGTGGCGTCGCCGTGCCGGTGGGTGAAGCGCTCGGCCGAGCCGTCGGCCAGGTTCACGATGCTCATGCCCTGCTGTGCGTGTCCCAGATAGAGCCGTCCCTGGCCGTCGTCCATGCCGCAGCGGTTGCCGTAGCGTTCGCCCAGGGCCAGCTCGGTGGCCTGCATGGTGTTGCAGTCCAGATGCTGCACGCGTCCGTTGCCGTAGACGAGCCACACGCCGCCGTCGGCGGCAGGCGTGATGTTGTCGAGGCTGTAGCTGATGAGCCCCTGGGCGTCGGTCGTGGGGCGCAGCTGGTCGCGGGCGCAGTCGTAGACGCACAGCCCCGTCTCGGTGCCTATGAGCAACTGCTGCGTGTCCTTGTGGTAGTGCAGGGCGCAGATGCGCTGCCCGCTGCTGACGGTGCTGGTGGCCACCACGCGGCACCACGTGCCCGCTATGCGGTTCAGCCCCGACTCGGTGGCGGCCCACACGTAGCCGTCGTCGTCGATGGTCAGGCTCAGCACGAAGTCGTTAGACAGTCCGTTGGCCGAGTTGACATGGCGGCTGCTGCCCATGGCGCACAGGGCCTGGGCGGCCCCGGTGAACAGGGCGGCAAGCAGCATGACGACGATGGTGTGGCGGCGGTTCATGGGCTGTAGGGATTATACTTACTGAATTCTAATTTTGCATTTGCTTCGCTTGCGAAGGACTTTCGGGAGTTAAAGGAGTTAAAGGACGATACCTTTTTCCCTTGATTCGGCCAAGGAGTGGAAATTACAGGGAAAGAACTATCGTCCTTTAACTCCCTTTAACTCCTTTAACTCCTTTAACTCCCCAATTTGTTTAGCCATATAGCGAGCAGTTACTTCAGGAAGGGGTTCACCGTCTCGTCGGGTCCCAGGTAGAATCCTGTCTCGGGCGGCTGGTTGTAGGCGGTGTTCTCGGCAGCCACGCTCAGGCGGTAGGGTATGTCCTCCATGAGGCAGTTGATGCGGTAGTCGGTGGGGATGGTGGTGACGTATAGGCGCAGCTGTGTGCTCTCCTGGTTGCGTATGAGCACCTCCTCGCGCCAGTCGCCGATGAGGTCGGCCGAGAGGCATGGGTTCGACTTCGAGCCGTTGTTGAAGCGGCCCTCGAACTTCTGCACGTCGACGATGGCGTGCTGCTGCCAGTCGTATTTCGTCACCGTCTCGTGGTCGAGGAGCTCGCGCAGCAGGTCGCCGTCCCACCAGATGCCGAAGTTCACCGACAGCCATCGGCCGTTCATCGTCACCTGGGTGTTGTGCTGCGGGTCGTCGCTGTCGCCGGCGCCGATGACCACCTCGCCCTTGATGTTACGCACGCCGTGGCTGTCGCTGCTCCACATCTCCACGCCGGGGTTGGTGGGGTCTATGTCGGCAGCCATGCAGCGGCCTACGTCGCTCTTCGATGGAATCTGGAAGATGACCTCTCCGGTGCGGGCGTTGCGGAAGTCGGAGCCGTCGCGGCGGTTCTCGTGGCAGTCCCACACCTGCAGCTCGCGGGTGGTGGGGTCGAAGGCGGTGAGGTGCATGGCGTCGCCGTGTCCGAAGCCGGTGTTGTAGAGTCCGGTGCCGTCGTTGTCGACGCACATCGAGCCGTAGGTAATCTCGTCGCAGCCGTCGCCGTCGACGTCAGCCACTCGCAGGTTGTGGTTGCCCTGTCCGGCGTAGGTGGCCCATCGTGGCTCTTGGCTGTCGAAGGTCCAGCGGTTGCGCAGCTGTCGGCCGTCCCAGTCCCAGGCGGCTATGACGGTTCGGGTGTAGTAGCCTCGGCAGAAGATGCCGCTGGCGTGCTGTCCGTCGAGGTATGCCACGCCGGCCAGGTATCGCTCCGAGCGGTTGCCGCGGTCGTCGCCCCACTCGGCGAGTACGCCGCGCCCGGGCACGTAGGGCTGGGTGTCCATGACGGCTCCGGTGAGCCCGTTGAACACGCTGATGTATTCCGGTCCCTCCAGTATGCGGCCCTCCTTGGGCATGCCTCCGCCTCGGCCTCCTCGGCGGCGCTGTCCGGGCTGCTGGGGCTCCTGGGCCTGCTGCTGGGCGGCGCGGGCCTGGGCCTCCTTCACGCCGACGCGATAGTCGGCCGTGGCATCGCCGATGACCTTGCCCTGGCCGTCGGTGGTGCCGTCGGCGGTCTTCACCATCAGCTCGGCACGGCCGTCGCCGTCGAAGTCGTACACCATGAACTGGGTGTAGTGGGCTCCGGCACGGATGTTGCGGCCCATGTCGATACGCCACAGTAATTTACTATTTACTGATTTACTATTTTCGATTTGGCTACCGCTATCCGATTGACTGTTTGCTGATTGCCCAAAGTCTATTTTGTAGCAGTCGAAGAGGACGTTGCCCGTGAAGCCGTCGTGGGCGTTGTCGTGGGCGTTGGAGGGGTCCCACTTCAGGATGATTTCGTACTGCCCGTCGCCGTCGACGTCGCCCACGCTGCAGTCATTGGCCGAGTAGGTGTAGCGTCGCCCGTCAGGGGTGGTGCCGTCGGCAGGCTTCTGGATGGGGATGGGGATGTAGCCCTGCGGTGCGTCGGCGCGCAGGGTGAACGTGCCGTCCTTGCCGCCGCCGCGCACCTCGTACACGGCGTCGCCCTGCAGGGGCTGTTCGTCAATGAAGAAGCTGCCGCCGCGGGTGAGGGGCTGCGTGTTGAGTTTCGTTCCGTTGCGGTACACGTCGAAGGGCTGGCCCACGGCGTCGCTGGTCAGCACGCGCCAGCTGACCACCACCTGGCTGCCGTTGCGCAGCGCCACTACGCCGCGGTTCAGCGCCTCGCGCTGCAGCTTGCCCATGTCATAGCGCGGCTGGGCCGATGTGGCCAGCAAGCCCGCCAGCGACAGGCAGAGCGTGAAAAGTCGTTGTCTCATCATAGTTCTTTTTATGTTGCGGTTTTTAAGTAATTTGCTCGTACCATAATATATAATATGGCTCTACAACGTGCAAATTTACGAAAAAAAAGGATACTATCGCTCCTTTTTAGCCTTTTTTTGCGCCGCAGACTTAAAAATGGACTGTTTTTGACATCTTTATGCACCATCATGGCACATGGGAAAGGCTTGTTATTCGAAAAAAAAAACGTATCTTTGCATCGGTATTACCATAAGAAGAACTAACCGTAAAGAACCATCAGAAAATGAAGAAAAGACACTCACTTGCACTCGCTGCGCTGGCATTGACAATGGCCTCGCATGCACAGACCTGCCGCTTCGACTTCGGATCGGCTGAGGCTGCCGACGGCTTCGTGGCCGTTACGGCCGACATGATGTACACAGCTGATCGCGGCTATGGCTTCGAGCCGGGCGTGGTGCCCACCGACGTGGTGCGCCGCAAGGGGACGGCCCTGACGAAGGACTTCGTAACGGCAACGCTGCCCTTCCGCTTCTCGGTGAAGCTGCCCGAGGGCAACTACAAGGTGACGCTGACCCTGGGCGACACACAGGGCACGTCGCGCACCACGGTGAAGAGCGAGGTGCGCCGCCTGATGCTGGAGAGCCTGACCACCGCGAAGGGGCAGGTGACGAAGGTGACCTTCGGCGTGAACGTACGCACCCCCGAGCTGTCGAAGGGCAACACCATCAAGCTGAACTCACGCGAGCTGGACTACGGCACAGGCATGGTGAAGACCTACACCTGGGACGACAAGCTGACGCTGCAGTTCCACGACAGCGCGCCCGCCGTGTGCGCCGTGGAGATAGAGCCTGCCGACGGCGACGTGGTGACGGTGTTCATCATCGGCGACTCTACCGTCACCGACCAGCAGGGCGGAGGCACCTGGGGGCAGTACCTGCCACGCTGGTTCAGCGACCGCGTGGTGGTGGCCAACCACGCCGAGAGCGGCATGACCATCAAGGGCTTCCGCTTCGGGCGGCGGTGGGACAAGATCATGGAGAGCGCCAAGCCCGGCGACTACCTGCTCATACAGCTGGGCACCAACGACGAGAAGCAGCGCGGCCACGACCCCATGTGGGACAAGGACGACCATGCCGGCGACTGGGTGCGCACGCACAGCGACCCGGCGAAGGACTACGTGTGGGGGTTGGCCACCATGGCACTGGAGGCCAAGCGCCACGGCATGATACCCGTCATCGTGTCGCCCATGACGAAGATAGACCGCCGCACGGCCACCGCTACTGAGCTGATGACGCCCTACGGGCAGAACGCACGGCGCGGCGCGGAGCTGGGCGAGTGTGCCTTCATAGACCTGTGGACCATGAGCCGCGACATCATTGCCGCCCTCGGACAGGATGCGCTGGCCGTATATGCCGACGGCACGCACACCGACAACTACGGCGCCTACCTCTTCTCGCTCGGCATCGTGCAGGCCATACGCGACCAGGGCCTCTCGCTCGCCCAGTATGTGCTGCCCGGCACGCCGGCCTTCGATGCCCGTCACCCGCAGCCCCTGCTGAAGGACTTCACCTGTCCCATTGAGCCGCGACGGGCCGCCAGGCCCGCACAGCCCAGACAGGGCGGACAGACGGAGTTCGGACCGCTGTAACATGCGGCTAAGATACGAAAAAATCTCCGAACCGTTATGCAAGAAAAAGTGAAGAAAATATGAAGTGCTACTCCCGATTTTCAGTGAAAATCAGAAGTAGCACTCCCGAATTTTTCTTCTTTTTGCAAAATGCCCCAGGCTTGACAAAATGACAAAAGAATAATGGCATCGACTACCTGCCGAGCAGGATGTTGATGAGCTCGGTCATGTCGGCGATGGTCACCTGGCCGTCACCGTTGACGTCGCCCTTCACCGTCTTGCGGGTGAAGTAGCCTGTGTCGGGATTGGCAAAGGTGACGTCGACATTGGATGATTTAAATGCGATGGCACCTCTCAGATAGGTACAGCTGCCGAACATAAGCGAGGACGAGGGGCAGCTCCATTTGTCGGCACAGTAGATGGTGAGCAGCCCCGTGCAGCGGTAGAACATGCTACTCATGTCGGTCACCTTCGACGTGTCGAAGTGGTACAGGTCGAGCGTGGTAATTGATGAACAGCCGGCGAACATCCTGGCAGTGGTCGTCGCCTCGCTGGTGTCGAAGTTCTCCATGCCTTCTATGGCGTTCACTTTGCTGAAGCCATAGAACCAGCTGTAGAGGCTGGTGGGCTTCACGGTGGCAAACGAGGGCTGGAAGACCACTTTCTGGCAGTTATGTCTGGCACCGTCGCTGGCAGTCGTGTTCCATGCCGGAACAGTTTCGGTCGGCGAGCTGGTGATGTCGGTGCCGCTCCATACGCTGGTGGCAGTCACTGTGGTGCCGTTTTCGGTGGTGTATTGGGCACCTTCATCCGGGATGGCCCCGTTGCCGAAGTAGAGTGTCTTGCTGTCTGCACTCCATACGGCGAAGGGCTTGGGCTCAATCTTCTTTATAATTACTCTAATGGCCCGGTCGCCGTTATCATCATACAGTGTCCCATTTGTGGGCTTCGCGATGTAACATCCTTCGAGCGTGATTTTTTTGCAGTAGATGGCGCCATAGGCATAATATACCTCGACGTCGGAGTTGCGTATCACCAACGATTTGTTTTCGTCATGCGCATAAAAATCACCCCAACTATTGATGGACATGTCCTCAATAGTGCACTGGGCTCCAAACCAGATACCGCATCCTTCACGCGAGTACAAATTCAATTTCCCCTCTCCCTTAAGAATGAGGTTTTTAGTACTGTAAATACAATCCTCACCTCCACTTTCGAGCGTAAGATCTTTCGTTATATAGATGGTGAGATCTTCAATTTCATTATTCGTGATGACTCCATATTCTTCGCCTTCATCACCTGCGGTGGGCGTCCTGGCGTCGCCGCTTATGGTGAGCGTCTTTGTGGCTTCATTGTAGCTGAATACTCCGTCGCCCAGAATGTCGGCTGCGTTGGCGCTCGTCACCCGCGTGCCGCAGATATAAAAGTCATAGGATGTCTGTGCCTGCAACGGAGAAAGGGGAAAAACAAGCAAAAATAGCGACAACAGGCTAAACCTTAGCCAATCAGCACCCCCAAAAATGAGGGCTGAAGGAGAAGGATGATTTTTCATATTACTGTTGTTGTTTGATGGGTTATACATGATACTTTATTCACGCGCACAGGGCGGCAGCTGTCGCCCTGCGCGACGTTCTTTACCGCAGGGTGGCTGCGTTGGTGGCCTCAGCGTCGTAGGTGATGTGGAAGTTGACGTTGGCGGTAGCTGTCTGGCCGGTGTTGTTCTTGTAGATGAGCACCAGCTTGGCGGTGAGGGCGTCGCCGGAGGCGGCATTGATATGGGTGGACACGACGAACTGCGCAGCGTTCTTGTCGAACCAGACGGCGGCCTTCGATGCCGTGGCATCCCAACTGCCTGGATAGCCGTCGGCCGAGAACCAGTAGCCCAGCTCACCGCTCGAATTGTTGGTGGTATACGACGTGTTGGCCGTTTCGTCTGCATTATATGCCACCAGCTCCACCTCGCCGTTCTGCGGCTCTGCGGGCTGGACGAGCAGCTTCGAGGCGATCTGTGCGGGCGCGAGGGTGAAGGCGCTGACGAGGCGGTCGCTGACGGGGATGCTGAGTGTGGTGTAGTTGCCGTCGGGCTTCAGCGTCACGTCGTAATCGAGCGTTACATTACTGATGGGGCCGGGCATGACGGCCTTACCCAGGATGACGTCGACGAGGAACGTCACGTCGGCCATGGTGATGGCGCCGTCGCCGTTGACGTCGCCCACATTAGTCGTGCTGCCTGTCTCCGACGACTGACGGTTGACGGTGACGACCCATGTGGTCTTGGGGTCGACGGTGCCCGGCTCGTTGAGTATCATATAGTTCTTGGCGGGCAGTCCCTGTTCGTCGCCGTTGTCGTAGGCGAAGCCCTCGATCATGTCCTCGCCATTCTTCAGGATGCGCACTTCGCAGCCGTCGTCAGCGATGTAGTAGAGATAGGCATCGGCGATGCCCACGTCGTTGAGGTAGCCCGTCTCGATGATGCCGTTGGTGAGGGTGCGCTCCTGATGGACGCCGTTCTGGGTCCACTCCACCCACGCCCGGACGCCCTCGCCGGCCAGCAGGAAGGAGTGGTTGTCCTCGACGGTCTCTTCCACCACCTTGTAGAACCTGCCATTGATGTTATCGGCCGACTTTTCTGTCCATCCGGCTGCGATGTAGGCATCGCGGGTGCCGACGGGCACGGTCAGGACGCACTTCGACGACAAGCCCCCCACGAAGTCAGGCAGCGAGGTAATGTCGACGGGCGTGGGGCTCTTTGCCACGATCGACTCAATGTTGCGGCTCCAATAGAACACTTGGTCGGATAAGTTCGAGAGGCTTGCAGGCAGTATGACCGATTTCAGCGAAGTGCATGCTGCGAAGGCAGCCTTGCCGATGGTCGTCACAGTAGCAGGAATCTCAATCTCTTCCAAGGCAGGATTGTTGTTGAAGGCATTGGAGCCGATGGTCTTCATGTTCGAAGGCAGCGTGATGTGCTGCAGCGAGGTGCACCCCGCGAAGGCCTGGGCCGCGATGTTTGAGTTCTCGTCGGTGATGGTCACATCTTGCAGGGCCGAGCAGCCTGAGAACATTCCAGCAGACGTCTTAGGCACCACGGCACACTGCAGGGCAGAACACCCGCGGAAGACATAATCATTGACTGACGTCACGGTGGAGGGGATGGTGACGGAGGTGATGCCCGTAGCGTTATCGAAAGCCCTGAGGCCAAGACGCGTCACCTTGTAGGTGGTGCCCAGATACTCGATGGTCTCGGGGATGGTGACGCTGCCTACGGTCGCTTCAGGGATGCACAGGCGGGGGTTGTTGGGATGGCCGATGCAGGCTATGTTAAGACGAGCAGTCAAATAGTAGCGCACGGGCACGCCCTCGATGGTCTTCACCACGGCCTGGTCGTCCTCGACGACGCTGGCGAAGGTCTTACTGGCTTCGCCTGTTCCGTCGCCCCAGCCTGAGCAGTTAATGTAGGCGTCGCGCATGCCGAGGGGCACGGTCAGGACGCAGTCGCTGTTGATGTACCAGAAAGCTCCTATTTGGAAGGGCGTCATGATGTTCGAATAGACATGGGTCAGGCCGGTGCACTCCTCAAAGGAGCGCTCCATTGAGGTGAGCGTGCTGGGCAGGGTCAGCGTGGTGAGCGACGTGCAGCGCTGGAAGGAGAAGTTGCCGATGGAGACGAGTCCCTCGGGCAGGTTGATGGTCGTCAGGGCCGAGCAGCCATTGAAGGCATAGTTCTGAATAGTGAGCAGCGTCGAGGGCAGGGCGACGGTCTCCAGCGCAGTGCAATAAGCGAACGTGCTGGGGAGAATGTCTGTGATGCCCTCGGGGATGGTGACTGAGGTGAGTGCGGCGCAGCCGTAGAAGGCTCCCCATGACAGGGCCGTCACGGTGTAGGTCGTGCCATTGTGCTCCACCGTGGTGGGAATCTCCAGCGCTCCGGCTGTCGACACGTCGACGGCGGGATCGTTGCCATCGCCGACGGCAACGGTCGACGGGCCCGTCTTGAGGAACGTCATGCCGTTCTCCTTGAAGACCTCGCCGTTGACGATGCCACCTTTGAAATAGAAATACCATCCGGCGGTATTATACAACTGGTCAGTGCCTTGCGGCACGTAGAGCTTGGCACCTTCAGGGAGGCCAGTGAACACCTGATCGTTAATCTGCCAGGGCTTTTGGATCTGCGAATAGACCTCGGCGAGGGCTGAGCAGCCGCCGAAGGCGCGGTTGCCGATGGCTGTCAGCGAAGCGGGCAGCGTGGCGACGGTCAGCCCTGTGCAGCCCTCGAAGGCACCGTCGGCAATGGTCGTCACGGTGTAGGTCCTGCGCTCGTCGCCAGCCTCATAGCTCACCGTCTGTGGCAGCGTCAGGGCCCCTGCTGTGGCCGCGTCGATGGCCGGTGCGTCGCCCGTGCCCACCTGCACGGTGTTGGGGTCCAGGCCCGTCACCTTGTAGGTCACGCTGATGCCCTCCTCGGTCTCGGCCGTGAAGACCGTCTCGGGACAGATGCCGCCGGGGAACAGTGCCGTGGTCCAGCCCTGTGCCTCGTGGGTGGCGGCAGTGCAATAAGGTATGTGGGCCTGGCATGTGGCGGCGCAGCCTGTGAAGGCATCGCTGCTGGTGGTGGGAATCAGAATGCCCTCGACGGTGACCGAGCTGAGGTTGGAGTTGTTGCTGAAGGCCTTGCTGCCGATGCCTTTCTTCAGCGTCGGAGGCAGCACGATGGCCTGCAGCTGACCTATGCCCTGGCAGGCACCGGCGGCAATGCTGGTCACGGTGAACGTCTTCGTGCCAGAGGTCAGCTTCTCGGGTACGGTCAGCGTCGTGCCGGGACTCGTAAGGGCTTCCACTGCGGTGAGCTTCACTTCATTGTAGCCAGATTTGTGAAGCTGGAAGGTCAGCCGGTAGCCGTCGATGTCCTTTGTGATGGTGCTGCTCTCGTTGACCTCCGGAAATACTTTCATCCAGCCCTTGCTGTCGTAGGCGTCGCGCGTGCCCTGAGGAACTGTCAGCTGGCAAAGACCGGTATTGGGAAACTGGTTGGAAACGATGTATGGGGGATCCATCATCTCGGCATTTAGGGTGCTCAGCCAGTAACAATGTTCAAAAGCCGAGTCGCCAATCTCGTAGAGTTTGGCCGGCAGGGTCAGCGAATCGAGGCCATAGCACCCAAAGAACGCCTGGCTCTTGATAGAATTGATCGTGCCGGGCAGCTTGAGCTCCGTCATTTGGGAGCAGCCCTTGAAGGCCTTTTCGCCGATGGTGGTCACGACCGTGTTCGACAGGTCGGCACTTGTCAGGTTAATGCAATTAGCGAATGCTTCGGGGTTGATCCAGTCCAGGGTGGAGCACCAGTTGACGGTCTCCAGTTTCGTGCAATTCGCGAAAGCCCGCGAATAGATAGTGCGGACGTTGTCGCAAAGGGTCACCCCCTTCAGTGTCTTAAGGCCCATGAAGGCCTCCTCGCCGATATACAGGATCCGGTAGTAGGTATTGCCGTAGTACACCGAACCATTTTCGGGCATCATGTAGTAGAGGGGCGTCTGGCCTTCGATGATCTCCACCTTCTTCACCGTGGCGACATTCCAGCCCCAATAGTCATACTGGTTCAGCAGGTAGGTGGTCCTGAAGCCGCCGCTCTCCACGACGTACTCTTCATTGGTCTGTGCGGTCAGGCTGCCGCACACGAGCATGGCCAGCGTGAGCAACGCCAGATGTAGTCTTTGTCTCATCATTTTTATTGGTCGATTTAAATAATACATTCTGACATGAATAGAGCATGCAAAGTTAGCCAAAAAAGGCGTTTCGCTGGTTGTCAAAATGCGCAAAATAGTTGTCAAAATCGACCAGAATGCCCAAGCTGGCAGCATCTTCGCCCAATAATCGCTATATTTTGTTGCGAATGCATACAACTTTTGGAGAATAATTTGTAACTTTGCAGCCAAAGAACCTGCCTTCTCGTTGCAAGACCAGCGAACCAGGACAGGGTGTTTCTTATACAAGGCAATCATTTTAATATTCAAATGAGATACGAAGAATTTGAAGATGCTTTCTCTTCTGACAGAATGAGCAAATATGTAACGGCTTGCAACGGTGATACCCGCCGTTCCATGATGCTCTATCGCTGCAATCTGCGACTCTCACAAGAGATGTTCACGCTTATCAGCTGCTTTGAAGTTACGCTCCGAAACCGCATTGACAGGCAACTAAAAGCTCATCTTGGCGGTGATTGGCTACGCGATGCTATTTTGCCTGGCGGTGCGTTCTATTCTGATGCACGTGTTGATAAGACGCGCAAAATTATCGACAATGCTTATCGAGAACTCGTCCGCAAACACAGTTACGACCATTCTCAATTGCTCTCCAAAATGGAGTTCGGCATTTGGAAATACCTCTACTCAAATGTGCACTATGCTTTGACTGGCCAGGTGCTTCTGCAAGTTTTTCCCAACAAGCCACGTTCCACGCGTACCCAGCATTACGACAATTCCTACATGTTTTCAGCGCTTGACAGTGTGAACAACATGCGCAACCGTATAGCTCACCACGAACCCATCTGCTTCAACAAGGCAACCGGCGCGATTGATACTTCATATTGTCTTACTATCTATGCCCGCATCATGACGCTCTTCCAGTGGATGGGCATTGACAGTGGAGCATTATTATATGGACTCGACCATGTAGGTCAGTCAAGCGACAAAATCATGTCGATTTAGTCCCTAAATCTTCAAAATCGGAATAAAAAGCCACGCAAGAGCACACAAAAACAAAAAAACAACGCAAAATATTTGCAAGATTCGGATATTATGCCTATCTTTGCAGCGTTCATTCCCGGCAGCCTCTGAAATTCAAGCTGTCGGGTGTTTTTGTTTATAGCAGCAGAGTGAAAAGTAACAAGCAATTCAGCAGCTAATTTTAGAGGGGTGATAGCTGAGAGCAACGCATAAATGGCAGACATACAACGGTTGTTGTACGCCAGCCTGGCATTCCGCAGCATTTAGCTGTTGTCGCAGCGTTCGGGGCCTCAGCGTCATAGATGATGTGGAAGTTGATTAGCCAAAAAAGGCGTTTCGCTGGTTGTCAAAATGCGCAAAATAGTTGTCAAAATCGACAAAAATGCACGTCTACTGCTGCTGATGCAGGTATTCGGAGGGCGTTATCCCATGTACGTGCTTGAAGGCACGGGTGAAGTTCGACTTGTCGTCGAATCCGCACTTCAGCGCCACCTCCGATATGTTCAGCTCCGGGTGCTCGTCGATGAGGCGGCGGGCGCGCTCCATGCGCAGGCGTCCGATGTATGCCTGCGGACGGTCGCCCAGCAGGGCCGTGAAGCGGCGGCGGAAGGCGGTCATGCTCATGGCCATCTCGGTGGCAATGGCAGCCACGTCGATGCGGCCCTCCTCAATCTGCTGGCAGACCAGGGCATTGACGCGCTCCACAAACTGGCGGTCGGCCTGGGTGAGCGACTCGGGCAACGGCGGCTCGTCGGGGATATAGTCTGGCTGCACGGGGCCGGAGGCAGCGGTCGGGGCGTCGGCATCGTCAGGCTGGCCGGCAAGCAGGTCGGCATTGGCCGACAGCTCATTGAACTGACGCTCGAAGCGGCGGGTGCGCTGGCGGAGCACGAAGAACAGCACGGCCAAGGCCAGCAACAGCAGGCTGACAATGCCGATGGACACATATAATATAGTTCGCGCACGCGAGTGTGCGGCATCCTTCTCCTGGCGCAGCAGGTCGTTGCCCAGCTGGGCGCCCATCATGGCCATGCTGTCGGCCACCTCGCGGGCATAGATGGTGTCGCGCAGGGCGTTGTAGCGCTCCAAGTGGGCCATGGCCTCCTGCGGCAGCGAGTCCTTCATGCTGTTGTAGAGCCCCAGGCGGGCGTGCACCTCGTTGTAGGGGTCGCCCACCTGTGTGAAGATCTGGCATGCCACGTCGAAATATTGGCGTGCCTGCTGGGGCTTGCGGTCGTTGAGCAGCAGCTCGCCCATCTTGTTGCAGGCGATGCCGAGCGATTGGTAGTTTTGGTCCTTCTGCAGCTGTGGGATGGCCTTCTCCAGTGCCTCGCGGGCCTCGCTGAAGCGGGCCAGCCCCGTCAGGGCCTCGGCCATCTGCGTCAGCCGTATGGCCTCCTTGTCCTTGCGCCCCAGCTGCTGCTCAATGGCCAGCCCCTTCTGGGCGTAGTCGAGGGCCAGCTCCTGGCGCCCCATGGCATGATAGGCCTCCGAGGCCATGCCGTAGAGGATGGAGAGGCGCCCCTGGTTGCCGGCCTGGCGGCAGTAGTCGATGCCGCGCAGCACGTATTGCTCGGCCTCGTGGGGCAGGTTGGCACCTATGTAGATGGCCGCCAGCGTGTTGAGCACCGAGCTGAGGGCGTCAGGGTCGCCCAGCTGCTGCGACGTCTGGTAGCACTGCTTGGCATAGCGGGCCGCAGCGGGCGAGTCGCCCAGCCGGATGCAGGTGATGGCCAGCAGGTTCTGGCACTCGCCGAGCAGCGCCCTGTTGCCGCCCGCCTCGCAGAGGGGCAGCGCCCGCTGGCCGTAGGTCAGTGCCTTGTCATAGTCCTGCGTGCCGTAGAAGTATTCGGTGGCCCAGTAGTAGACCTGCTGGCTGAGCGTATCGGGATGGACGGAGGGCGTGAAGCTGAGCTGCTGGTCCAGGAAGTCGTCGGCCAGCAGGGCGCTGAAGAACTGGTTGGCCACCGTCAGGCGCTCAGCCTGAACGTCCGTCTGGTCGTAAGCGTCGAGCAGCCTGCGCACCGTCGCGTCGTCGGCCCGTACAGCGGCAACATGCAGCAGTGATGCCAGTAATATGAAGAGGATTCTGTTTGCTAATCTCATCAGGAAAGTAGGTGTTGACGTTCTTCTTGTGTCGCTTCAATATAACTAACAGTTATTTCACTGCTTTGCACTGGTACGCAAGTGTCTCACTTGCGGCTGCCGCAGGTGAGACACCTGCGTACCCGTGGTTGTCTGCAAAGGTAAACATATTTGCTGATTTAGCCAAACAATTAACATACTTTTATACAGCAATGCCGGCCTGTTCTCCTCAGCAGCAGCCTCACTTTTTTGTGCAATAGGCATGTAAGTTACGGCTAAGGAACGACTATGGAGCGTCTTGTCCGGAAAAAATGCAAAAAAGGGCGGAAGAAGTATGGAATACTAAGAAGAAACATGCAAAAATCGTGCTACAAGTGCTACAGCAGGGGCTAAACTGCTGAGTGTGAGCATAAAAAGCGGTAGCACGATTTCTGAAAATCGTGCTACCATCGTGCTACCATCATGCTACAGCCAGGCTATGGCTCGGGCGGTGTGTCCTTCAGCAGGCGCAGGTAGTAGCCCCGCACGCCTTTGATGCCCGTCCTGGGCCAGTGCAGGGCCTTCAGCGTGGCGCCCAGGCTTTTCAGGTTCGGCACGTCCTGGGGCCTGAGGTGCCTGGCCAGCTCCTGCTGTATGGCGGCCGCGGTCCAGTGGTTTTCGCGCTTGCGCTCCTCTGTGGGTGCGAAGATGGTGGGCAGCACCGACTCCATCGGCGCCTCGGCCATGAAGGGCTGGTTGTGCTCGCGTATGATGTGCTCGTCATCGGTGGTGAACCAGTACAGGCAGCCGGGGGTGCTGAGCTCGGCCACGGCCTGTGCGAACATCTGTTTGTAGGGCACGCGCCCCGACATGTCAATCTGGCCCTTCACTTCCACGCAGAGGTAGCGGCGGTTGCCCTCTGCCGAGGAGAGGGGCGTGGGGTCGTTGGTGGTGGCGATGAACGAGCAGAGGCGCGGGGTCATGGTGTACTCTGCCGAGCGCATCTTGCGTATCTGCACGTCCTTCTCCGTCAGCAGCCGCTTCACCTTCGCCTGCTCGCGGTCGGTCTTGGCGTTGTACTCGTCGATGCAGACGAGCCACATGCGGCCCAGGACGCGCTCCACCTGCTCGGCGTTGTCCATCTTGATGTCGTCCATGTAGTACTCGCGCATCGAGGGGGGCAGGATGTTCTTGCAGAAGACGGACTTCCTGATGCCCTCGCCGCCGATGAGCATCGGCACCATGGAGTTGCCGTAGTCGCGGTTGATGTTGAGGGCCTGGGCCACCATGGCCAGGAACCAGCGGTGGAAGTACTTGGGCCAGAGGCTGAAGTCGGTGGGCAGGCGGCGGGCGAAGTCCTCGATGTAGTCGTGCCGGCGGTCCCACTCGCCGCAGCCCTTTAGGAATTCGTGTACGGGGTTGTACTCGGGTATGTGTGCCGACTCTATGTAGATGCGTATGTCGTTCATCCAGCTCTCGCCGCCTTCCTTCATCTGCTCCACGACGATGCTCTTCAGCTGGCGGTCGGTCAGCGGCTGCCACTGCTTGAAGGTCAGGTCGTTAGGGCGGAACTCGGTGAGCTGCTTCACCACGTTGTAGCGCAGCTGGTAACGGCGTGCGAAGAAGTCCTCGATGAAGCGTATGATGCGCTCCTTCTCGTTCATCTGGGTGAGCGTCTTGCCGTTGTAGGGCTTCTTGTAGTTCTCGCGGAACACCTTGCGTATGAGGTCCTCGCCCAGTGGCCTGAAGCGCAGGTCCCATGCGGTGCGGCTGACGCAGGCCTCTTCCTCGAGGCGGGCCTTGCGGCAGTAGCCGGCGAGCGTCACCAAGCAGGCTTCGGCATTGTCGGGCTGCTCGTCGAGGGCCCTTGACAGGCAGGTGTAGTACTCCATCTGGAACCGCTGGCGCTCGTCGGTGCCGGGAAAGCAGGTCACGTTGCCGTCGTCGTCGGTAAGGGTGCCCTCGTAGGCCTGCAGCACGTCCTCTGCCTCGTGGATGACGGGCAGTGGCAGTGCCTCGGGGTTGTAATACAGCTGTGGGTCATGGCTCATGCGGCAGCCGAGGGTGAGCGTCTGCTCGCTGACGAGCAGGTTGCACTTCGCCAGGTTGGTGTACACGCGTGCGGCGCATTCGTGCGCCTCGTTCAGGAACACGAGGTACTGGTCGGCGTCCAGCTCCGTCTTGCTTCCCTTCTTCAGCTCCCAGGGCCTGGCGTCGCCGCTGTAGGCGCAGCGCACCACAACCTTCAGCGTCACGCCGCTCACCCCTGCAAAGGCCAGCAGCGTGTAGGGCAGCTGTGCCATGCGCTTCCGCAGCTCCTCCACCTGCCGCAGCCCCTCAGGACAGGGAATGTCGAGCAGCAGCAGCTGTGTGAAGGCCGTGGGATGCTGCACCCCGCCCTTGCCGAAGGTGGCAGAGAACACCAGGTAGGGCAGGTGGTCGGCAGCCTCCAGGGTGAAGCGGGGCTGCCCCTGCTCCATGGCCAGCCGCGACTGCAGGGCGGCAGCGGCGATGCGGTGGGCGGCAGCGCGGCTTTCTTCCGAGCGCATGCGCTCAACCACGGCGTCGAGTTCCGTAGTGACGGGGGCTCCCAGCACGCCCGTCCGGGTCTTGATTTTTGTTATCTTCATAGACTTGTGTTTTAAAAAAAACTCGTTGCAAAGGTACAAAAAACAATTGGTTTTTGCAATAGCAGCGTGTGTTAAAATATGTCGAAGGCATCCTTCCGCCGTGGTGTGTGCCGCCTTTGTGCCGCAGAGCCGCGCCTTGTCGGTGCAAATGGCTGACAGTCAGTGCTGAAAGGCCGTCTGGCAGGGGCTGCGAGGCTTGTTTTCAACCTTGCGCCTTGGCGCAAAACACCTTGCGGGCCAGCGCAAAACACCTTGCGGGCGGGCGCAAAACAGAGGCTGGTTGTTTTCGGTGTAGCACGATGGTAGCACGATGGTAGCACGATTTTTCTTCATCGTGCTACAGGGTAACGTGCAGGCTGTCAGCTTGTTGGTGTAAGGTGTAGCACTTGTAGCACGATTTGCAGGTTGTTCTCCTGTATAAATGTGTTGGAAACGGCATTTTTCTGCAATCGTCCAAACTTTTTGTCACTTTTTTCCTTTTTCGTGGGGCGAAATCGAAAGAAAATGTGTAATTTTGCAGACGTTCCCACGCAGAAGCCAGCTCATGGGGCATATACAGTATCAAGTTCCAGTACTATTTATCTATAATGGCAAGACGCTGGACTAAAAATAATCTTTTCTGCTACTTCATGCCATACGCCAAGGGCAAGGGCATCCGTGATTTGTATCAGATAGATGTGGCTCGTGTCGCACGTTTACGGATACTAATCTGAGGACGGTATTAGCGATGTGAAAACCAATGATTTGAATGAATTGACATGACCTGTCATATCTCGGTGTAGATGTACTCCTGTCCCCGTTTTGTCTTCAGCAGCTTGGGGCGGTCGCCCTCGCACCAGCCGTTGAGCAGCTTGCGGGCGGAATAGTAGGTAAGGCCGGAATGGTAGGCGAAGCGCCCTACGGTGACGTAGCCATCGCCCTTCTGTATGGTATTCCTGAGCACTGCCAACAGCCTTTCCTCGTCGGCCAGCAGCTCAAGGGTGTTGGCGTTGTTGGCACGGCGGAAGCCATTGTTCCACTTCGCTAACTCGTCGTTCCACGCCTTGCCGGGGTTGTAGTCCACGCCGTCGAGCCTCACGTCGCGGCCGCTGATGTCGTCAGGGTCGGTGAACTCGCGGGTGAGTGAGAGCCGCGGTGCAAAGGAGCCGATGGGCGTGTCGATGCGGTAGCCCATGGCCATGAGCTCGCCGGCGGCACGCAGGAACACGTCGAAGGCCCGCGACAGCTCGCCGTAGCGCAGGCCGTGGTTGCGGCAGCAGAAGTCCTCCACTTGCTGCATCGTCATCTTCTGGCCTGACGCAGGCCTGACATACAGGATGTTCTTACCGTCCTTCCCCCGGGCGGGGGTGGGGTGAATGTCGAACAGCATTCCGTCTTCTTTCCTGGGCATGGCTCGTTACTTTTTTAAGTTACACAGGCGCAAAGGTACAACCTTTTCCCGGACTGGCAAAGGAAACGGGCCGAAAAAATAGCCTGGCCGATTTATACTTTCAAGATAGAAGTGCAAGGGCGGCGTATATCCGAAGTTGGAGGAGGACACGCGAATAGAGGACGACGGCCCGTACTTAGGCTGGACCATCCGCGGCGAGATGCCCGACAAGATCCTGTACATCAACCCCACCGGAGGCCACAGCGTAGAACTGCTCAGCTGCACCTACGACAATGCTCAGAACAGCCGCGACTACTTCAAGCCCTCAGGCTACGCCAAGGACCACGAAGAGCCGCTGGGCGACCACTTCCCCCTGTTCGCCACCTTCCGGCTGAAATAGTATGGCAGATTAATTGAAAGGGAACTATATACCTGCATCCGGTCGTATATCTTCCGTTTGAAAATCATTATCTCTGACATAATACATCTATGTTTTGGGGGCAAAATTAAGTAAAAATTCCAGAATCCCCAAATTTTATTATGGCAAATATTCCAAAATCCCCAAATTTGAACTTTTGTATTATACCAAAAGGGAACTATATACCTGTTGACACCAAGCTTCCCTAATGAATAAAGGCGTATAGCTCATTTTGCAGGATAAAAAGAAAATTTTATAAATATATATTACTTTCGACTAGAAGCTATAATCTTAGTTCCCAATGCCATAGAAAACCCACTTATAAAGGAATTTTGTACACTCAAATGTTTGAAACACGCAAAACGCCTTTGTATATGGGGCTTTGAAAGGTGTTCCATCCTGCAAAATGAGCTATAGGTCACAAATCTCCTCTGTCTGTGAGGCTGTCCTGAAGGCCATGCCCGAATGGTCGTGGGCTGACTATGTGAGACGTGTCGAGAGTGTGGATGGCGGAAGGCTGCAGGTAAAGGCAAGGAAGACACGCTGGGGACCCGTCAAGGGCTATTCCATCATCCAGGATGGCATCAGCTACAAGGCATCGGAGCTGGGCAAGGGCAGGAACCTGACCTATCCGAAGCTGGCTGAAACGTGGAGAAAGCTTCATTCCACGGCAGCGCAACGTCCAGGAGAGAGACCGGCCACACAACGGTCTGACGTCAACTCCAAGGGAACCGTCACCGTCCCATTCCCATTGGGGTCAAACGACAAAAAACAACCACAGGCATGGAAGCCCATGCAACAGCCTGCCACAACCGATGCTTTGTCAAGTCAGGAAGCACAGGCAAGACCTGGGATTGATTACGCCGCCATGTCACCGGGATGCAGCCCAATAGACATAGACGTGGATGGCACGGAGCATCGCCTCTATCTCCCTCAGCATGTCCTTGACTATTTCGATGGCGAATGCGACGATGCGGAAATCGTCAACTGGGAACCGCTGAAGAATCTCGCCTGCGCCTATTTTGCAGCGTTGCTTGCCCCTGATGCCCCATCATCTGGAGGTGGCGGCAGCTCTGCTAGCGGTTCCGGCTGGGGGCGTAAGAAGGACGAGGACGACATGGAGTTCGCCCGTCGTTGTGCAGAGCAAGCAATGATGGAGATTGGCGTTCAGGTCAAGAAGAAATCACGAGGTATACACAGATAAGAAAGAAAGGATAGCAAAATGGAAGAAAACAAATTGACAACAGACGACCTCCGGCGAATGCTCGACATGAATCAACCAAGTCAATGTATGGAAGATGAAGCCAAGGCAGTCAGCGAGGCTGCCAAAGACCTTGCCGATGCTACGGTGTCACTGAAAGAAGCACTCTCGCTCATGTCCTCAATGACAGAGCAAATCAGTGAGGCTACGACAGTCAAGATTCCCTATGATGCCATGCGACGGGTAAGGGATGCTGGCGAGTAAGCTGGAGAAACAGCGGCCAGGATTATCCGGGAGGCAGTAAGTGATGCAGTGGCAGAAGCAAAGATAACAATGAAGCACGTGTCTATGCCCGCTTCTGTCGCTACCTGTCTGCTGATTCTGATGCTTGCTCTGGTCAGCTTTACTGTATATGTCCTTGTAGGGAATCATGCGTTATGGCACATTGACATGATATGGGAAATGGCATGGAAACTTGGAGGAGGCATGATTCTTTTCATTGTCATGACTCTTTGGGCCTGCCATAAAGAGTGGATGTAATCTTTGAAAGGAGCAAGCTGTTTTCAAATTATGCTTGCTCCTTATCTCGCTGCCTATAATAATGCCTAATCGTCCAACGGTTCTGTTGTGAATGCTTGCCTCTTTATCAGTCGAAGCAAGTACTCCGCAGCCTTTGGAGCTTTCTCACGGGCTGTTGCCAGTTTGTGGGCAAATTTCTCCTCGGTGATGTCGGAGTTGAAGTCATCCACCAACTCCCGAGGATCATTGGAGTTCTTCACGAGTGCAAGTCCCTTCCGCTTCATCAGGAAGCGAAGCGACAGGATGCCCTTGTCGTACTTGGGCCTTGCCTTGATCAGCTCCTGCATCATGTTCAACCCGGGGGCACCAATATGCAACTCGTTGAGCATGGCAATCATGTAGAGCACCTTGCAGTCGGGTGTTGACATGTCGAACACATCGCCCATCAGCACATTCACGGCATCGGCCTCCTCGTAGCGTCCGAGCCTGGCCAGACAGCGTGACTTCACATAGAGTGCTTCCTGGCATTGGTGCTGATTCAGCACACTGTCGGCGTAGGTCAATGCCTGCTCATACTCTTCGGCATAGAGGCTCAACAGGGCCACCAAGAATTTCGGTGCCCAGTGGTCGGTCTCCTTCAGCGCCTCGGGAATCTCAGTGATGCAGCCAAAGAGGTCGTCATCACAGATGACGGTATCGAGGAACCGCTTTGCCTGTTGCATCGCCTCCTTGATGTCGCTATCCTCAGCCTTCTTCTGCACCAACAGCAGATACTGGCGTGCCGCCTCGTCGTAGTCGTGGCGAGCCAGCAGCTGATAGACGGCTTTCCCGCTCTCTATCTCGCTGTTGATTACCTGGTTGTCGTTGTAGCCGCTGGCATACTGCAGCACCTCACGGCTGGTGTGGGCATACTGCGGGATGATGGGGCGAGAGAGGAACAGGCCGCCGAGCGAGCGCACACGGCTCAGCGCGACATAGAGCTGACCGGCGGCAAACATTCCCCGGCTCAGGTCAAGGTACATCTTGTCGAACGTCATACCCTGGCTCTTGTGCACGGTGATGGCCCAAGCCAGTCGCAGCGGGTACTGGGTGAACGTGCCCGTCTGCTCCTTCTTCATCTTGCGAGCCTCGCGATCGTACTCATAGCTGTACGACTCCCATGAACAGCAGGGCACGACGTAGGTGTCGCCGCCATCCGTCGTCACCTGTATCTCATCCTTCGTCAGCTTCGATACCGTACCGATGGTGCCGTTCACCCAGCGCTTCTGCTGGTCGTTACGGGTGAACATCACTTGTGCCCCCACCTTCAGCTTCAGCGTCAGGTCAACGGGGAAGCGTTTCTCCTCGAACTTCCCTTGCACCGTTCCCTCGTAGGTGTACTCCTCCGCGTCAATCTCGGCAAGCCGTTGCTGGTTGATGTTGTCAGCCGTTTTGTTGATGGAGGCTAGGGTTATCACCATCCCATCCTCTTTCGTCGGCTGGCCGACGCGCTCGTTCAGGTGCATCAGGTTCTCTGGAGTTGTCTTGTTCAGGCGTACGTTCTCCAGTATGCGCAGGAAGTCCTTGTCTTCCTGGCGATACACCTTTTGGAACTCAATCTTCACCAGCCGCATCCGCTTGATGACGTCAGCCTTGTAAAAGAAGAAGTCATCCGTGTGATAGAGGTCGTGCATCAGTTCCCGCTCTGCCCCCTGTTTTACCACCGGCGGCAGCTGGAACATATCGCCCACGAAGATGATCTGCTTACCTCCAAAGGGCTGCATCGAGCGCAGCACCTTTCGCATGGTGTAGTCGATGGCATCTATGATGTCACAGCGCACCATCGACACCTCATCTATAATGATGGTGTCTGCATGTAGCAAAGCCTGAATGCGTGTCTCGCTCATCTTGCCCATCGTTCCCGGCGTACAGACATCCATCGGCAGGCCGAAGAACGAATGGATGGTGTCGCCACCTGCCAAGATGGCAGCTACACCCGTAGGAGCCAGCGTGATGAACTGCTTGCCCACCATCTGCTGCACCTTGCGAAGGAAGGTTGTCTTACCCGTTCCTGCCCGTCCGGTCAGGAAGAAACTACTGTTCGTGTTGGCTATCAGCTCGTAAGCCATCACCTGCTGTCTGTTCTCTTTGTCTATCATGTTCTCCATAGTCTTAGTGCTGTTCTAGTTTTGGAAGTATCTGGGTTAAACGTGTGTTGAAGTCAGGGGCGAGGAAGCTCTTGTAGCATCCCTCTATCAGTTCGGTGGCCTGCGCTGCGATCTGCTCTGCGGGGATGCAGATACGCTGAGTCTTCATCACGCCCGTCAGATAGTCCTTCACCATCTGCTCCGACTCCTCGCGAATGAACGCCTCGTTGCGGAACACCTTGTCGTAGTCGCGCTTCTGGATGAGTTCCATCTTCTGCCCGTTGAAGGCGTAGAGCTCGATGCCGTCGATGTAGGTCCAGTTATGGTAGAGCCCCACCTTCTCCACGATGACGATGCGGTCGCAGAAGCGGATGCCGATGTAGTAGCGGTGTCCTCTCTCGCTCTCGTACTCGTTACAGATGAACATCTTCTGTCCTTCATCCCATACGGGGATGTGAACGCGAGGATTGCCGAAAGTCGGCAGGATGCTGTCAAACAGGTTCTTGTTGATTGCCTTGGTCAGTGTTGCCATAGTATTATCGGTTTGTTTTTGGTTGAACTATGTGTTATCCTTGTCACAAGCAGTGGCTCTTAGGCCAACTGCTCGTGTTGTGTCTCCTCAATGGCTGCCCGTGAGAAGGTGAGGAGCTCCTGCTCGCTGACGTGCACCCCCTGGAGCTTCATCTGGCTCGTCATGAAGTCCTTCAGCATCAGGATGCTCTGCTCCTTGGCGAAGTACTCAGAGAAGTCGCGCCAGTTGCTACCGCCCCAGAACTTCTGGCCGATGATCCTGGCCTTAGTCCCGTCCCAGCAGAACAGCGTGATGCCGTTCAGGAAGGTGCGGGCATACCCTTGACCGATGTGGTAGAACACGGCCAGCTTCTTCGAGACCCGGATGGCCTTGTAGTACATGTTGCCCGCCGCACTGGTGTAGCCAAGTGTGAGGTACACGTTCTTGGCGGCGTTGTAGGTGAGTGATTCGCCCGAGAGGGCAGGAAGGCTTTTTGCTACGATGGTCTGAAGTGCTGTGCTATTCATAGCGATGTTCAGATTAAGGTTTCCACCACTAAGCTTTTGCAGCATCAATCTCGAGGTGGTTTCGATGATTGACGCTGCAAAAGTACTATGAAAAAATCGCACAACTATGAAGAATTACTTCACACTTTGTACATATCACACAACCTTTTTGCTTTTTCTGCAAATTTCTCTCTTAGCCATAACGGTTCTATAACTTCAATGGCATCGCTATAGGAGAACAAAAGCATCTCCAACTCTGTGTTGATTTTGAGTTTCAATTGGAAAAATGCATCACTCTCAGTTCCTAACCCTTTAAGTTCCGTCTGAGACCAATGGAGGGGTTTGGTTCTAATATAGTCAATACTTTTATTGCTTACTTTCAGTACAACCTTTTCCACAGGGTGGCCTTTGTAGTTGGAAACACCGACAATATCGTCAAAGTATTCTTCAAAATCAACATCCGTCTCGATGTATGGTTTGCTTAAATGCTCTAATTTGACAATTCTGTCAAGGGGATAATTCTGTATTTCCTTTTGTTCCTCTGAGTATGCGAAGACAAACCACCTTTTATTATATTGACGAAGATGATATGGGTGGATATTGACAACAAATTCATCCTTGTTGAATGGCTTATAACACAATTTCAAAGGATACTTGTGGGTGATGGCTTCAAGAATTGGCTCCACGTAGTCAAGACCAACGACTTCATTATTGTTGTCAAACGACATAAAGTTAAGACCTGTTTCAGAGACACCTTTCTGCAGCCCCATCAGATAGAATCTGAGCATGTCGTAGCGGGGGTCGCCCTTAAAGAGATTTAGATTCTCAAGAGACTGACGGATAACCTCCATGTCTTTAGACGTTTGCTGCATAATGGAAAACCTAGTGTCCTTATATCTCCACAGCCGCTCCCTGCCTCTATGTAGTCCTGTTTCAAAGACTGCACCATATTTCTCCTCTAATTCTTTCAGATTGTCCCGAAGTTGCCGCTCACTAATATTGTCTATTTGTGTGTCTGTCAGAATGTCGTTTAGCGTGCGACCATCTGGCATACGGAGCAGTTGGTCTAATCGCATGAGACGGGCAAATTTGTCTTGCCCTTCACGCATCAACGTTTTCTTGTATTTGCTCATACGACCTCCTACGCAAATTGACGTAATTTCTTGTTAAGATACCATATTACGACACCGCAATACTCATGTAGCTGTCCTTTGGCAGTTCTTCCACTGTAATAAGATAATTTGTGAGCAATGTCACTCTTCTTCCATGTCTTTCGCCCCATTTCCTTTACCAAACCTTTTATTACCGCCAGTCTGTTTGCGGCCAATCTTGGATGGTTAAGATTCAGCACATGATTAAGGTCGCTGTCATAAATCTCATTCGACGACTTGATGCCGCCGTCCTTTGACGAATATGATATAGTAGCTATTGCCGCTGCGTCAAATGGTGTGAAATGAATCTCCTTTTCGCCTTTGCTCGCATCACAATGCAGATTCCTGCTCCCGTCAATGTCGCCATTGCAACACAAAATCATATTTCCGTATGCCAGTGTCTCCTCAGGCCTCCCTTCTGCCAGACTCAAAGTCCGCGGCTTCAGATGTTCTATGCGTGTGTCTGTCGATATTCCTGCTGTAAAACTTATGCGACGCATACAGTAGCCGCAAAGTCCGCCCTGCTCTTCCAGTAGTGCCTGCCGCAAAGTGTCCTTGTGAGCGGTCTCGTATGTTATACCCGGAGTATTCCTTTCTTCTGTCCACTCAGCAGGTTCCTTTCCTTTTGTAATCTTAATCATCGCTCTCCATATTGAAGTCCAACATTGTCCTAGCCTGAATAATCTCTGGCAATGTATTGCCGAACTCTCCAGTCAGTTCGTTCAGCATGTCTTTGGCTTCTGGGTATCGTTCTGAATCAATCAGGTCAAACAGTTGTTTCAGCTTCTCTTCAACCTCAGCTACTCGAGCTTTGCGCCCCATATACATCTCCAGAATCGTCGTGGCATCCAATCCGTATGTCGAAATAGGCGAAGCAGTGTAAGCATTATCTTTATACTGTAGGTGAAGCACCTCATTTTCTGAATTTGTCATCACACTCGACATAACCATCGGGGCATGCGAACTCACTACAAATTGTAATTCGGGGAATGTGGCGTGAAGCGATTTAAGTACTACTGACTGCAATTCCGGATGCAGATGTTGGTCCACTTCATCTATCAGCACCGTGCCAGAAGTCTGACCGCAGCAATCCACACCATATTTCTTTCCATTCAGTAAGCAGCAGCGAATTGACAAATCCGTCACAATGTTCACCAGCCGTTTGTAACCGTCCGACAAGTTCGAGGCCTCCACTTCCCTTCCGTCAACATAGTGAAAGAACACCTTCTTCTTCATCGGACGTATTGACATCCCGCTGATAATGTTACACCCATCAGGACCAAGTGCCTTTGCTATGGCATTCTGCACCACGTCTATCTCCATCATGGATTTCTGACCCTCAGCCAGTACCAGGAGGCGATACATCCAGTAATCAAAGAAACCGTCGCCTTGCAAACACTCGTAATATCCAAACGAGCGTGGCTGAAAATATTTGGCAAAGACAGACTTGTCCAATTTCCTTGAACTGTGAATGTCTTCAGTAGAAAAGGCAGCGAACAGGGGCAAAGCGATGCTGCCATCATCCTCCGCTGCCAATTGCTGATACAGTTCTTTGGAGGCATCACGCAAAGGTTTGATTCCCGCAATAGAGGTACGGTTCTTCTTTCCAGAACGCGATAACCCAAGTTGGCCGAAGTTCGTAAACTCATATTCAATAACTACGGGCCGTTCCAAAGACTCTGTGTCATCAGCAACCTGACTCAAAAAGTCGCTGTCAGCAATACCAATGAATCGCGTGTTGGCATCTGAAAAACCAGAGAAAAAAGAACTCATAGCAATCTTCATTCCCCGCAATATCGTGGTCTTTCCACTTCCATTTGCTCCGAACAGCAGGTTGATGCCTTTCTTGAAGTCCAACCTGTAGTCTTCAAAGCACCTGAAATTTGAAAACACCAAATTTACTATTCTCATTTATAACTTTCTCCTTGTTTATTGCAAAATTAACTATTTTCTTCCAATTTCATACTATTTCTTTTATTTGGCCCCTCCGCCATCAAAAAGATTGTCTTTATTCATATAATCAATTTTTCAAATGAACATCATCCGCCATCCAAAACGGTTTAGAAGGGTCTTTCATGTTGGGTTTTGTAATTGCAGTAAAATAAACTTCTTCGTCTTCAAATAAATCCTCACGTTGTGTGTTTATTTGTAAGGGGAATGGGAACAAGGAACATTTTACTTTCAAAGAACTTCCATATTGCTTACCAATTATTTTCCCTTCATAAGTCTTACCATTCTCAAGCTTTCTTGGTTGTGCAGAAACAGGAGTGTTAATTATTGTCTGCTTTCTCACAGTAGGGGTGATGTCTTTTAAATCTATAAAGCCGACCTGTTTTACTCCAATCTTGGGCTTTTTTATTTCACCATTATTGTCATTTTGTTTGTCATCTAACTCTTCGGGTTCTTCCACAAGATCTTCTGTTGGGGCGAATGACTGCTCTAGTTCTTCGAATGAAATTTCCTTTTCTTCTTGTATTTCCATAGCGACCTCTGTTAATGCTTCATCTGTGTCTGGACGGAAATCATACAAGCCAGGACCACTATACGCAAACCCGAGAACTCCCCTCAAAGTTTGTCCTTCATCGCGCATTATATCGAATCCTTTGGCATTGAATGTCACATCAACCCCACATTGCATTCTAAGAATTCCTTTGTTGTTCTTAATGTTATGAATGACGCCAGTAATTGTACTTGCATCTAAATCTTTTCTATATTTGTCCACTATGCAATGAATGTCCTCACGCTCACCGAAATAGCATTGAGGTTGAATTGTACCTTTATCAAACTTCTTTGCAAAATCTTCCGATTTATTAAAGTACGTCATTGCCAAGGAAGATAATTCTTTGTTCTGAACCTTTCCTTGTATGGATTTTGCACAATAGCATACTGCCAAATAGAAGCAAGCATTCAGGTATCCCCACCCGTTCTTGTCACCTTCTGTGTATTGGCGCTCCCATTCTTTCAACAAATCAATAGCCTCATCAAGTGAGAATTCTTCAGGACTATACAATTTCAGCATGAAGAGAGTCTCATAGCTTTTCACATCGCCTTGGTTCTTTTGATATTCCAAAACATTTTCAATTTCTTTCTTCTCCTGACTGGTCAAATTGCTATAAGCTCGCCTTGTGTCATTTGTTTTTGTCCTACTATAAATAATTGATTTGACAAGAAGACTGCCATAAAGGAGTTTCTTTTCTCCTGCTTCAGAACTATACTTAGTTCGATAACGCTGTATAGATTCCTTATTCTGTCCTACAAGATTTTGATGGAATAGTCGAACAGACTCGTAAATTGGCAAGGAGTTCATAATTTGTGTAAGTCCGTCATTCTTGAATGTATAGCAGATTTGCTCGAACAGATCAAGAACGTTTCCTAGTTTTTCAGTGTAATCTGAATATGTGGAATTGGTCTCACAGAACAGATAGTCATTGACTCCCAATATCTTTTGTCCGAGCTTAATAGCCTCTTTAAACAATTGACTTTCCGCTGCGTAACCATAGGGACTTGCAGGACTTAACTGTATACTTCTTTCAAAGGCATTATAAGCAGAGTCCGTCCATTCGATAAGACAGTCTTCAACCTCCTGCTTGTCAACGCTATCCGGTTCTTCATTCATGTCACGAATGAATTGTCTGGAAAGGGCACTTATTTTTCTTCTGTATAACATTCCCTGCATATGATGCAAATCAGAATCATTCGGATTCAAATCAAAAGCTTGAGAAAGATTGTCTTGAGCATCTGCGAATAGTCTGTCATTAATTTCTATTTCCTTGGTCATAGAAGCCTTTTCGTAAAGGAAACGTGCAAAATGCCCTCTAAAAACAGCATCTTCAGGAAAAGCTTTAACTAATGCAGCAAAAAGTGATTCTGCCCGCTCGGTATCATCTAAATCTTTGACAAGAAGCGAAAATTTGTTCTTAATATTTCCTTTATCTTCTATTGCACGATAATCAGCATTTTTGCGGATAATAAATACGCTGTATAACATATCTTTATCATCCGAACCTAGTTCACCTGCTTTTTGACAAAGATAGATAAAGTTCTTTGCGAAATCAGAAAGTCCTGTTTCCCAATTTGCTTTATAAGCACTAAGTAAGAATTTAGAAAAACGATTATAACGAGGACGCCATATCCCTGTCGGTGTCCCATCTTCAGCAGATTCCTCAATGAGTAATTTCTTTAGAGCATCTTGTTCGTCTTTCCTGTATGTTCGAATTGAAATATGCTCTTTATTTCCCCAAATTGGTTTCAACAATGTTTGATTTATGCCCAAATCAGAATATTTAAAAACAAAACCAACGTAGGCACAGAATTCTTTTAGATTATCAGGAAGAGCTTCCATCCACTCTTTAACATATGAAGACAAATTATTACTTGTTTCATTATCTTTGAGCATCAACGGAAAATCTATAACTTCCAATACTCTATTTTTACTTTTTGTATCAGATAGTAGTTGCTCCGACAGTCCTAGTAATTTGTATTTTTCTTCAAAACGGTTTTGCTCATCATTTCTAAGAAAAGATTCAAGTAAAGCAACATTTTCTCTTTGATGATAAGTCGCGCCGGTGAAAGGTTCAACGTAAAAGAAAACGACTTTTTTGGCTGCGTCGGTCATTCTTTTTACTAGATTGTCAAATTTTTCACGTCCTATACGTTTAGACTCTACAATGGCTAAGATTGGAGTGTTGTCAGTTTCTTCTGACAATTTTTCTAAATACTGACCGGTTAACAACAAGTTACTACAATTCCTTATGTCGACAACTGTACATGAGATGACCCCAACTTCATCTTCTTTTTGGATGTCATAGCCTAATCGCCTAGCCAAGGTCGTTGCCCCACTACCGGGCCTGTGACGAAGCGTGTAAACAGATGTTTTTCGAGTCGTTCGGATAATTTCAGACACTTTTGATTTAACAAGGCGATATAATGACCTTTGAACATCAAATTGCTTATCCAATTCTTCCCAAGTTATTTCTGCTCCTGAATAAAAATCCCATTTCCGTTCTTCTTTTGTTTGAGTTGGACCAAAGAATTCAATACCAGCAGCTCGATACCTTTCCCTCGATTCTGTTAAGTCCATTGAATTCCCACGAACTAAAAGCCTAGTGGGCTTAGACTCTGTGAGTTCAGGTTTTACGTCTGCAATATGATTAACGAAGTCACCAAAAGCTGCATCCACAAAAGTAATAGGCACACCATAATCTTCTGTCCACTCTAACAAACGTTCCTTATAAGCGGAATCCTTTGTGAATGAAATTATCTTGCACCGTTCTTGCACTGCATCCCAATTTCCAAACACATCTTCTAATTTTTCAAAAAGGCGAACAGATAGCTTAGGGCTACTGCTACAAAAATCAAAAATCAAATAATCGTTGGTTAAACCTGTCCTGACAATTTTAGAGAAAATATTCCCAAACAATTTTGGGGTATCTCGCAAGGCCTTCTTGTCATCAAAGCCACTTAAGTCAATTCGACCTTTTGCAAATAACCAATTGGTCATGTTAGTTAGCCCTGACACTTCACTTATATTGTCAGTTATAATTCTCAGAGACGATTTCTGAGCAGCTGGCGCTTGCTCGAACAACCCATCTTCCGTTTTTTTATTCAAATCTACAACAAAGTTCCATTGTATACGAAAAAACTCTTGCAATTGGGTTGAAGACAACGGCTTACCATACTTGTCCGTCAGGTACTCTGGTAATAGGGCAATATAGTTAACACCTGGCAGTTGTTCAAAACGATTAGTCAATTCGTCCAAAACAACAAAATCGTTATTTTCTTCTATTCCTTTTTCTGACGGAATGGAAATGTTAGCCAATATGGGAGTGGGCAAATCTTCAAGAAATGCTGAAGTCTCGACACTTAATACTTTTTTAAGTTCTTTAAACCAAATAAGCAACAATGACGCAATCGCTTCCGATTGAATTCTTGCATCTTCTTCTATTTTTGAATGACTTCCCTCAGGGCTAATTTTGCCATACCAGAAAAAAATATCCTGAAAAACCTGGTCTATTGCTTTCTTGGCGCGTTTCATTACCTTATCGTTAGCAAGAAGTTGCGGCTTCTTGTAATAAATGCTGTTCCTTGCCAAAAAAGCCAAACTAGATTCTTCTTTTGCCACTCCATCTCCAATGGAAATAGAACAAACACCTAAATTCCAGTCACATGTTATAGTCTTGTTCCCTTCCAATAAGTTATTATACAAAATATCATCTTCAAGGACATCGTAAGCAATTAACTTGCATAACCATTCAAAGGCCACACGCATATTTCTCAGAAACAACACATAATCGCCATTTCCATATCCAGACAAAGCTTCTTTATAATCATGCTCAAAAGCATCTTTAATTTTATCTATCATAATAAGATTGTATTAAAATTAGGGCAAAGGTACACATAATTTATGAATAATTTGTTGATAATCAAAAAAAAAGGATTGAGAATAAACATTTTTAATAATTCAAGGTTCCATTTTGAAGATTTTTCGTACCTTGGCGCCGTTTTTGCAAGCTCATACTGGTCTGGAAGTAGGCACGACTATAATAAACCTACATAACTAAAAAAAATAGGCTATGGATACATTAGTTTTCAATAACTGCAGTTTCAACAACTGCGTATTCAAAGACTGTTAGATTGAGGTTATAAACTATAAGCCTCAATCTAACAAGATGTCAAAAAGTTAAAAGTGGTGTTTAGGCATTACTGTTTTGAGTTTTATTGCTCAAGTCATCTCAATGATTTTTTGATTGAGTAGATAGCTCTTGGAGGGCATTAAACCCTCCAAGTTTTGTATAACGACATCTGCCTCGAAATTATGCATGTCACTTAGCCTACGTAAAAAAGACACTTTCGATTGCCAAGTATGACACTTACGATTCTTAAATGGCAAACTTTTGATGGAGATGTGCAACCCCGTTAAGACAGGATTCCATTAGTCCTTCATATTTGCGAATGGCCTCTTCCCTCCGTGAGTGGCTTTGAAGTCTGTTATCATCTGCTGCTCAACCTCTCGTGGGTCATCAGAGGATAAGGTCTTCCAACAGACAATCAAGTCTCTGGAATCGGCTAACTGCCAGATATAGCGGCCACCCCAATGGCCAACATTTGCACCCTGGCCGATACTCAAGTATTGACTTAAACGTTTCTGGAGCGTGGCGGAACTGCTAGAGCCGCCGGCCTTGCCAATATAGACGACGGGCGTGCCTTCCACCCAGTTGGCTTTCAATTCCGAAATGGGAACATTTGGATTCTTCCCCTTGAAGAAGCCACCTGTTCCTTCGGTTAGGAATTGGGGGGCTGACTCGCTCTCACGGAGTACGACATAAACACCCTTTTGGGCAGGAATCTGTGTCCTTGCACCATCCATCAACTCGCCCATTGTCTTGAATCCTTCAAAGCCCTGGGCCTGTAAATACTTTCTGTTCATCATGCTGACTGTTTTTTTATTAGCAGGTGCAAAGGTACAACCCTTTTTTGATTGTAGCAATAACATTTCTGCAAAGAATGGTTCCTTTCTCTCTGGATCCATTATCTCGGCTTTTATTACAATTTGTAGTCTATGATACTTTGGGCGTATAGCTCATTTTGCAGGCTGAAATATACTATTTTGTAAAAAAAACTATGAAAAACACCGAGGGGAACGGCGTCGCCAAGGGGGCGAGTAGCCCCCGACGAGACAGTTTTTTAGACTATAGGGCTTATATGTGCATTACACAGATGTAACAAATTTTCAAACCGCAAGGTACCTTGAGTTCTGAAAACGCCTGTATATAAAGGCATTTTGAAAGATTTCAGCCTGCAAAATGAGCTATAGGTCATACTTTGCGAGGCGAATGCTGAGATATATCAGCAGAGTATGATAAACGTAATCTTATATGTACTACGCCCATGCAATACGCCAAAAACACGCCAAGCAACAAAGAAAAAAAATCTCCAAGCAGTTGATTATTAACTACTTAGAGATTTATTTTGTGTCGACACTTGGACTCGAACCAAGGACCCCCACCATGTCAAGGTGATACTCTAACCAGCTGAGCTATGCCGACTCGTAAATGTTGGTGCGCCTGACAGGACTCGAACCTGCACATCGTGAGATACCAGATCCTAAGTCTGGCGCGTCTACCAATTCCGCCACAGGCGCATGCGCTGACCGCTGCCTACTCGGCGTTGATACAACGCTTCTGTTCAAACGCGGGTGCAAAGGTACTACTTTTCTTTGAAACTGCCAAACTTTTTCCGATATTTTTTGCCCGGCACAGTTAAATGGGCAGAAAAGAAGAAACGGGACCGTGGTGGCAGTCCCGCTTCTGTGGCTATGTGGCGTGCATCAGAAGTTCACACCGAGGTTCAGGTAGAGGGCATGGCCCTTGGCATCATCGTCGGCAGGATTCTCCTTGGCGATGTTGGCCACGCCGAATTGGTAGCCTATTTCGGCATAGAGCTTGTTGTACTCGGCGCCGCAGCCAATCTTGAAGCCCATGTCCCAGTGCTTGAACTTCTTATATGAGCTTTTGCTAAAAGGAACATCCTCGGCCGGAAAGGCGCTTTTGTTGGGATTAGTGATTTTTCCTTTTCCGGCGATGCCATAGCTGAAGTAGGGGCCTATGTAGGGCAGCACGGCGATATCGTCGCTCACCTGGATGCCGTACTTGATGAGCACGGGCAGCTCGAAGTAGGTCAGCCCCACCTTCTCCTTGTCCTTCTTTGCGCCACGCTCGGTGTAGTAGAGGCCGCTCTCAAGGAATACGGGTGTGGTGTCGCTGAGGCGCAGGCCCACGACGCCGCCGAGGTTCATGCCGGTCTTGGTGCCCAGGTCGACATAGTCGCCGCCGATACCTGCGAAGTTCACGCCGAGGCGGATGCCGTAGTAAAGAGAACTTTCACTGAGTGAGAAACCTCCGCTGCTGTACTGTGCGAAGGAAGGTGCTGCGAAGAGCACTGCCATAATGGCTACAAGAATCTTTTTCATAATGCTCTGATGTTTATATGTTTTTGTTGATAGTTTTCTTTTCGTGTGCAAAGTAACACATTTTTTCGCACATTACCAAACTTTTTGTGAACTTTTCTCTTTCCTCTTTCCACTTTCCACTTTCCACTTTCCTCTTTCCACTTTCCTCTTTCCTCTTTCCACTTTCCACACTCCCCTCACCGATAGACATCCTCCTTCCGCAGTTCGACCACCTGCCCATATTTCTCCAGTGCGCGGAAGTCGGTCAGCTTACGGTCGCCGATGATGATCCATGCACGGCGGTTCGGGGCGACGGTCTGCTGCTGAAAGCGCTCAACGTCGGCCTGTCCTACCTGTGGCAAGGCTGTTGCCAGCTGTTGGCCTGGGTCGGCGGTGTGGCCCTGCTGTAGGCGGTTGGCCACGTAGTAGCCGATGGTGCGGAAGGTGGGGAAGCTGTTCTGGATGTTGCTCAGCAGCTCCTGGCGGGCGGCGTCGAGGTTCTCAGCCTTCATGGGCATGTGGCGCAGCAGCGAGTCGACGGTGGCAACGACCTGCAGGGTCTTGTCGGCCTGTGTGCCGGTGATGGTGATGAAGGCCTGCGGGTCGTCAGGGTGGCGTGCAAAGTTAGGCTCGGCCAGGCTGCCCTGGGTGCTGTAGGCCAGTGACTGGAACTCGCGGACGTTCTGGAAGAGCACGCCCGACATGCCGCCGCCCATGTACTGCGCCCACAGGCGGGCTGTGGCGCGTCCGCCGTCGGTGGGCTGTGGCGGCAGCTGCTCGTAGGAGCAGACGTAGTTCTGGCGCGACTTCGGAACGTGGTAGAAGTAGATGATGGCGTGTGGTGAAGGGTGAGTGGTGACGGGCTGCAACCGGCGGTGGATGTCGGAATTGGGCTTCTGACAGCGGGCGAGGGGGAGGGTTTGTTGCGACACGGTCGCAACATACTGGACGGGGTGGCGGCCGCTGTAGACGATGTCGCATTCGTACTGCTGCAGGTCGCGGAGCAGTGACAGGAGGTCATCGCTGCTGAGCGCTTTCACCTCCTTCAGCGACGGCTGGCGCAGATAGTCGCTCTGCCCGCCAAAGCGCACGTAGTCAATCATGGGCAGCAGCACGTCGTCCTTCTGCTTGCCGAAGGCTTTCTGTTCGACCTTCGCTCCCTGCTTCAGCTCTTTCAGCGCCTTGGCGTCGCCTTTGGCATGGGCGAGGAAGTGTGCCAGCAGCTGTAGGGCAGGCTTCAGCTGTGCGTCGCGGCCTGTCAGGATGAAGGCGGTGCGCTCGTCGCCGGCGTCGACACTCATCGTCACGCCCAGCTGCTGCCATGCGGCTTCCAGCTGCTGCTTGCGCAGCGAGTCGGTGCCGATGGCGCTAAGGTACTCGGCGGTCTGCTTGAGCAGCGGGGTCGCGCGCGTACCATTATAATAACGTAGGGCAAAGGTAAAGATGTCGTTCACGGGGTTCTCCTTGTAGAAGAGGGTGGCGTGGTCGGTGATGGGCTGTCGCACGACATCGCTGTCGAGGTCGACGGTGCGTATGCCCTGGCTGCTCTGCGGCAGCGTCTCCAGCCACTGTGCGAATTCCGACTTCGCCCCGGCATTCTTGGGCTGTACAGGGGTGTAGCCAGGCTGCTGCAGTGTCTCCTTCTGGTCAGTGCCGTATTTTTTGACCAGCGTGAGGTAGTTGGCATCGTAGTACTTGCGGGCCACGCGCATGACGTCGGCCTTCGTCACTCGGCGGCAGGCATCCACCTGCTGCAGGTATTGCTGCCAGCTGTATCCGCGCGAATATACGTCGACCATCTTTTCTGCGCGCCCGTCGATGGTCTCCAGCTCTTGCTCTGCCTCCAGGAGCAGCTGTCGGCGCTGTTGCTCCAGCTGCTCGTCGGTGAAGTCGCCGTCCATCAGCCGCTGCAGCTGTCGCAGACAGGTGGCCAGTGCTTTCTTCATCTTGCCAAAGGGAATGTTGGGTATGACGAAGAGGGCGTCGAGGGCAGCGTCGCTCAGGTAGTCGATGCCCATCATGCCCGCCATCATCACCACGTGCTCGTTGGTCAGCGAGTCGAGCATGCCGGCGCGCTCGTTGAAGAGCAGGCGTCGGGCCAGCTCCATGGCGGGGTAGTCGGCATCGAAGGCGGTGGGGGTGCTGAACACCAGGGCCTGGGCCTTGATCAAGGGGATAGGCAGCCGAATCTCCGTGCGCTCACCTTGCCGGAAGGGGGGTAGGGGAGAGGCGGCGCGCCCAGGGACGTCTCCCTGCTGTACGCGCCCGAAGGTCTGCTCAAGGAGCGCGGTGAGGGTGCTGTCGGGGGTGATGTCGCCAGCCAGCACCAGACACATATTCGGGGCCACATAGTACTTGCGGTAGAAGGTCTCCATATCGCTCAGCCGCGGGTTCTTCAGGCTCTCTGTCGAGCCGAGCACGGGGTAGGCGTAGGGCTGCTGCTTGAAGACGGCCTGCAGCGCCTTGTCGAGGGCTCCGCCGAAGGCGTCGGCCGAGCGGTTCTTCTCCTCATAGACGTTCTCCAGCTCACCCTGGAATCCGCGGAATACGGGATGCATCAGCCGCTCGCTGTTCAGCCAGCACCACTGTGCGATGTACTGGGGCAGGAAGGTGTTGTAGTAGTAGGTCATGTCGGGGCCCGTGGCGGCATTGAGCCCCGAGCCTCCGTACTTTGAGATGAGGCGGCTGAACTCATTGGGTATGGCATAGTCGGCGGCGCGCAGGCTCAGCTCGTTGATATGGCGCTGGATGGCCGTGCGCCGTGCGGCGTCGGTGGTCTGACTGAGCAGGTCGTACTGATGGGAGATGCTGTCGAGCCAGGGACGCTCGGCCGCGTAGTCGACGGTGCCGATGCGGTCGGTGCCCTTGAACATGATGTGCTCGAAGTAATGGGCGATGCCCGTGTCGGGGCAGTCCTTCGCTCCGGCACGTACGACGACGCCTCCGTAGACCTTTGGCTGCGAGTGGTCCTCGTTCAGCCATACCTGCATGCCGTTGCTCAGCGTCAGCTCGCGTACCTGCAGGACATCATTCTGAGCAAAAAGTGCAACCGTCAGTAGGGTTGCACTCAGTGTTATAGCGATTTTTCTCATTGTTTACAGCAATGCTAATGTGAACAGATAGACGACGACGGCCGGTATAGCCAGCAGCGACGAGTCGAAGCGGTCGAGCATGCCGCCGTGGCCTGGCAGCACGTTGCCCGAGTCCTTGATGCCCAGTGTGCGCTTGAAGAGGCTCTCGATGAGGTCGCCCCATGTGCCGAAGACGACGACGACGAGCCCCATGCCCATCCACTGCAGGGTGGTGAGGTTGGTGGTGATGCCGTGGTTCTGGGTGTAGTAGGCTATGAACCATGCTGCTCCGAGCACGAAGAGTCCTCCGCCGATGCTGCCCTCCCACGACTTTCCCGGCGACACGCGGGGGAAGAGCTTATGGCGTCCCAGCAGCGAGCCGCAGCAGTAGGCGCCGCTGTCGTTCACCCAGAGGAAGATGAACACCGACAGGGGCAGCAGCCAGGGCAGGTCGCTGTTGGTGAACTGGAAGGCGAGCACGTTCAGTAGCGAGAAGGGCAGGGCGATGTAGAGCTGAGCCATCATGGTGTAGGCCCAGTTCAGGATGGGGTCCTCGGCCTTCAGGTACAGCTCGCTGACGAGCAGGTAGATGAGTGTGGCCAGCCAGGGGATGAAGGCCAGGTTGAGGGTGTCGAGCCCACGGGCGTGGACGGCCATGGCCAGGAACAGCAGCACGCCGGCCACGCTGGTGATGAACTGGTTGACGTGTACTTTCCCGCGACTGTTGACCAGTCCGCAGAATTCCCAGACGGTCATGCCCGTGACGATAGAGAATAGAAACACCATGGCCACCGGCTTGAGGAAGCAGACTACGATGGCGGTGACGAAGATGACGCCTGTTATTGTCCTGACGATGAAGTTACTCATGAGCTCCTCCTTCCTTTTTCTCTCTTTCCTTCAGCATGCGCTCTGCCTCGGCACGCATCTGGGCCTCGAGCAGCTCTTCCGAGCGGCTCACCCAGGGGCGCTTGCCGAAGATCTTCTCCACATCGTCGGCGAAGATGACCTCGCGCTCCACCAAGAGCTGGGCCAGCTGGGCGTGGCCTTCGGCATGCTCGGTCAGTATGCGCTTCGCACGCTCGTACTGCTCGCTGATCATCTTCAGCACCTCGTCGTCCATGATCTTCGCCGTGGTCTCCGAGTAGGGGCGCTGGAACTGGTACTCATTATTATTATAATAGCACACGTTGGGCAGCTTCTGCGACATGCCGGCGAAGGCCACCATGCCGTAGGCCTGCTTCGTGGTGCGCTCCAGGTCGTTCATGGCTCCGGTGGAGATGGTGCCTATGAACAGCTCCTCGGCAGCGCGGCCTCCTAAGAGCGAGCACATCTCGTCGAGCATGGCCTCCTTCGTCTGCAGCACGCGCTCCTCGGGCAGGTACCAGGCGGCACCCAGGGCACGTCCGCGCGGCACTATCGACACCTTCACCAGCGGGTTGGCAAACTCGGTGAACCACGAGATGGTGGCGTGACCGGCCTCGTGGATGGCTATCGACTTCTTCTCGGCGGCGGTCATGATCTTCGTCTTCTTCTCCAGTCCGCCGATGATGCGGTCCACGGCGTCGAGGAAGTCTTGCTTGCCCACCGTGGGGCTGTTGTGTCGGGCAGCGATGAGGGCAGCCTCGTTGCACACGTTGGCGATGTCGGCACCCGAGAAGCCCGGCGTCTGGCGGGCCAGGAAGTCGACGTCGACGCTGGGGTCGAGCTTCAGGGGCTTCAGGTGCACCATGAACACCTCCTTGCGCTCGTTCAGGTCGGGCAGGTCGACGTATATCTGGCGGTCGAAGCGTCCGGCGCGCAGCAGGGCCGAGTCGAGCATGTCGACGCGGTTCGTGGCAGCGAGGATGATGATGCCGCTGTTCGTGCCGAAGCCGTCCATCTCCGTCAGCAGGGCGTTCAGCGTGTTCTCGCGCTCGTCGTTGCCGCCCATGGCGGGGTTCTTCGAGCGGGCGCGGCCCACGGCGTCAATCTCGTCGATGAAGATGATGCAGGGGCTCTTGGCCTTGGCCTGGGCGAAGAGGTCGCGCACACGCGAGGCTCCCACGCCGACGAACATCTCGACGAA
>DGHX01000156.1 GCA_002392835.1 Prevotella sp. UBA3837 | reverse complement strand
GATGCCATCAGCGACGACGACATGCGCGAACAGTATCGCAGGGAGGCTCCCTACGTCGACCTGAACCCCGCCATGTGGGACAAGGCCGCCAACGACTTCGCCGCCACTGCCTACTACAGTGCGCCCTATAACGACACCAAGAACCACAACGGCGGCAAGGGCATCGTCAAGAAGTTCACCTACGCCATGACGCGTGGCTCGCTGCAGGACGGTGCCGGAGCCAATGCCATCTGGAACATCACCAACGTCACCCGCAGCGACCGCCACTGGCTCTACAGCACCACCGCCTGGGCCAAGGCACAGAGCGAGGATGCCGAAGTCATCAGCTACATCAAGCAGCACGGCCAGTCGCCCCTGAGCATCCTGCACCCCTACTATGCCGACGGCACGGACGAAGGCATACGCCAGCGCGTCTACGAGGTGCTGAACACGCCCAGCGTGGCCTTCAAGAGCACGTTCGAGAAGTACCTGCTGAACGACGAGTACTACCACGGCGAGGAAGAGATGTCGGACAAGCAGTACTACCAGTTCATGGTGTGGCACCGCGGTCTGGCCGTTCCTGCTGCCCGCAACCTGGACCATGCCGACGTGAAGCGCGGCAAGCAGCTCTTCACGCAGATAGGCTGTGCCCAGTGTCACCGCCCGTCGTGGAAGACTGGTGCCGACAATATGTGGGTGGACGCTGCCACCAAGGCATACGCCGACGCCAACGGGCTGGCCAAGGACGGCGACTATACCAAGCTGCTGCCGAAGTATCCCAACCAGACCATCTGGCCCTATACCGACATGGTACAGCACCGCCTGTTCATGGAGAACGACATCCGCACGGGCTGGTGCCGCACGACCCCGCTCTGGGCTCGCGGCCTGAGCCGTCGCCTGACAGGTGCCGACGACCGTCTGCACGACTGCCGTGCACGTACCGTCGTCGAGGCCATCATGTGGCACGGCTATTCCAAGCAGTCTGACGGCTACCGTGCTGCCGCCCAGTTCTACCAGCTGCCGAAGGCTGACCGCGACGCCGTGGTGAAGTTCATCGAATCCATCTAAGCCGATGCTGAAGAAGACAGTTATAGCACTCTATATGATAGTGGTGGTCGTCATGGCGGCCGCCACCATCGTTGAAAAATACCAAGGCACCAGCTACGTCTCTGAGTACATCTACGGTGCCTGGTGGTTCTCGGCCCTGTGGGCACTGCTGACGGCTGCTGCCGTCTTCTACTTCATCCGGCGACGTGTGCGGCGCCCTTCCGTTGTCGCCCTGCACCTGTCGTTTGTCGTCATCCTGGCCGGAGCCCTGCTGACACATCTCACCGCCCGACAGGGTGCCGTCCACCTGCGCACCGGCGAGACCACCAACCACTATCAGACACCAGACCTACAGCAGCATACGCTGCCCTTTACCATCAGCCTACGGCACTTTGAAGTGCAATACCACGAGGGCACGCAGGCACCTTCCGACTATCGCTCGCACATCGTCATCAATGGCAGCCAGCAGCAGGTGGTATCCATGAACAAGATTGTATCCTACGGCAGTGTGCGACTCTACCAGAGCAGCTACGACGAAGACCTGCAGGGCACCATACTGGCGCTGAACAGCGACCCGTGGGGCATCCCCGTCACCTATGCCGGCTATGCCCTGCTGTTCGTGTCGCTCGTCTGGATGCTCATCGACCCCAAGGGAGCCTACCGTCAGCTGCTGCGCCGTGCCGCCGTCTGTCTTGTAGGCTGCTGTGCCATGACCGCCACCGCCTCGCCACGCGTGCTGCCCCAGGAGACGGCCGACCGCTTCGCCCGGCTCTTTGTGGTCTACAACGACCGCGTCTGTCCCATGGAGACCTATGCCCTCGACTTCACCAAGAAGCTCTGCGGCAAGCGTTCCTACGAGGGCTACAGTGCCGCACAGGTGCTGACGGGCTTTGTGTTCTTCTGTCACGACTGGACCCGCCAGCCCGTCATCCGCATCAAGGGCAGCGACATGAAGCAACGCCTCGGGCTGCCCGACTATGCCAGCTTCAACAGCCTGTTCGACCAGCATGGCTACCGGCTCGGCCCTCACCTGCAAGACAAGGACGTGCGACAGACCGACGAGAAGGTGTCGCTCATCATGGAACTGCACCAAGGCACGCCGCTCAGGATATTCCCCTACGCCGGCACTTGGTACTCGCCTACGAGCACGCTGCCCGACTCGATGGACGCAGAGCACCGCAAGTACATCCGCGAAGTGTTCACCCTGCTCAATGGCGAGATACAGGCCGGCCGCTACGAACGCGCCAACCAGTTTCTGGACAAGATGCTGGAGTATCAGCAGACCTTCGGACAGCGTTCGCTGCCCAGTGCGACACGTGTCCAGGCAGAACATATATATAATCGGGTACCCTTTGCCACCATCCTCTTCATGGTGTGCCTCACCATAGGCATCGTGGCTTTCGCACTCCAGCTGTTCGGACGTCGACTGCCCGCACAAAGACGGCTGCTGGCGGTCGTCTTTCTGGCGCTGACCTGCTGCCTGGCCCTGCGCTGGATAGTCACCAGCCACGTCCCCATGGCCAACGGCTACGAGACGATGCTCTTCCTGGCCTGGGCCGTCATGCTATTGGCCTTCGCAGCCAGCCGCCGCTTCCCCATCATGCTGACCTTCGGTTTCCTGCTGTCGGGTTTCTTCCTGCTGGTCAGCCACATCTCGCAGATGGACCCACAGATGACCCACCTCATGCCCGTGCTCAACTCACCGCTGCTGACCATCCACGTCAGCATCATCATGATGGCCTTCGCCCTGCTGGCACTGACCTTCGCCACCTCGCTGACCGCACTCTGCACCAAGCGGCAGGCGGCACAGCTGCAACTGTTGTCGCTGCTGCTGCTCTACCCCGCCCTGACGTGTCTGGGCTTCGGCATCTTCATCGGTGCCATCTGGGCCAACGTGTCGTGGGGCACCTACTGGTCGTGGGACCCCAAGGAGACGTGGGCGCTCATCACTTTCATGGTCTATGCAGCGCCCGCCCATCGTTCGCTGGCTGTTAGGACCACGTACTACCACGTCTATATGACGCTGGCTTTCCTCACCCTGCTGATGACCTACTTCGGGGTCAACTACTTCCTCGGCGGTATGCACTCATACGCCTAAGGCCGCTGATGACAAAACGGCCGCCAGTCAGTCCTTATATATATAATAAGGTGTAAAAAACTACTATAACATTATGAGAAAGATTATCGTGACGGTGGCCCCCGTATGCCACGTGGGCAAGGAGATTCCTACCGAATGTAAGAACCCGCTGACTCCCGAGGAGATAGCGGAAGACACCATCAACT
>DGHX01000022.1:3493-6360 GCA_002392835.1 Prevotella sp. UBA3837 | reverse complement strand
GGGGTGGGGTCAGTATCTTCATTTTTAGCATATACTATGGTACATCAAACAACCTAATTGCAAATGCTAATATTCCTCGCGGTCGGATCGCAAATCCGCCGAGCCCCATCCGCCCGAGCCCCCGAATCCCAACCGTCCAAATTCGCCCGAGCCCCAATATCCGCCCGAACCAGTGTAGCGTCGGTGGCGCCTCGCGCGCGCGATAACGCGCGCGCGAAGGTCAAAACGCTACACTTCCTACACCTAACGGCGCAATGGGGCGATGAGTGAGAAAGCAAAACAACTTGTTTTGCTGAAAATGCGGACCGCTCAGAAACGTCCCAGGGCCTGGGACGTTTCTGTGCGGCCTCCATTTTTGAAAATGCGGCCTCCTTTTTTGAAAATGCGGCCTCCTTTTTTGAAAATGCGGCCCCCCTTTTTGAAAATGCGGCCTCCATTTTTCAACCTGCGGCCTCCGCGTTTTCCAGTGTTACTTTCCGGCTCTTTCCGGTGTAGGGTCGGCAACCTGTAACTTGCTGATAATGAGTTTAGGTGTAGGGAGTGTAGCGTGTTTGTATTCGCGCGCGCGTAAAGCCGGTGCTGGTGCTTGCAGCTTGAAAATTTCTGAAAATCAATTAAAAATATGTGAAAGTCTGCACAGGTTGCCAATTATATGATTATCTTTGCACGTGATTTATAACTCACGGACAAAAAGAACGGAAAATATGAGAAAGACAATTCTTACTATGGCACTGCTGCTGCTGGTGGCAGTGACCGCAGGAGCACAGACGGCCCAGCAGGTGCTCGACAAGTGCGTGAAGGCAGTGAGCGTCGACGCCGGCGTCTCGGCCAACTTCACCATGACCAGTGCACAATACGGCGACGCACAGGGCACCATCGCCATTAAGGGCAAGAAGTTTCACATGACCTCAAACGTCAGCAACATGTGGTTCGACGGCCAGACCCTCTGGACCTACATGGCCAAGAACGAGGAGGTGAACATCTCGACCCCCACGCAGCAGCAGCTGCAGTCGCTGAACCCCTATAACTTCATAGGTCTGTACAAGCAGGGCTACCAGAGCACCATGACCACGTCGGCCTCAGCTTTCAACGTGCACCTCACCTCTACCAATGCGGCGCACAAGATCAAGGAGGCCTTCCTCACGATAGACAAGACAAGCTATCAGCCCCGCGAGATCAAGCTGCTGCAGGGCACGAAGTGGACCACGTTCACCGTCAGCGGACTGAAGAAGACGGCGCTGGCCGACAGCGAGTTCCGCTTCAACAGCAGTGCCTATCCCGATGCTGAAATCATTGACCTGCGCTGATGAACCGACTGCAAGCCTACAAGCTGCTGCGCCGAAACCAGAAGCTCAGCGAGAAACGCCACCCCGCCCTGGACCAGGGCAAGGTGGCGAAGGTGCTTATGTACATCGGTGCCATCTTTATGGGGGCATACATGGTCTTCCTGGGCACCATGTTGGGCAAGCTCGCCGCCGATGCCGACGAGCCGGCCATGCTCTTCATCTTCATGCTGCTGCTCATACTGCCCCTCGACTTCCTGTTCCGGTTTATGGCGCAGCAGACACCCATGGTATTCCTGAAGCCCTTCCTGCTGCTGCCCATGCGCACGCAGCTGGTCATGGAGAGCTATCTGCTCAACATGGTCACCAGCGGCTATAACCTGCTGTGGCTGGCATTCATCGTGCCCTACTGCTACATCATCCTCGTGGCGGGCTGCAGCCTTGGCACCGTGCTGGCCATAGCCGTGGCGGCCCTGCTCCTGATTATGTGCAACAGCATGTGGTACCTGCTGGTGCGAACCCTCATCGTCAGGTCGCTGCTCTGGTGGCTGCTGCCCATAGGCGTCTATGCAGCCATCTTCGTGCCCATCTTCGTGCTCCTCGATGCCGAAGAGCTGGCCGACAGCTTCCTCTATCACTTCGACTCGGCACCGATGATATGGCTGCTGGCCCTGCTGGTCTTGGCCCTGCTCGTGGGGCTGCTGTGGCTGAACCGCAGGCTGCAGCTGCGCTTCGTCAAGCAGGAGCTGGCACGCGAGCAGAAGAAGCCCGCCGCCATCAAGCATGTGTCGCAGTTCACCTTCCTCGAGCGCTTCGGACAGACCGGCGAGTACCTGAAGCTGGAGCTGAAGAGCATCATGCGCAACAAGGCCATACGCGCCAGGGTGACGATGAGCCTCGGACTCATCGTGGTCCTCTCGGCGCTCATCAGCTACACCGACGTCTACGACGGACAGCTGATGCTCAACTTCTGGTGCTACTACTGCTTCGCCATCTACGGCATGACGGCGCTGACGAAGGTGATGGGCCCCGAGGGCAACTACATCGACCTGCTGATGACGCAGCGCGAGAACATCCTGCTGCTGCTCAAGGCGAAGTACTACTTCCACGTGGCCATACTCATCGTGCCGCTGCTCATCATGCTGCCCGCCGTCATCGCCGGCAAGTTCACCGTGCTCATGATGCTGGCCTACCTGCTGCTCACCAGCGGGCTGGGCTATTTCATCATGTTCCAGCTGGCGGTGTACAACAAACAGACGCTGCCCCTCGACCAGAAGCTGACGGGCAAGAACGGCGTGGAGAGCGGACTGCAGCTGGCCATAGAGCTGGTGGGCATGTTCGTGCCCCTGCTGCTCGTGGGCGCCATGCTGCTCATCACCGACGAGGACACCGCCTACCTGCTGCTGGCACTGCTGGGCCTGCTGTTCACCGTGGCCCATCCCTGGTGGTTGCGCAACATCTACAGCCGCATGATGCTGCGCAAGTACCAGAACATGGAGGGCTTCCATGCGTCAAGATAAGAATTACTAATTCAACTCTCATAAGTTATGGAGTTAAAGGAGTTAAGTAACCGTTAAAAAATAA
>DGHX01000022.1:0-3328 GCA_002392835.1 Prevotella sp. UBA3837 | reverse complement strand
GTGAATAATTCATTTGTACCAAGTTGTTTTTTAACACACACTAAAGGAGTTAAAGAGTTAATGGAGTTAAAGAGTTAATGGAGTTAAAGGAGTTAAAGGAGTTAAAGGGAGTTCTTCGCAAGCGAAGCGAGCAAGCTCGAGCGAAAGGACGATACCTTTTTCCCTCGATTCGGCCAAGGAGTGGAAAGTACAGGGAAAGAACTATTGTCCTTTAACTCCCTTTAACTCCTTTAACTCCTTTAACTCCCCCAAATATTATAATAAACAACTACTAAGCACATGAAAAGAATTTTTGGAATCATTGCAGCCTGTCTGCTGCTGACGGCTGTGCCCGCCCTGGCCGAGGGCCTGCAGCAGCTGACTGTCAACGGACAGACAGTGGAGAAGATCGTAGGCCGCATCACCTTCGACGGTGACAATGTGGTGCTCCACTTTCAGGACGGCACCGACATGACGGCCTCTATGGACGCCGTCGTGCTCGCCTTCCAGTACACCCCCACCACCGTCATCGGCACGCTGCGACAGCCCGTGGGCCGCTCGCTCAACATCGAGGGCATTGACGAGGGCACCATCGTCAGCATCTACGACGCTCAGGGACGCCTCGTCGTCACTACCACGGCCCAGCAGGCCCGCACCGTCCTCTCAACAAAGGCCATGAAGAACGGCACCTATGTGCTGAAGGCAGGAAACCAGTTGGTGAAATTCATTAAACGATAGGCTCACGATGAAAAAGATACTCTTCTGCATGGCAGCCCTCATGGGCCTGCTCAGCGCCAGCGCACAGACGGCGCTCACCTCTGCCACGGGCGGCAACGATGCTGCCCGCGACGACAGCCAGAACCAGGCCGTCGTCACCCTCAGTGACGGAACCGTGAAGTACTACAACACCAGCGCCCTGCAGGCCATCGACATCGACAGCCGCACCGGGCAGCTCATACTCACCACCACCGCGCAGCAGCGCGACGTCTTCAGAGGCACCGTGGCCACCCTCTCCTTTGCCAAGAAGGCAGCCAGCGACATCGACAACCAGGGCGTCGTCATCACCGAGGCCCGCGGATGGCAGGAGTCGGCCTACGTCATGTTCAGCCTCTATGAGGGTGCCACGACCTACAACGTCTACGTGAAGGGCGGACAGTATGCCGACTTCACCCGCCTCGACGCCGAGCTGGTGCGCAACTATGGCACCTACGGCCGCGCCGATGCCGTGGGACTCCGCGCCGGCACCTACACGCTGAAGGTGGTGCCCGTCGATGCCGACGGACAGGAGCTCACCGACAAGGCCAGCACCGCCGGCAACCTCGTGGTGAAGAACTACGACCGCCAGGGCTACGCACACTTCAACTACACCAAGGGCGTGGGAGCCTACAACGACGACGGCACGCTGAAGCAGGGCGCCAAGGTGTTCTACGTCACCGCCAAGACCGCCAAGACCATCAGCACCACCGTGGCCGGGGCCGAGAAGAACCCCTGCGTGGGGCTGCAGGCCATCGTGGAAGCATACGAGAAGGGAGTGGACACCACCCCCATCGCCTTCCGCTTCATTGGCCTCGTCAAGGCTGCTGACCTCGACTACTTCGGCAGCAGCGAGGAGGGCATACAGGTGAAGGGACGACGCGCCGACTCGGAGCTGAACCTCACCTTCGAGGGCATAGGCGACGACGCCACCCTGCACGGATTCGGCTTCCTGGTGCGCAATGCCAAGAGCGTGGAGTTCCGCAACTTCGCCATCATGCGCTGCATGGACGACGGCATCTCGCTCGACACCAACAACTCGAACATCTGGATTCACAACATTGACGTCTTCTACGGCAAGCACGGCAGCGGTGACCATGAGAAGGGCGACGGAAGCATCGACGCCAAGGCCGACTCGAAGTTCATCACCGTCAGCTACTGCCGCTACTGGGACACCGGAAAGACTAACATGTTCGGCATGAAGAACGAGGGCGGACCCAACTACCTGAGCTACCATCACAACTGGTTCGACCACAGCGACTCGCGACATCCCCGCGTGCGCACCATGAGCGTGCACGTATGGAACAACTACTTCGACAACGTGGCCAAGTACGGCGTGGGAGCCACCAGCGGAGCCAGCGTCTTCGTGGAGAACAACTACTTCCTGAAGACCAAGAAGCCCATCCTCGCCTCCCTGCAGGGCACCGACGGGTTGGGCAGCGGCACCTTCAGCGACGAGACCGGAGGCATGATCAAGGCCTACGGCAACTACTTCGACCGCACCACGAAGAACTTCTGCTACTATACGCAGAAGAACACCTCGGCCAAGGGCTACGACGCCTACGAGACGGCCACCCGCGACGAGCAGGTGCCGCAGACGGAGCAGACCCTCGTCGGAGCCACCACCTACAACAACTTCGACACCGACGCACAGCTCATCTACCAGTACACGCCCGACGCTGCCGCCGACGTGCCAACCATCGTCACCGGCTACTACGGTGCAGGGCGCATGAACCACGGCGACTTCACCTATACCTTCAAGGACAACGTGGGCAACGACGATGCCGACTCGGCCTACGACACCGTGCTTGCCGGACTGATTGACGGCTACAAGAGCAGCTTCGTGGGCTTCTTCGGCGAGGAGAGCCAGCAGGGTGGGGGAGGCGACGAGCCCGGAGGCGGCGATGAACCCGGCGGCGGCGACGAACCGGCTCCCGAGGGAACCATCATCGCAACCTTCGACGGCGCACCCTCTAACAGCATGTTCACTGTGGGCGGCGACTATGGCGACGGAAAGATTACCTACGACGGCACGTACCTGAAGAAGGGCGTGAAGCTGAACAGCAAGGGCTCCATCACCTTCACACCGCAGCGCGACTACACCATGACCCTCGTCTTGGCCACCGCCAAGCCCGGGCGCGACGTCAGCGTGAACGGCACGCTCACCACCGGAGGCACCCAGAACACCGAAGGCGCCTACTACGAAATCCCGGGCATCACCGTCAGCAGCGGTGTGCAGTACAAGCTCACCAAGGGCAGCGGAGAGAGCATCGTCATGGTCATCAAGCTTGAACCCGCCGGTCAGCAGTAGGCCAACGACCTTTGCATACGCAAAGAGCTCAACCTGCAAAATGAGCTATAAGTCTGAAAAAATACAGCAAAAACCGTCCCTGACAGCTGGTCAGGGGCGGTTTTGTGCGTCTTTTACCCGTTATTTTTCCTTGTAAGCAAAAAAAACTCACAAAATAATTGGTGGATTCAAAAAAAATGTCTACCTTTGCACCCGCAAAACCGATAAGGATGCACCCGTAGCTCAGTTGGTAGAGCACCTGACTCTTAATCAGGGTGTCCAGGGTTCGAGCCCCTGCGGGTGTAC
>DGHX01000123.1 GCA_002392835.1 Prevotella sp. UBA3837 | reverse complement strand
GGAAAGTCGTCGTCGAAGTAGCGGTCTTCGGCGCCCTCGTGCCAGAACTCCAGCCATGGATGGAACTGGGGCACTGGCCTGAGGTGGAAGGTGGTCAGTCACCACCCTCCGGGGCCTCCGCCGGGCATTCCGCCACCGCCCATTCCACCCATTCCGCCCGTATAGGACGAGAGCGTGACGGTGCTGCCTCCGCTGACCGTGGCTCCTACGTTGCCTAAGCCTCCGAAGTAGGATGTGCCGCCCGTTACGGTGACTCCTGACTGCAGGGTAGGCGTGGAGGGGGTTGAGATAATCAGGCCGTTGCCGCCGCTGGAGGGAGTTTTGAAGGCGAAGGTGGTGCTGTCGTACTTCAGGGCATACCAGGTGTTGGCACTCCATGAGCTCTGATAGCATGCCTGGCTGAGCTGCGTGCCGTCCTCCAGTCCGCCTACGGCAACCAGCGTTCCTCCCTGTACATAGAGCTTGTAGCCGCCCTCGGTATTGGCATCGATGGCTACCTCAGGAGAGCCGGAACTGCTGGCGAAGACGAAGCCGCCCTTGATGTAGCAGTTGCCGTTGGCATCGATGCCGTCGTTGTGCTGACCCAGTGCGAAGACGTAGCCGCCGGTGATGTTCATGTGACTCTTCGAGTTGATGGCGTCGTCGTAGGCATAGCTGGCTACCTCGCCGCCGCTGATGGTCAGGGTGCTCTTGGTCTCGATGCCCTCGCCGTTGGTACCGCTGGTGCGTACCCAGATGCGGCCTCCGGCAATGTCCAGGTCGCCGTCAACCTTGATACCCTTGGGCGAAGCTGTGTCGTTGTTGCTCTTGAACTGGCTGCCCGTGGTGACGATGTAGGTGCTGCCGCCGTTGAAGTAGCCTTCCATGTCGACATTGATGCCCTTGCCGCCGCTGCCGGTGCTCATGAGCCACAGTTCGCCACCGTTGATGGTGAACACCGAGTCGGTCTTCAGACAGGCTGCCCCCTTGGCCTCCAGGTCTTCGGTGTCCCAAGCGCCGTCACCCGTGGTGATGACGGTGGTACGTCCGCCGTTGACGGTGATGTCCGACTCGCAGTTGATGCCCTTGGCAGCAGCAGCCGATACTTCGACATTCAGGATGCCGCCGTTGATGAACACGCCGTCGTTGGCCTTGATGCCGTGGTTGGCAGTAGACTTGGCGTAGATGTTGTTGCCCGTGTTGAAGATGATGTAGTCGGCCGAGTGGATGCCGTTGTTGTAGTTGCCGTAGACCTCCAGTGCTCCCTTGCCGTTGAACAACAGCTTGCCCTTGCAGTAGAGGGCGCCTTTATGGTCATTCTTCGAGCTGGTGCCGTCAGTCAGCTTGTTGGTGGTGCCGTCGGCCAGCATGACGAAGGCACGCTTCTTGCTGAGCAGGTTCAGGGCGGCACTGTCAGGGTTGGTGATGTCCACACCGTTCAGTATCACCTCGTACTTCTTCTCGCCCAGAATGGTCAGCGACCCGTTGCTGGTGGTGCCGGTGACGTAGTAGCAGATGCCTTTTTCTGAACCGTGGTCGGCAGTGACGTGTCCGCCGTTGACGGTAATGGTCACGCCGTTCTCCGTCTTGGCTGTCGGGTTGGTCAGGTCAATGGCCACCTGGGTGGCGAAACTGTTGTTGGCCAGGTTGTCTTCCTCTTCGGGGTAGTAGGCGGAGGCAGTTCCGCTGGTGGGCTCGGCCGTTGTCTTGTCTATTTTCACTGCGAAGGTGGTCAGGTCGCCAGTGGCGGTACTGCCACTGCCGGAGGCACCGCCGCTGGTGTTCCCACCGCCACTGGTGTTGTTGGTGGGCTGGGTGTTCCTGTTGGTGTAACTGTCCAGCGGGTCGTCGCTGGAACATGCTGTGTTGAGCCACGTGAGGGCTGCCAGCATGGAGAGAATCATTGTCTTTTTCATATCCTTTGTCTTTTTTTGAGTTAATATTATCTTTTCTGCTGACAAAGGTAGACAAAAAGAGCCGGCTCGCGAAATATATTCAGCGAACCGGCCGTTTCATTCAACGAAAAAGCAATTATCCTTTATTCTTTTCTCTTTTTATTACAGTCCGAGCTTGCTCTTGGCAGATGCTGCGGCGTTGTCGATGGCCTCGTTAGCCTTCTGCTTGGCAGCCTCCTTAGCCTCGTTAGCCTTCTCCTCAGCAGCCTCCTTAGCCTCGTTAGCCTTCTGGTTGGCAGCGTCAACGGCAGCGTCCTTCGCCTCGGTAGCAGCGTCGCCAACCTGCTCCAGCAGACCGTTCACCACGTTAGCGGGCTCGATGTCGGTCACAGCGCTCAAGGCTGCAGCTACGGCAGCATTGTCGCCTACCAGTGCCTTCACCTTGTCAGCGTTCTCCTTCAGGAAGGTCTGCACCTTCACCACATACTCCTTGGCCACCTCAGGATTGTTCTTGACAATCTCGGCAATCTTGGCCTTGATGCCTTCCAGTGTAGCCTGCAGCTTAGAAGCGTCGTTAGCCTCCAGGTCGGCGCTCAGGGCGTCGATGGTCTCCTGGGCAGCTCCCTGTGCAATAGAGTCAACGATAGCTACAGAGTCCACAGCCGCAGTCTCAGCATCAGCCTGCTGAGTCTTGTTACCGCACGATGTGAATCCGATGGCAGCCACAGCCATCACTGCTAAAAGAATCTTCTTCATAGTTTCTCTTTCTCCTTTAATTATTAATAAAACATGTTTAGTTGTGGTTCGTAAACCGTCGGCAAAGGTAAGGTATTTTTCGTTACGTTATACCTTTCTTTTTAACTTTTTAACGTTAATTCCACCGGGCAGTGGTCGCTGCCCAGAATGTCGGTATGGATTTTGGCATCCTCTATCTGTGACTTGAGCCGATTGGAGGTGACGAAGTAGTCGATGCGCCATCCGGCATTCTTCTGGCGGGCCTGGAAGCGGTACGACCACCAGGAGTAGGTCACCTGTTCGGGATAGAGCGTGCGGAAGGTGTCAATGAAACCACTATTTAGTAAGGTGGTGAACTGCTCACGCTCCTGGTCGGTGAAACCGGCGTTCTGGCGATTGGTCTTGGGATTCTTCAGGTCTATCTCCTCGTGGGCGACGTTCAGGTCGCCGCACAGGATGACAGGCTTCTTGGCATCCAGCCCTTTCAGGTACTGGCGGAAGTCGTCCTCCCACTGCATACGGTAGTCCAGTCGCTTCAGCCCGTCCTGCGAGTTGGGCGTGTAGCAGGTGACCAGATAGAAGTCGTCCATCTCCAGTGTGATGACGCGTCCCTCGTGGTCGTGCTGGTCGATGCCGATGCCGTAAGTCACGTTGAGGGGGGTATGACGCGTGAAGATGGCTGTGCCGGAGTAGCCTTTCTTGTCGGCGTAGTTCCAGTACGACTGGTAGCCGTCAAACTGCAGGTCCAACTGTCCGGCCTGCATCTTGGTCTCCTGCAGACAGAAGAAGTCTGCGTCCAGCTGCCTGAATGTCTCGCTGAATCCTTTACCTTCACAGGCTCTGAGCCCGTTGACGTTCCAACTGATAAATTTCATAGTGTCTATTGTTTCTTATGCTTGTTGCTCTTGACTTTTTTGACTTCGGCATCGGTCAGCACGGTAATGCGGCGGTTGGTGGGGTCGCGCATAACGTCGTTGACGATGTCCGTCACCTGCTGCTTCAGTTCGGCAATGAACTGGGCTGGGTCGTAGGTCTTGTGCTCTATGTCGCGCAGCTTCTTCTCCCAGATGCCGGTCAGTTCACAACTCTTGAGCAGTTCCTCGTGAATGAGGTCGATGAGCTCAATGCCGGTAGGGGTTGCCACGAGGCGCTTGCGGTCGCGCTTGATGTAGTGGCGCTTGAACAGGGTTTCGATGATGCCGGCACGACTCGACGGACGACCAATGCCGTTCTCCTTCATGGCAGCACGCAGGGTCTCGTCCTCGACGAACTTGCCCGCCGTCTCCATGGCCCGCAGCAGTGAGGCTTCATTATAATAAGGTGGAGGGGTGGTCATCTTCTCTGTCAGGGTAGGGGTGTGCTCGCCGCTCTCGCCCTTGACGAAGGTGGGCAGTGTGCGCTCTTCGTCCGTCTTCTCGGAGGACTCTGAGTTTTCGGAAGCCTCGGAGTTATCTGGGTTTTCTGATTTTTTGCCTCTGACTACGCGCCAGCCTGGGTCGAGAATCTCCTTTCCCGTCACCTTGAACTCTACCGTGTCCTCTTCGCTCTTGACTTCTCCCAATACCGTAGTGGTCGAGAACTTACAGTCGGGCAGGAAGACGCCGATGAAACGGCGTGCCACCAGGTCGAAGACGTTGCGCTCGGCATCGCTCAGGTTCTGGGGTATCACACCGGTGGGAATGATGGCGTGGTGGTCGGTCACCTTTGAGGTGTCGAAGACGCGCTTGGTCTTCTTCAGCGGTTTGCCGCCAATGGGCTTGATGTACTCTGCATAGGGGGCCACACCTCCGAACTTGGTCTGGTAGAGGCCGTTCAGGGTCTGCGGACACTTGGGATAGATGTCGTCAGACAGGTATTGCGTGTCGACACGGGGATAGGTGGTGTACTTGCGTTCGTAGAGTGCCTGAATGAGGTTCAGCGTCATCTCGGCTGAGTAGCCGAACTTGCGGTTGCAGTCCACCTGTAGCGAGGTCAGGTCGTAGAGCTGAGGCGGCTGTTCCTTGCCTTCCTTCTTCTCCACCTTGGTGACGGTAAACGGCTTGCCTTCAATGGTGCTGAAGGCTTTCTCGCCCTCCTCCTTCGAGGTGAACTTGCCCTTAGTGGCCGTAAACGTGGTGTCGCGATAGACAGTGGCCAGCACCCAGTAGGGCTCGGGCTTGAAGTTGTCTATCTCTTTCTGGCGATTGACGATAAGTGCCAGGGTAGGGGTCTGCACACGGCCGATGGAGAGCACCTGACGGTTCTGTCCGTACTTCAGCGTATAGAGGCGCGTACAGTTCATGCCCAGCAGCCAGTCGCCGATGGCACGGCTCAGCCCGGCTAAGTATAGTGGCTGGTAGTCGGCTTGGTCTTTCAGGTTCTGGAAACCCTCACGGATGGCCTCGTCCGTCATGCTCGATATCCACAGACGACTGACGGGACACTTGGCCTGGGCCTTCTGCATGACCCAGCGCTGGATGAGCTCACCCTCCTGGCCGGCGTCGCCGCAGTTGACTATGCGCTCGGCCTGCTGCATCAGCCGCTCGATGATGGAGAACTGCTTCCTGATGCCTTGGTCGTCAATGAGCTTGATGCCGAAGCGCTCGGGTATCATGGGCAGTGACGTCAGGCTCCACGACTTCCACATCGGGGTGTAGTCGTGGGGCTCCTTCAGCGTGCACAGGTGACCAAAGGTCCACGTCACCTGAAAACCGTTGCCTTCCATATATCCTTCGTGCGACGACGTTGCTCCGATAATACGCGCAATATCACGCGCCACACTGGGTTTCTCAGCGATACATACTATCATACGGACGGCAAAATTACGAAAAAACGAGAGAAATACAAAAGGAAAGTTAACTTTTCTTTTTATTTCCGAGTGCAAGTAAGTTCTCCGAAGGAAACTCTCTTCAATAAGCGTGGTCGCTCTGAATCTCCTCTTTGTCGAGCTTTTTCTGGTCAATGGCGCGCCAGGCGTAGACAATATAGGCCAGCACGAAGGGTACAAGCAGCGACACGTAGAACATGGTGCGCAGGGTGAACTCACTCGAACTGGAGTTGGCCATGGTCAGCGACGACTGCAGGTCGGCAGTGGAGGGATAGTAGGCTGTGTGGTTCCAGGCAGAGCAGAGCAGCAGGGCCAGAACGGTCAGCACGGTGCCGATGCCGGCAGGCCAGATGCCGCTGTTGTAGTCCTTGGACCAGACGGTCTTGCCAATGCCGAAGAGCACCAGCATGACACCTATTAATAATATAATGGTGAGATACCACATGTCCAGCAGGTTGTGCAGATACTTGTAAGGCTCCATGAAGATGATTCCCTCGTCGGTGTAGGCAAAGCCGTCTTTTAATAATAGGTGTACCAGATAGGCAACGAACAGAATGACGAAGGGTACGGCATTGCCCAGCAGGCGAACGCTGCCGCGAGAACGGATGTCCTCGTCGTTGACATTGTTCATTACATAAAGGATGCCCAGCACACGGGCCAGGAACATGACGGCCAGTCCGAAGACGAGTACCCAGGGATTGAGCAGGGCGTCGAGTCCGTGGGAAGCGTTGGCCCAACGGGAGATGATGGGCGTAACGGCTCCTGTGTCAACCAGATTCTCCTTGGCAATGATGAAGTTAGAACCCTCGAAGAACGTAGCCACGGCACCGCCCAGAAGCAACGGACCCAGCAGTCCGTTGAGGATGAGGCCCCACTGGAACGTCTTCGGGCCCAGGAAGTTGCCGAGCTTGTTCTGGAACTCGTAGCTGACAGCCTGAACGACGAAGGTGAAGAGGATGATCATCCACAGCCAGTAGGCTCCGCCAAACGAGGTGGAGTAGAAGAGGGGATAGGAGGCGAAGAAGGCTCCACCGAAGGTGACCAGTGTAGTGAAAGTGAACTCCCACTTACGGCCGGTAGAGTTCAGCACCAGCCGCTTGCCCTCTTCGGTCCAGCCGAGGGAACGGATGCATGAATTAGCCCCCTGCACAAAGAGCAGGAATACCAGCAGTGCTCCTAACAGTGCCACGACGAAGCACCAGTAATGTTGCAAGAATTCGTATGTCATAATTTTCAACTTTCAATTTTCAACTTTCAACTTGCTTAGAATACTCCGGGCCACGCTTGATTTGCTTCAGCAGGATGCTGATTTCGACAGCCAGCATCAGCGTGAAGAGGAACAGGAATAGGAAGAACGTCAGGGCTACCGAGCCACTGTTGATGTCGCTGAC
>DGHX01000075.1:19717-25319 GCA_002392835.1 Prevotella sp. UBA3837 | reverse complement strand
TTAGGTGTAGGGAGTGTAGCGTAAAGATTTTTTCAGGTGTAGGGAGTGTATCATATATATCCTCGCGCGCGCGTAAGCAATTCTGGCGGAGGAGTGCCAGACACTGCGGCCACGCAGAAGATTATCTTACTCAAGTTTTGCATTTGCTCCGCTCGAGCTTGCTCGCTTCGCTTGCGAAGAACTTGGTGGAGTTAAAGGAGTTAAAGGAGTTAAAGGAGTTAAAGACGATAGACTTCACCCTTGTTTTCCCTTAGGAGAAAGAGTCGTGGAGCATCAAGACTGACGTCTTTAACTCCTTTAACTCCTTTAACTCCCCAACTTGCGAAAGTTGAGTTATCTTACTACCTTCCTGCCGCCGACGATGCTGATGCCGCGCCGGGCTGACAGCATGCGCTGTCCCTGCAGGTTGTAGGCGGGAGCCTGCCGGTCGGCGGCAGCGGTCGTCACGTCGCTGATGGCACTGGGACGCGCCTTCACGGTCAGCTTGCCGGGCAAGAACACCATGTTGTAGCTCTCGGCCTCGCCACTGCGCACGTATATCATGTACTCGCCGGGCTTCGAGCGCACGGTGGCTGTGGTGGTGATGTCGGGCTGCACGGTCCACACGGGCTCCACGTCGTGAGCCACCAGCCCCTCGTAGATGAGTGTGAACGGTGGGTTCTCCTCGCCCTCGAAGCGCTCCACGTTCACCACGGTGGCCGTTGCCTCGGCCTTCTTCACGATGAGGAATCCGTCGACGAAGTTCACCGCCTCGCTGTTCACCACCGTTCCCTCGCTGACGCGCACGGGATATCGGCCTGCGGGCGAGGTTCGCGTGGCCTCGCAGCTCAGTGCGGGCGTGCCCTTGATGGTTCCGCCCTTGACGGTGTAGGTGAACTGGGGGTTCAGCTCGCCATAGGTGCGCACGGCGTTAGAGGCGCTGACGCTGATGCCCATCTGGAAGATGTGGCTGTCGCCGAAGCTGCTCCACTGCTCGGCCTGTGCATACTGTGCCTTCATTCCCTGCAGCACGTAGAGCGAGGCCCGTCCGAAGGGCATGCCCTCGAAGACGCCGGTGCCCGTGAGCTGTGGCACCTTCCGGCTCAGTATGCGCAGCTCGAGCAGGGCGGTGCATCCACTGAGGGCCTCGCCGCCGATGGCGGTGAGCGTCTCGGGCAGCCTCAGGCGGGCCAGCGTGGTGCAGCCCCTCAGTGCGCCCTCGGGCAGGGTGTTGTCGGCGAAGGTGGCCTTCGTCAGGTCGAGCATGCGCAGCCCCCGCCTTACGGCTTCGTCCTGTCCGCCCTCCACGGCCAGCGAGCGTATGTACTCCAGGTCGGCACCGTTGACGGGGCCTTCTATGGTGAGCGACGTAATGATGCCCTCGGCCTCGGGGTCGCTGAGCAGCTGGCTCAGCTGTCCGCCCTCGTCGGTGACGATGCTCTCGGCGCGCTCCTTGACGCGCGTTCCGCCCGCTACGCCGATGATCATGTCCTGTCCGTAGCCAAAGCTGTAGCCGCGGGGCGACAGGTGGCTGATGAGGAAGAATCCGTCGGCATCGCCTTCCCATCCCCAGTTCACCGACACGCGTCCCTGCTCGTCGTAGCCGTCGAAGAGAAAGGCATGGCCGCCCATGTAGAGGTCGGCACCGCCGTAGTAGAGGGGTCCGTTCTGCGACAGCTCGCGGTAGATGATGTTCATCCACTCCGGCTCGCTGTAGCGGTCGCGCTCCAGGCACTGCGCTTCCTCGAATCCGAGATAATCGCGCAGCCCCTTGGCGGCATCGTCGCTGTAGGCTCCGCTGCCCTCGTCGGGCCCGCCATACTCCATGTTGGCAGCCACGCCGCAGTCGCGCATGAGCAGCGCCACGGCGTCGGCCTGCTGCTGGGTATAGCTGCCGGGGGTATAGATGTCGAGCATGTTTGCCCAGTCGTAGTAGTCGTTCTCGAAGTCGGCCGTCACGGCCTCTCCGCTGGTGCGCCCCTTGGGGTAGTAGATGGTGCGCTGGCCCTGTCCGTGCGCCGGCATCTTGTGGTAGTTCAGTATCTGGGCCATCGACGTGGCCACGCAGCCCGTAAGGCAGCGCACGCTGCCACGGAACACGGGACACATATTGTTGTAGGGGGCTTCCTGATACCACTTCGAGGTGACCATGGGTTCCACGCGCCCAGGATATTTCTCGGGGTCGGGCTTCGTCACCTTCACCGGTGCACCGCTGCGGGCTGCGGCGTAGAGGGCCTCGCTCGTGGCCGTGAGCCACCACTCGAAGTTGGGGTTCTGCCCCTCGGTAGTGGCCGAGAGCGACACACCCAGCACGGCGGGCACGGCGTCGTCGACGGAAATGACGGCAAAGCCGCCCTCGGCGTGGCCGATGACCTGCAGCTGCTGGTTGCTGCGCAGCACCTGCAGCGGGGCCATACTCGGAGCCAGGTGGCGGCCCTGGCGTTGCTGGTTGAGAGCCTGGCGAGCCAGCTGCACCATCTGCTCCTGGCTGCGCGGTGCCGACCAAAGGCACTGCAGCGGCAGCAGGAAGGCGGCAAAAAGCGTAAGAATCTTCTTCATAATCAGTGCACAGAAAAAAATTTGTGCAAAGGTACTAAATAATTCTGGAATAGCCACGCTTTATTACAAACTTTTTTCGTACCTTTGCAGCCACGAACCTAAAAACATACTATGCGAAATGAAGAATATTCTGGTTATTGGCTCAACAGGGCAGATAGGCTCTGAGCTGACAATGGAGCTGCGCCGCCGCTACGGCGACAGCCATGTGGTGGCAGGCTATATACACGGGGCCGAACCCCACGGCGCACTGGCCGACAGCGGACCGAAGGCCGTGGCCGACGTCACCGACGGCGAGGGCATAGCACAGACGGTGAAAGCCTACGGCATAGACACCATCTACAACCTGGCGGCGCTGCTCAGCGTGGTGGCCGAGTCGAAACCACGCCTGGCATGGCAGATAGGCATCGACGGGCTGTGGAACATCCTGGAGGTGGCACGCCAGGAGCACTGCGCCGTGTTCACCCCCAGCTCGATAGGCTCCTTCGGACTGGAGACGCCCCACGACATGACGCCGCAGGACACCATACAGCGCCCCCGCACCATCTACGGCGTGTCGAAGGTGACCACCGAGCTCATCAGCGACTGGTACCACTATAAATACGGCGTCGACACGCGGTCGGTGCGCTTCCCGGGCATCATCAGCCACGTCACGCCGCCGGGCGGAGGCACCACCGACTATGCCGTCGACATCTACTACTACGCCGTGCGGGGCCAGAAGTTCACATGCCCCATCAAGGCCGGCACGCGCATGGACATGATGTACATGCCCGACGCCCTGCACGCCGCCATACAGCTGATGGAGGCCGACCCCACCCGACTGCTGCACCACAACGGATTCAATGTGGCAGCCATGAGCTTCGACCCCGACATGATTTTCCACGCCATACGCAAGCTGCGCCCCGACTTTGAGATGGACTACGACATTGACCCGCTGAAGCAGTCGATAGCCGACTCGTGGCCCGACATGATGGACGACTCGTGCGCACGCCGCGAATGGGGGTGGGAACACCGCTACGGCCTGACCGAGATGACGGCCGACATGCTGGACAAGCTGAGCCAGCGGCTGCAACGCGATGGAAGCATCTGAACTGTACGACATCTGCCAGACACTGGCCAAGACCACGCCCGGCGCACAGGCCACACGCCAGCTGCACGAGGTGCTGACGCTGGTGTGCGCCGAGGGATGCCGCCACCAGGGCGGCGCCTTCGGCAACCTCTTTGCGCAGGCTGACTTCCTGAGCAAGCGCTTAGGGCTGAGCACCGAGGAGGCCATCAGCCTGCAGACGGCACGACGCCACACCAACTCGGCCGCAACGCCCATAGCCGCCGAGGAATGGGGCCACGACGTGAAGGCCGTGGTGCGACTCATCGAGGCCGTCTTCACCACCGCCGTGCCGGGGCCGCTGCGCGCCCTGCTGCCACCGGGTCCCCGACCGCGACAGAAAGGACTGAGCATCGACATGGCCTACGTGCGCTGCATCGTCAGCGACGCTGCAGCCATGCCCGTCAGGGCACACACCGCCGACGGCACCATCGGCATCGACATCAGCAACACCAGCGACGGCCGCGACTTCGGCTACCTGGCAAAGGTGCTGCGCACGGGCATGCAGCTGAACCTGCTCGACTGCCACGTGCTGGAGCAGCAGGACACAGCAGCACGGCAGGATGAGCTGACGATGACACTCGTGCCGGGACAGGTCATCGTAGAGCCCGACTTCCTCATTGACATATCGTCGCTCGCGGCATGCTTCACACCCTACGGACACCACACCCTGCACTACACGCTGAACCGGCTGCAGGAGAAGCCCAACTCGCAGGCCACCCTGCTGGGTAACTTCGCCGGTACAGCCCTCGACGACATCATCCGCCACGGCCAACGCGCCACCACGGCAGCGGCACTGCAGCGCTCGTTTCGCGAACAGGCGCTGCGACTGCTGGCATGCCCCGACTTCGACGCCACGAAGTTCAAGCAGCAGGCAGAGGAGCAGATGCGCAACATACGCCAGGCCGCAGACGCCATCAAGGCCGACGCCGCCAGCACCGACTTCCGCACGCCGGGACACAACGGCAGCTACCTGCTGGAGCCCAGCTTCGTCTGCGAGCGACTGGGGCTGCAGGGGCGCGTTGACCTGATGACCACCGACATGCGGCTGCTCGTAGAGCAGAAGTCGGGAAAGAACATGAAGATTGAGCACCAGAGCCACGACCGACACGGACTGCAGCTGGAGAGCCACTACGTGCAGCTGCTGCTCTACTACGGCGTGCTGCGCTATAACTTCGGGCGCGACGACCGACATGTCGACATGCGGCTGCTCTATTCGCGATATCCCGCCCACCAGGGGCTGCTCAGCGTGAACTACTACCGCACGCTGCTGCGCGAGGCGCTGAAGCTGCGCAACCAGATAGTGGCCACCGAGCTGCTCATGGCACGCGAGGGCTTCGGGCGCATACTGCCCCTGCTCAATAACGATGTCATATATAATGGTATCGCGCGCGACGGCTTCTTCCACCGCTACGTGCAGCCACGGCTCGACACCTTCAACCAGCGCCTGATGCAGCTCACGCCACTGGAGCGCGCCTACTTCGAGCGGATGCTCACCTTCGTCTACCGCGAGCAGGTGGCCGCCAAGCTGGGCTCGGCCGAATCGAGGCTGCACCACGCCGGAGGCTGCACGGCCGACCTCTGGCTGATGTCGGCCGACGAGAAGGCGGAGACCGGCAACATCATCATAGCGCAGCTCAAGGAGGCACCGCGCACACAGCCCACCGGCGAACAGACCGTCAGGCTCAGCATCGTGGACGCCCCCATAGCCGACGACCGTCAGGCCCCCCGCGCACCGCTCAACTTCAGGCAGGGCGACATGGTCAGCCTGTACAGCTACGACCAGCAGCCCGACGTGCGACACAGCATCCTATACAAGGGCACGCTGCAGGAGCTGACGCCCCAGACGCTGACCATAGCACTGAACGACGCACAGCACAACGCCGACATATTCACCCCCGACGCCAGCCGACGCTGGGCCGTGGAGCACGGGGGCAGCGACGTGGGCACCAACTCGGCCAT
>DGHX01000075.1:0-19603 GCA_002392835.1 Prevotella sp. UBA3837 | reverse complement strand
CAGCGCACGCCACAGGCCGACACCACACGGCGGCTGTCGCGCAGCTATCATGCTGACTACGACGACGTGCTGCTGCGCATCATGCAGGCACGCGACTACTTCCTGCTCGTGGGGCCCCCGGGAACGGGCAAGACGTCGATGGCCCTGCGCTTCATCGTGCAGGAACAGCTGGCCGTCAGCGCCGAGGCCACCCTGCTGCTGTGCGCCTACACCAACCGCGCCGTCGACGAGATTTGCGCCATGCTCTGCGACGCCTTCCCGACGACCGACGACGCCGGTACCCCACCCTTCCTGCGCTTGGGCAAGGCGGCATCGTGCGACGAGCGCTTCCGCCCATACCTGCTCGACACAGCACTGGCACGCATGGGGCACTTGGACCAGGCACGCCGTCTCGTCGACGACACCCGCATCATCGTAGCCACCACGGCCATGCTGCAGGCACAGCCCTGGGTGATGCAGCTGAAGCACTTCACGCTGGCCGTCGTCGACGAGGCATCGCAGATTCTGGAGCCCAACATCATAGGACTGCTCAGCTCTGATGCCGTAGAGCGCTTCGTGCTCATCGGCGACCACAAGCAGCTGCCCGCCGTGGTGCAGCAGGAGCAAGCGGAGAGCACGGTCAGCGAGCCACTGCTGCGCAGCATCGGGCTGGAGGACTGCCGCCAGAGCCTGTTCCAGCGCCTGCTGCGATGGGAGCAGCGACAGGGGCGCACGCAGTTCATGGGAACGCTGCACACCCACGGACGCATGCACCCGCTGGTGGCATCATTCCCCCTGCAGCACTTCTACGGCAGCGAGCACCTGCAGCCCGTGCCGCTGCCCCACCAGCGCGAACAGCAGCTGGGCTACACACTGCCGCCACGCGACCACACCGACCTGCTGCTCAGCCAGCGGCGACTGCTGTTCCTCAGCCCCGACGCCACCGCGAAAGGCGACAGCGCAGCAGCCGAAGAGGCCGAAGCCAGGCTCGTGGCCGACCTGCTACAGCGCATATACCGCTTCACGGCCGACGGCTTCAGCGCACTGAAGACCGTAGGGGTCATCGTGCCTTACCGCCGGCAGATAGCACTCATAAGGCAGTTCATCGGCAACGACAGCCCGCTGATGAACGTCACCATCGACACCGTGGAGCGCTACCAGGGCAGCCAGCGCGACGTCATCATCTACAGCTTCGGCATCACACACCGCTATCAGCTCGACTTCCTAACCGCTACTACCTTCACCGACGAGGACGGCACCTGCGTGGACCGCAAGCTGAACGTGGCCCTGACACGCGCGCGCCGACAGATGATTGTAGTGGGGCAGCCACACCTGCTGAGGGGCGTGGCACTCTACGACGAGCTCATGCGTGCCGGAGGCGCACAGGCATGACGCACAGGCGGAGCGAAGAGGGGCGCCGACGTGGGTAATAGGCTAAAAAAACACAAAAAGCAAGCGAAATGTTGCAAGGTCGGAAAAGATTGTGTAATTTTGCAAACAATTTGTAAGCAACAGCCAAAAATAATGAAAAGATTCTTATTCTCGCTGGCCTTCGTGCCCCTGCTGCTGGGCAGCACCGCAGCACTGGCGCAGGACTCGGCGACGCTGGTGCAGGACGCTGCAGTAGCGGCAACAAGCACCACCACCGAAAGCACTGACGCAACCACCGCTGACATGGCAGCTCCGCTGGGCGCCGACACCACCGGCATGGCTTCCATCGAAGACATGATAGGTCAGGACGACATGAGCGAGCTGCAGATGATGGCCGGAGGCGGAGGGCTGCACGAACAGCTGAAGACGAAGTTCGTGGAAGGCTCGGCAGGATTCATGTCGCTCGTGGCGCTGGCACTGGTCATCGGACTGGCTCTGTGCATAGAGCGCATCATCTACCTCACACTGTCGGAAATCAACGCCAAGAAGCTGCTGCGCGACATTGAGCAGCGCATGCAGCAGGGCGACGTGGAAGGGGCGAAGAGCCTCTGCCGCGAGACCAGGGGACCCGTGGCCAGCATCTGCTACCAGGGGCTGATGCACGCCGGAGAGGACATGGCCACCGTGGAGCGAAACATCGTCAGCTACGGCACCGTGCAGAGCGGGAACCTGGAGAAGGGATGCTCGTGGATACGACTGATGATAGCCATAGCACCGTCGCTCGGATTCCTCGGAACGGTCATCGGCATGGTCATGGCCTTCGACCAGATACAGGAGGCGGGCGACATCAGCCCCACCATCGTGGCCGAGGGAATGAAGGTGGCACTCATCACCACCATCTTCGGTATCATCGTGGCCCTGGTGCTGCAGGTGTTCTACAACTACATCCTCACAAAGATAGAGCGCCTGACCACACAGATGGAGGAGAGCGCCATCGACCTGCTCGACATCATTGCAAAGCTTCGCCACAGCGAAACAACGAAATAACGGAATAACGAAACACCGGAATAACGGAATACCGAAACACCGGCAGAACGAAATACCGCCCCAACGATGATTAACTACGAATCGCCCCTCTACATCGACATCGTGCTCTACACCATCTACGCCCTGCTGCTGGCAGCGACGGTGCTCACCGTCTGGTCGGCAGTGCGCAGCCTGCGACTGCAGGGGCGCGAGGGCGGACGCCAGCATGGTGTGCCCGCAAGGCGCATAGCCCTGATAGTGGCAGGGGGGCTGGTGCTCACCATGGCCGTCGGCTGGCTCACGGCCGGCACACAGCCGCTGACCATCAACGGAAAGCCATACACCGACGAGCTGTGGCTGCGAGCCAGCGGCATGTTCATCACCACGGCGCTGCTGCTCATCGGCATCATCATCATCTTGGCACTTTACATCGGCGCAAAGGCGCTGATGAAGCGGAACGACAATTAGAAAACGGAGGACGGCCATGTTCAAAAGGAGAAGAAGTGAAGTGCCCACACTGAACACTACGTCGACAGCCGACATATCGTTCATGCTGCTGATATTCTTCCTCGTGACCTCGTCGATGGACACCGACAAGGGGCTGCCGCGCCAGCTGCCGCCACCAGAAGACATCACCGAGCAACAGGAGGTGGAGGTGAAGAAGCGCAACGTCATGGAGCTGCAGCTTGACGCCAACGACCAGCTGACGTGCAACGGCGAGCCGCTGACCACCGACGAGCTGACACGCCGCGTGGCCGAGTTCGTGGCCAACAAGCAGGAACTGGCATCGCTGCCCGAGAAGAGCGAGCGCGAGGTGCACCTACTGGGCCGCTGCCGCGTCAGCGACCGACACATCATCACCGTGAAGGCCGACCGCCAGACCACATACAACGCCTACTTCAACATGCAGAACGCCATCGTGCGTGGCTATGCCACCGTGCGCAACGAACTGGCACGCCAGCGCTTCGGACACGGCCTGGCACAATGCTCGCAGGAAGAGCGCGATGCACTGACCATGGTTTACCCGCAGCGCATCAGCGAGGTGAGGGAGCCTTAGCCCCCTGAGTCAGGGGGTTGGGGGTCTGAACGAGGGATTCGAAGTGAGAGTTATGAGTTGAGAGCTGAGAGCTAAGAGTTGAGAGTTTAGAGTAAAGAGTAAAGAGTGATATGCGGAACAGATATTTCAGCCGAGATGACAGCGAACGCGACGTGCCCACGCTGAACATGGCGTCGCTGCCCGACCTCATCTTCACCGTGCTCTTCTTCTTCATGATCGTGACGCACATGCGCGACGTAGAACTGAAGGTGAGCTACCAGGTGCCGCAGGGCACAGAGGTGCAGAAGCTGGGCCACAAAGCCAGCATCGTGCACATATACGTAGGCCGCAGCCGCGAACAGGGTGCTGCTGCCGACGACTTTATCATACAGCTGAACAACGCCACGGCTACGCTCGACGACATACGCTCATACATAGACGACGAGCGGGCGCGCATGTCGGCTGAAGACCAGGCGCGCATGACGGTGAGCATCAAGGCCGACCGCGACGTGCCCATGGGCATCATCAGCGACATCAAGCACGAGCTGCAGCAGGCCTACGCCCTGCGCATCAACTATTCGGCCACTGAGACTGATACAAACGACAACAATATAAAATAACAAACAAAAAATCTATTATTATGGCAAAAGCAAAGCTTGACCACTTAGACAAGCAAATACTGAAAATGATTGCTGCTGACGCCCGCGTGCCTTTCCTTGAGGTGGCCCGCGCCTGCAACGTCAGCGGCGCCGCCATTCACCAGCGCATACAGAAGCTGACGAATGCCGGTGTGCTGAAAGGCTCACAGTTCATCATCGACCCTGAGAAGATGGGCTACGAGACATGTGCCTTCGTTGGCCTGAACCTGAAGAACCCCGAATCCTTCGACACCGTGGTGGAACGGCTCTACGCAATTCCCGAGGTAGTGGAATGCCACTACACCACGGGCAACTACGACCTGTTCCTGAAGATATATGCACGCACCAACCACGACCTGCTGACGCTCATCCACGACAAGCTGCAGCCCCTGGGCTTGGCCCGCAGCGAGAGCATCATCTCGTTCCACTCGGCCATCGACCGCCAGCTGCCCATCAGGGAAATGATGACCGAGGAATAAGCCCTACGGGGGCTCCCCCTACCCTATCCTTACGTAGTCGACGAAGGAGTAAGCCTTGGCGTGACGACCATCCGCAGGATGGTCCTCACGCCATGCTTCTTTCCATCCCTCGCTGTAGTCGGGGAAGAAGGTGTCGGCCTCCTCGGGCACATCGTCCACCTCGGTCAGGCACAGGCGGTCGGCCACGCCGAGAAGGCTGCGGTAGAGGCTTGCCCCGCCAATGATGAACACCTCCTCTTCGGGCTGGCAGGTGCTGAGGAACTCATCCCACGTAGCAAAGCACTCACAGCCGGGCAGGCTCTTCCTGCTGCGTGTCAGCACGCAGTTGCGCCTGTTGGGCAGCGCCCCCTTGGGCAGGCTGTCAAAGGTATTGCGCCCCATCAGGATGGTGTGGCCCGTGGTGAGCTGGCGAAAGCGCTTCATGTCGTTGGGCAGCCAGTATATCAGTTGGTTCTTATAGCCAATGGCGCGGTTGCGGGCCACGGCGGCAATCATTGTAACCATCATCGTATTCAATTACTACATTTCAAACGCTGACGTCGGCCTTGATGTGTGGCCACGGGTCGTAGTTCTCTAACTGGAAATCCTCGTACTGGAAGTCGAAGAGCGATTTCACGTCGGGGTTCAGGCGCATGGTGGGCAGCGGCCGCGGCTGACGCGTCAGCTGCAGGCGTGCCTGGTCCAGGTGGTTCAGGTACAGGTGGGTGTCGCCCGTGGTGTGAATGAACTCTCCCGGCTTCAGTCCTGTCACCTGCGCCATCATCATCGTCAGCAGCGCATACGACGCGATGTTGAACGGCACGCCGAGGAAGGTGTCGGCACTTCGCTGATAGAGCTGCAACGACAGCCGCCCGTCGGCCACATAGAACTGGAAGATGGTGTGGCAGGGCGGCAGCGCCATCTGGTTCACCTCAGCGACGTTCCACGCCGAGACAATCATGCGGCGCGAGTTGGGGTTGTGCGTCAGCTGGTCCAGCACCTGCTGTATCTGGTCGATGGTGCCGCCCTGATAGTCGGGCCACGAGCGCCACTGGTGGCCGTACACCGGGCCCAGCTCGCCGTCGGCGTCGGCCCACTCGTTCCAGATGCGCACGCCATGCTCCTGCAGGTACTTCACGTTCGTGTCGCCCTTCAGGAACCACAGAAGCTCATAGATGATAGACTTCAGGTGCAGTTTCTTCGTGGTCAGCAGGGGAAAGCCCTGTGACAGGTCATAGCGGCTCTGGGTGCCGAAGATGCTCAGCGTGCCCGTGCCCGTGCGGTCGCCTTTCTGCGTGCCTTCGCGCAGTATGCGGTCGAGTATGTCAAGATATTGTTTCATGCGTTGCTTAGGCTGTTGGTCAGTTATCGGATGCAAAGGTACGGAAAAAGGCGCAAAGAGCCAAATGAATTTCATTTATTATTTTCAGGCATTAAACCTTTGGGCTGACTGGTACGTCAAATAATATCATATCTCACCAATAAAGGCCTATGGCACAAAACCGCAAAACCTACCTCATGAGAAACCTGTCACTTCTTACCTTGCTGATAGCTGCGACCACAGCCACAGCGCAATCACTAACGCTGAACGACCTGGAGTATTTCGAGCGCCAGGGCGTCAACGTGCTGGTGTTCAGCAACAGTTTCAACGGCGGCTTCAACGACGAGAAGAACTCGGGCATTGAGGTCATCCACCATGGTGTGCGAACCATCCAAGGCGGTGCCGTCCGGCTGAACAAGACCCCCGAGCAGTGGGACCTGGTGCCCCGCATGACCAGCCGTACCGTCAGCCGTGAAGCGCAGCGCATTGAGGTTGGGCTGCGCTACGACGACTACGACTTCGACAGCAGGCTTGTGGTCACGGCCAAAGGTCCAGCGGTAGAGATTGCCGTTTGGTTAGACAAGCCCGTGCCCGACGCCCTGCCCGGCGAGCCCGGTTTCAACCTTGAATTTCTGCCTTCGCAATACTGGCTGAAGACCTATGTCGTCGACGGGCGGCTGGGTCGGCTGCCGCGCTATGCCACCTCAGCCACGACGGTGCGCCCCGACAGCGAGAAGCCCCGCCAGTTTAAGGGCTTCAAGACTTACGATGACCGCGGTACGAGCCAGTTCGTCGACCCGCTGCCCTTAGAGACGGGACACAGCATCACGCTGGCCACCGATGCGCCTGAGCGCACCGTCAGCATCAGCAGCACCGATGCTGAGCTGCAGCTCTACGACGGGCGCATGCTGGCCCAGAACGGATGGTACGTGCTGCGCAGCCCGCTGCCAAGAGGCAAGACGGGCAAAGTGCTGACATGGACTGTTGAGCCGAAGGCCATCAAAGGCTGGATCCGCGAACCGAACATCGGCTTTTCGCAGGTGGGCTATGTTCCCGACCAGCCCAAGGTGGCCGTCATAGAGCTGGACAAGCACGACAGCCCGCAGGCCACGGCCCGGGTCATGAGGCTGAACGGCGACGGCACGGCCGACGTGGCCTTCGAAGGCCCCACACAGGCATGGGGGCCGTACTATAAGTACAACTATGTGAAGTTCGACTTCACTGCTGTCAGCCAGCCAGGCGTCTACTACATACAGTATGGCACGACGCGCACCGGCGACTTCCTCGTCGACGAGCATGTCTACGACAAGATAACCGATGCCACCACCGACGTGTGGGTTCCCATACACATGAACCACATGGCCGTGCGCGAAGGCTATCGCATCTGGCACGGCGAGCCCTTCAAGGAGGGCTACCTGCAGGCACCGCCCAGCGACCACTTCGACCTGCACAGCCAGGGGGCCGCCACCGACACGAAGTACCAGCCGCTGGAGCTCATACCCGGCCTGAACACAGGCGGATTCTTCGATGCCGGCGACTTCGACATCGAGACGGGTTCCAACATCAACGTGGTGCAGAACTTCATACGCACCTGGGAGCTGTTCAAACCTCAGCGCGACGAGACCTACATCAACCAGCAGCAGCGCTATGTGGAGCTGCACCGCCCCGACGGCGTGCCCGATGTGCTGCAGTTCATCGAGCACGGGGTGCTGAACCTGGTGGCTCAGGCTGAGCAGATAGGGCACATGGCGCAAACGCTCTCTAACTCGGTGCTGTGGAACTACCACCACCTGGGCGACGCCGCCTCGATGACCGACGGCCTGCACTACGACCCGTCGCTGAAGCCCTACGAAGTCAGTGCCGACGGAAAGCGCAGCGGCACGCCCGACGACCTGTGGGCCTTCACCACACGCAACCCGCGGCTGGACCTACAGGCCGCCGGCGTGTTCCGCTCGGCTGCGCGAGTGCTCAGCGGATATAACGACCAGCTGGCTGCCAGGGCACAGAAACAGGCCGACAGGCTCTATGACGAGGCCACACAGCTGCTGGCCCAGCGCCAACGCCGTCGCAACGACGCCCAGGCCCAGGCTGACGACACATGGCTGCGCGGTCCCGACAACATCATGCGCACCGTGCAGACGGCCATGGACTCCATTCCCCTGAAGGCCCCCGCCTACAAGGAGCAGCTGCGCCCACTGGCGGAGCGCTTCCGCGACTACATCAAGTCCTTCGATAAGCAAAACCCCTACGGCGTGCCCATCGGCCTGGGCAACTGGGCCGGCATCAACATGGTGCTCAACTTCGGCATTGCCATCAACTATGCCCATCTCTATTTCCCCGACATCGTTGGCAAGGAGGAAGTGTACCGTGTAGCCAACTGGCTCTACGGATGCCACCCCTACCACAACTATTCATTCGTGGCTGCCGTGGGAGCCGCCCGCCCCAAGCAGGTGTTCTATGGCAACAACCGTGCCGACTTCTCGTTCATTCCCGGCAATGTGGCCCCCGGCCTGCTGTTCCGGCAGCCCGACCACTTCGAAAACTACGACGACTGGCCTTTCCTCTGGGGACAGAACGAAGGCACCATTGCAGGAAACACACAGTACATCATCTTCGGCTCGTCGCTGAAGGGTGCCATTCAGGGTAGGTAAGCCCTACCCCACTATGGGCTGATATTCCGCAGGGCCGTGGGTGCTCCTGATGCGCCACTCCTTTGGATAGAGGTTATTGGCTCGGCTTCCGATGTTCTTCACCTGCCCGAGCCGCTGGCCCATGAAGCACACGTCGACGATGCCGCGGGGCACGTCGGGGGCCAGTCGCAATGCCTCGCCACGCAGGTAGCTGATGGCCTCGGCATAGGTCAGCTCGGCCGTGGCCACCGCCTCCTCGCATGGCTGCCGCCCGTCGAAGAGGACTCGGAGGGGGGAGGGTGAAAGGTGACGGGTGGAGGGTGACGGGTGGAGGGAGGATAGTTTTCTCCTTCCACTCTCCACCTTCAACCTGTCACCCTTCTTCCTCATCACCGCCACGAAGAGGCCCTCGGAGCGGGTGATGCCGGGTATGAAGCGATAGACGGGAGCATTGAAGCCCTCCAGCAGCGATCCGGTGATGTTCCACTCTGGCAGCGTGGGCACGCTGACGATGTCGGCTTCGAGCTGCTCCATCATCCAGCGCACGTTCTCCTCGTTCTCCTTTATATTAAATGTACAGGTACTATATATAAGCAGTCCGCCGGGCCGCAGGCACTGCCATGCCTGGCTGACGATGTCACGCTGCAGTCGCCAGCACTTCTCCACCTGCTGCGGGCTCCACTCGCCGATGGTCTGTGGGTCGCGTCGGAACATGCCCTCGCCGGAGCAGGGCACGTCGCAGAGTATGAGGTCGAACATCAGGCCCGAGCGCACATAGTCCTGCGGATAGTTGTTGGTGACGATGCTGCCACGATGCCCCCACTTCTGAATGTTCTCGCTGAGTATGCTGGCCCGTTGCCGCACCGGCTCATTGCTGTAGAGCAGCGCCTCGTCGGGCAGCAGGGCTCGCAACAGCGTTGACTTGCCACCGGGAGCGGCACAGAGGTCGAGGGCCATAGACAGTGAAGAGTGAAGAGTGAAGAATGAAGAATTTCCTACCGGAATTCCATCGGCAGAAGGAGTGGCGGCAGCAAATTCTTCACTCTTCACTCTTCGCTCGGCTTTGCCGCTTTGCTTTGCAAAGAACTCTTCACTCAAAACGTGGTGCAGGAACATCGATGCTGCCTCCTGCACATAGTAGCAGCCGGCATGCAGCAGGGGGTCGAAGGTGAAGTTGGGCCGCTCAGGCAGATAGTAGCCCAGGGGGCACCAGGGAACCTGCTGAGTGAGGAGTGAGGAGTGAGGAGTTAGGAGTGAGGAGTTAGGAGTGAGGAGTGAGGGGTTGAGGCGTATGCTGACGGGCGGTTCCTCGCTGAAGGCAGCGAGATAGCGGGCGAAGCGTTCCTCGCCCATCAGCTTGCGCGTCTGCTCCGTGAACTCGTCTGGCAGTCTCACCATAGTTCATCCTCCTGCTCTTGCGGCTCTTCCTTTTCAGGTGCTGCCGGTTGTTCCTTCAGCTGTCCCTCGGCGTTGAACATGCCATAGGTGGTGCGCAGCACGATGAACTCGGTGCGGCGGTTCAGCTGGTGACATATCTCCTGCTTCTCCTCGTCGCCCAGTGCGTTGATGAACTCCTCGGTCAGCTGGTCGTCGGCCTTCAGCCAGTCATATTTCTCAGTGAGCTTCTTGCGTATCACCTTCGGTTTCTTCTCGCCGTAGCCCACGGGCGAGAGGCGGTCCTCGGCTATTCCGTGCTCAATGAGGTAGTTCACCACGGTCTCTGCGCGGCGCTGCGAGAGCCGCTCGTTATACACGTCGCTGCCGCGGTTGTCGGTGTGCGAGCTCAGCTCGATGGTGACGTTGGGGTTCTCGTTCAGCAGGGCGATGAGGTTGTCGAGGGCTTCCGTCGACTCTGGGCGCAGCGTGGCCTTGTCAAAGTCGTAGAAGATGTTGTCGATGAGCACCGGTGCGGTGATCGACGCCAGTGGGAACTGCAGCACATACTCCTCGCTCTCGAGCACCGGCTCCACGCGCAGCTCCTCCTTGTGGTTCAGGAATCCCTTGCAGGTGCCCAGGAACACGTAGTCCACGCCGGGCTTTATCTCCTCTACGAAGGAGCCGTCGCCGCGGACGCTGATTTTCTTGTTCGTGCCGTCGTTGCCCACCATGTACACCAGTCCCTGCGGCAGCTCGTAGCCGTCCTGCTCGTACACCCATCCCTTCACGGTCTGCACCACCTCGTGCTTCTCAAACGAGAAGATGTGGTCCCATCCGCGTGCGTCGCCCCGGTTCGAGCTGAAGTAGCCCCGGTTGTGCACGCCCTCGAAGGTCATGCCGAAGTCGTCGCCGGCTGAGTTCAGTGGCCAGCCGGGATGCTTTATAAGTGAAGAGTGAAGAGTGAAGAGTGAAGAATTTCCTACCGGAGTCCCATCGGCAGAGGGAGGGGCGGCAGCAAATTCTTCACTCTTCACTCTTCGCTCGGCTTTGCCGCTTTGCTTTGCAAAGAACTCTTCACTTTCTACATAATAGATGTCCAGTCCGCCGAAGCCGGGATGGCCGTCGGAGGAGAAGTACAGGTCGCCGTTTGGACGGAAGGTGGGAAACATCTCGTTGCCCGGCGTGTTGATGGGCTCGCCCAGGTTCTCCATGCTGAGGATGTTGCTGCCGCTGAGTTCTGCGCGCCAGAGGTCGTAGCCGCCCAGTCCGCCGGGCATGTCGCTCACGAAGTAGAGCCATCGGCCGTCGGGCGATGGTGCGGGGTGGGCGAAGGTGGACAGCGTGTCCTTCGACAGCTCCAGCACCGTGGCCTTTCCCCATGCGGCATCGGTGCGCTGCGCCGTGGCCACCTGGGCAAAGCGGGGATAGCTGGGGTCAGTCTTGCAGACGGTGAGGAACATCGTCTTGAAGTCGGCCGAGAAGGTGCATGCCCCCTCGTCTTGGTCGCTGTTCAGCTCGCTCTCTATGGGTTCGGGCTTACTCCACTTGCCTTTGTCGTCGCGCTGCGAGAAGAAGATGTCGGCGTTCTTCATGCCGGTGATGCCGCTCAGCTCGTCGCCGTTGGCCTGGTTGCGCGTGCTGCTGAAGTACAGCTGGTCGCTGTCGTCGCCCGCCAGAGCCGGTGAGTATTCGGCGCGGCGCGAGTTGAACAGCTCCTGCTTCTTCACCGTGTAGCCCGAGTACTGGGCCTCGGCCTTCCACTGTGGTGCCATGCGTGCCGACTCAAGTGCTACGAGTATCTGCGGTCCGAGGGGCCTTGCCGTTGCTGGCGCCACGTCGTTGCGGGCAGAGGCCTTGGCCTGTCTGGCCGCCTCTGCCTTCAGCTTCGCCTCGGTGGTGCCGAGGCTGTCCATGAGCAGCAGCAGGGTTTTCTCCGCATCCTTGTACGACCCGTTCTTCAGCTGCAGCTGTGCCAGGTGGAACAGGGCCGTGGTGTCAGCCTGACGGTAGCGCACGGCGTTGTTGTATGCCGCCATGGCACGCTGCGTCTGGTTGATGCGCCGGTAGCAGTCGGCCATCTTCAGTGCCCGCTGTCCGCGCAGTGCCCGCTCCTTCGCGGGTGTCTGGGCATAGCCTTTCTTATACTGCGTGGCAGCATCGAAGTATTCGCCCAGCGCGAAGTACTTGTCGCCCTTCTTCATCGCAGTGTCGGCCCCGCAGCCTATGAGCAGCAGGGCACTCAGCATGATGCACAGTGAGAGCCATTTCATTTGCATAGTACTCTTTATAACGCAGCAACGTGCGTTTTATTGCCTCCACCTCCCACACTTATTGCACCTGCGTCTTAGAATGGCTGCCGCCAGGTGCATCCTTCCTTCCATCGTGAACAGCCGTAGGCCGTCTTTCCCTTGATGATGGTTCCCTGTCCGCACAGTGGGCAGGGCTGGCCCACCCGCGGGTCATGCGGGGGGACCGGCGCTGACGCGCCGGGCACTGCGGCCGAGGCAGAGGGGGAGGCAGAGGCGGGGGCGGAGGGTGCTGCGGCCTTCTTTCGTGCAGCGGCCTTCTGCTTCGGGGCTGCGGGGGCTGCGGTTGTTCCCTTTCCGTCAGGGGCTGCCTGGGCATCGCTGCGCTTGCGCTTCTGGTCCTCGTCGGTGGTGACGGCGACGTGGCGGTTCGACTGGTCGCCGATGACCTGTCGCACGATGTCGCTCACCTGCTGCTTCAGCTCGTCGATGAACTGCTTTGGGTCGTACTTCTGGTGCTCTATGTCGCGCAGCTTCTTCTCCCAGATGCCAGTCAGCTCGGCGCTCTTCAGCAGCTCCTCGTGTATCAGGTCGATGAGCTCCATTCCCGTGGGCGTGGCCACCAGGTTCTTGCGTTCCTTGCGTATGTAGTGGCGCTTGAACAGCGTCTCAATGATGGCTGCGCGCGTCGAGGGGCGTCCTATGCCGTTCTCCTTCATGGCGGCGCGCAGCTCCTCGTTGTCCACCAGCCGTCCGGCCGTCTCCATGGCTCGCAGCAGGGTGGCCTCGGTGTAGTACTTCGGCGGCGTGGTCATCTTCTCGGTCAGCGTGGGATGATGGGGCCCGCTCTCGCCCTTGGTGAAGGCAGGGAGGGTGGAAGCCCCCCCTACGGCCCCCGAGGGAGAAGCCCCCCCTACGGCCCCCGAGGGGGCTTCTATAGTTTCTTCGCTGTCGAAAGCGTCCTTGGCATAGACCTCGCGCCAGCCGGGGTCGAGTATCTGCTTGCCCGTCACCTTGAACTCAATGGCTTCCTCAGGCTTCAAGTCTATAGAAGCCCCCTCGGGGGCCGTAGGGGGGGCTTCGCCTTCGGGGGCCGTAGGGGGGGCTACCTCTCCCAGCACGGTGGTGGTTGAGAACTTGCAGTCGGGGTAGAAGACGGCTATGAAGCGGCGTGCCACGAGGTCGTAGACGTGGCGCTGCATGTCGCTCAGTGGTCCGGGAATCTGTCCGGTGGGAATGATGGCATGGTGGTCGGTGACCTTCGTCGAGTCGAAGACGCGCTTGCTCTTCGGCAGCGCCTTGCCGCCCAGGGGCCGCACCAGCTCGGCGTAGGGCGCCTGCCCTGCGAAGCGCACCTGGAACAGGCCGTTCATGGTCTGCGGGCACTTGGCGTAGACATCGTCGCTCAGATACTGGGTGTCCACACGCGGATAGGTGGTGAGCTTCATCTCGTAGAGCTGCTGTATCAGGTTCAGCGTGGTCTCGGCCGAGAAGCCGAACTTGCGGTTGCAGTCCACCTGCAGCGACGTCAGGTCGTAGAGCTGTGGCGGCTGCTCCTTGCCCTGCTTCTTCTCCACTTTCGTCACCGTGAAGGGCTTCCCCTCAATGGTGGCAAAGGCCTGCTCGCCCTCCTCCTTCGACGTGAACTTCCCCTTGGTGGCGGTGAAGGTGGTGTCGCGGTAGACGGTGGCCAGCACCCAGTAGGGCTCGGGCTTGAAGTTGTCTATCTCCTTCTGGCGGTTCACGATGAGTGCCAGCGTGGGTGTCTGCACGCGCCCTATGCTGAGCACCTGCCGGTTCTGGCCGTACTTGATGGTGTACAGCCGGGTGGCGTTGATGCCCAGGAGCCAGTCGCCGACGGCGCGGCTCAGGCCTGCCATGTAGAGCGACTGATACTCCTTCTGGTCCTTCAGCTGTGCGAATCCCTCGCGTATGGCCTCGTCGGTCATCGACGATATCCACAGGCGCTGCACGGGGCATGTGGCCTGAGCCTTCTGCATCACCCAGCGCTGTATGAGCTCGCCCTCCTGCCCGGCGTCACCGCAGTTCACGATGCTGTCGGCCTGGCGGAACAGCTGCTCAATGACGGCAAACTGCTTCTTCACCCCCTGGTCCTCCTTCAGCCTGATGCCGAACTTGGGCGGTATCATGGGCAGGGCGCTCAGCGACCAGCTGCGCCATAAGGGGGTATAGTCCTCGGGCATCTTCAGCTCGCACAGGTGGCCGAAGGTCCACGTCACCTGGTAGCCGTTACCCTCGTAGTAGCCGTCGCGGCGCGCCGTGGCCCCTATGATGCGGGCTATGTCGGCTGCCACGCTGGGCTTCTCTGCTATACATACTATCATGGTTGTCTCTTGTTTTCCACATGCAAAGGTAATCAAAAAATAAGGAACGGCAAAATAAAAGCCCTCTTGTTTTCCATATTCCGACTGATTTCTTTCCCTCGGCAGTGTCAGCCCTGCTCGCCTACGCGCCGTGCATACCACCCTCTGACGCCGCTGTAGGCACCGTGGTGGAAGCCTGCGGCCTTCAGCGCCATGCCCAGCTGCTTCATGTTGGGGCGGTCGGAGCCGTGGGCGTGCTCCTGCAGCTCCTGCAGCATGTCGACGGCCCTGACGAAGTGCTCCTTGCTGCGTGCCGCGGGCTGGTAGAAGGCCGAGAGCAGCATCTGCGTGGCCGAGACCACGGTGTAGGGCTTGTTGTGCTGCTCCACCTGCTGCTCCTCGCTGCGCGTCAGATAGTAGGGCGCGCCCTGTGCCAGCTCGTGCAGGGCCTGTGCGAACAGCTGTCGGTGGTCCAGGGGCGTCGTGGTGTCGATGTTGCCGCTGAGCTCCACACACAGGTAGCGGCGCGAGCCCGTGGGGTCGCAGAGCGGCTGGCGGTCGTTGGTGGTGGCTATGAACGAGGCCATGCGCTGCACCAGCGCATACTGCTCGCTGCGCATGCGGCGCACCTGCACGTCGCGCTCCGTCAGCAGCCGCTTTATCTTGGCCTGCTCGCGCTGCGTCTTGCTGTCGTATTCGTCGATGCACACCAGCCACATGCGGGCCAGCACACGCTCGGCCTGCTCGGCATTGTCCATCTTGATGTCATCCAGGTAGTACTCGCGCAGCTCGTCGGGCACGAGCATCTTGCAGAAGGTGCTCTTGTGGGTGCCCTGCTCGCCTATGAGCATGGGTATGACCGAGTTGCCGTGGCTGCGGCTCATGCCGCGCGCCTGAGCCACCCAGGCCAGCAGCCAGCGGTGGAACAGCTGCGGCCACTGCTTGAAGTCGGTGGGCACGCGGCGTGCCAGCGCCCCTATGTGGTCGCGGCCGTCCCAGGCGGGGCAGCTGTCCAGGTAGTGCTGCACGGGGTTGAAGTCGCCTATGCAGTCGCTGTCCACATAGAGCTTCATGCCGTAGCCCCAGCTCTGTCCGCCTGCCTTCAGCTGCTCCACGGTGATGCGGTTCAGCACGCGCTCCGTCAGCGGCTGCCACGGTGCCAAGGGCTGTCCGGCGGGGCGCAGCTCGGTGGCCTGCTTCATGGTGTTGTAGCGCAGCTCGTAGTGGGCATTCAGGAACTGCTCGTTGAACAGGATGGTGTTGCTGCGCAGCGACGCCATGGTGCAGCGGGCGCGGCGTGTCTGGCTGCGGGGGTCGGGGGCTGACTGCGGTGCCTGTGCCCGCTCGTCAGCCTTCGTAGCCGACGACGGGCCTTCGCCCTTCGTGGCCGACGCCTGGGCCTCGGGGGCTGCCGGCTGCTGCGGCTCAGGGGCGGTTGACGGCTGGGCTGCCGATGGCTTCGGGCTGGCCGCAGCCGCTGACTGTTGTGAACTGTGCCGGGCCATGTGCCTCAGCAGGGGGCGTGCCAGCCAGAGCAGCAGGCTGCGCACCAGGTTTCGGGTCTTCTTCATTGTCGTTGCTGGTTTTAAAATGTTTGCGCCTGCAAAGATAGCGGATGCCGACGCCCCACCCCACCCGTTAACACGAACTTAACGCCCGTTGCACCATTTTAACAAAAGTCCGCCTTAGCGCGGCTGCTGTACGACAGGACCGCTGAAGCGGGCTTTCAAAAACAAAAGAAAACAATTATTTAGTGAGTGTAAAATAATAACTTGGTACGAATGGATATAACTTGGTACAAATGAATTATTTACTGACCCCACCCCCGGCCCCTCCCCTACAAGGGAGGGGAGCGGCTACCGCCTTGCTCGCCGTATGGGATTCCGCAGGCACTCCCCTTGTAGGGAACGGACACCACCATCCTCAGCGAAAGGGACTCCGTAGGCCGCTCCCCTCCCTTGTAGGGGAGGGGTTGGGGGTGGGGTCAGTAACTTAATCAAACCAAGTTTTTTTTTAACGGTTACGTTATACACGCGCGCGGGAGGACAACGACGCTACACTCCCTACACCTAAGCGCATGAAATTGAGAAATTGTGCATCGCTCAGAAAAAAAGCGAGTCGCTAAAAAACGTCCCAGGGCCTGGGACATTTTTTAGCGGCCCACTTTTTCACCGAAACAACTTGTTTTGGTCCCCCGCCGCATTTCATTTTTCACTTTTCACTTTTCATTTTTTCGTTTCCTTCCAGGTGTAGCGAGTGTAGCGTCTTTGTCCTCGCGCGCGCGTATACATTTATTAAACAACTCCTTTATTTTACGACTACGAAAATCTTTTTTCCTTTCCGCTGCAAGGAGTCGGTACGCTTCTCGTCGCTGCAATATTTAGTGGCAAAGCCGCTGGTGGTGACGCAACAAGGCGAACAGGACGAGATAGACGTGGAGTTAGAGAACTACGTGCTGCTGTCGCCCGACAATATCCCATTGGACGATAAGGACAAGGAGAAGTTGCAACAGGTATTAGAGCGCGACCCGCTCTCGCTGATAGAATACTGGAGCATAGACCCTGACTACGACGGCGTGACGTTCCGCTCTGCTTGGCAGGACTATCGTGAGAATGTGGATAACGACAACGACCCGCTGCACTGTGTCTATAAGACGCGTCTGCGTGTTCCGCATAAGGAACGAAGGCAGGTGTGCATCAAGGCTGTGGATGTGTTTGGTTTTGAAAGTCAGGTAGTAGAGAGCGTATGAGGCTATTTGTCGTCGTAATGGCCGTAGCCAGCAAGTACGAGAACCACGACCTCCGTGTCGTGAATCTCATAAACCAGCCTGTGCTTGTCTGTTATCTTACGTCGCCACTGACCTGCACGGCTGCCAGAGAGCTGTTTGGGCTTACCTGTACCTGTACGCGGATGCTCCATCAACTCGACCACAAGTTTCAACAACTTCTTATGGGCAGCAGGCTCGTCGCGGCGGAGTCGGGCAATGTCTTCCTTCGCATTTTTGGTGTATGCAATATCATACATAATCAAAGCGAGTTAAGCCATTTCATCATCTCCTCTTTATCGGAGAAGCGAGTATATTCCCCTCGCTCAAACTGCTGTTTTGACTCGTCTATGTGGCGGAAGAATTCCTCTTTTGTCATCAGTGTGGGGTCTTCCTTTTCTTTTACCAGTTTCTTGGCATACCGGGTCAGGCGCCTCATCAGCGGCTCGCTGTCGGCTATAGCACCTATGCTCTGCCAAAGCTCGGTATTCATTGTGTTCAACTGTACTGCTGTCATATACTCTGGGTAGTTAGATTCGACTGCAAAGATAGTAATATTTGATGAAATCAACAAACAAAACGACGAAAAAAAAATGAAAACGAACAATACAAATGTCTCGCTGGAGCTGGCCCACAGGCTGAGCGAGACGGTGAGTGCCGCATGGGAGAGCGGCGAGATGATGGAGCTGGTGACGCCCGCGACACAGGAACTGCTGAAGTTCTGGTTCTCGGAGGAATACTGCTCGCTGAGAAACCGCAACTTCCACGCCGGCCAGCGACAGGCTATCCTGAACATCGTGTATCTGCACGAGGTGATGGGCGTGAAGAACGTATTAGCGCGAGTCGTTCTCGGTAGAGACGCACAAGACCATCTACGAACGGCAGGGCTATCCTTCGAGCAGGGGCGGCTTTGAGCAGAGGTTCATAGAATTCCTCGACATGGACGGCGAGGTGGAGCGATTCCTGAAAATCAACGAAAGCCAGCATGCGTTTGCCGTCATCTACTATATGCGGAAGGACGGACTGATGGCTACGTATCATCCCGACTTCATCGTCGGCACTTCAGACAAGATCTATCTGATAGAGACCAAGGGCAACGACAAGGTGTTCGACAAGAACGTGCGCCAGAAGCAGACGGCGGCCGTGGAGTGGTGCCGTAAAACAAACGAGCTAAAGCCGGAAGAACGGATGGACAGGGAGTGGGAGTACGTGCTGATCAGTGAAGACAACTTCTACGGACTTTCCGCCAATGGCGCCACGATATCCGACATCTGCGAAAGATGTCGGGTGTCGCTTTCCGCCGCCACAGGAGAGCTGTTTGTATAACGGACATCAGCTTGGCTATCCTTCATGGGATGACTTCACAACACCGAGAGGGCTGCACACGGGCAGCCCTCTCGGTGTTTATTGTAGTGAAATAAAAAGGAAACGAACAGGCTTAGTCGAGACACCTCAGCGTCGGCGGGCGCTCCATGCGGGCAGCGGATTGCCGGCGTGTGAGAAGCCGACGAGCTGGACGTCGAAGATGAGGGTGCTGTATGCCCGGACGTTGACATTGCTGTTGTCGACAGCGCCATAGCCCAGGTCGCTGGGTATGTAGATGCGCCAGTGGTCGCCGCTGTGCATGTGCTGCAGGGCAGTGGCATAGCCGTCGATCATCTGCGAGAGCACCTGCTTCACCACGTTGCCGGTGGTGATGGAGAAGGTTCCGCTGACGGTGGTGTCGAAGACGTAGCCCTGCGGATAGGTGGCGGTGGGTATGAGGCGCCCCTGGTAGATGACGAGCAGCGAGTCGGTATAGGCAGGGCTGCCGGTTCCTGTGCCGCTGGCGATGGTCTTGGCATAGACGTAGTCGGTGGCCTTGCCCTCGGTGGCGGGGTCGAGGGAGAAGAGCTTCAGGCGCTGCCACTGCGCGGGGTTGCTGCTCAGCGAGTCGGCCAGCGAGGCGAAATAGGCCTCGTTGCGCTGCTGCCAGTTGTCCCACTCGGTGGCCTCTTCCTCCTCCTTCGAGCAAGCGCTCAGGCCTAATGACGATAGTCCTATCGCGGCCATCAAGGCAGAGAGTAATGTTCCTTTCACGCTCCCCTTCATTCCCCTTTCAGTCCTTTTCACTCCAAACATGCGTTACTTGTATCGTTTATCATTCATCATTTATCATTTAGGTCTGCGGCCCTAGGCCGCAGACCGCAGCGGGTTACAGCTTCTTCAGCAGGCTGGTGATGCTCACCTTGTCCTCGATGATGCCGTTCAGCTCTTCAATCTTCACACGCTCCTGCTCCATGGTGTCGCGGAAGCGGAGGGTGACGCAGCCGTCCTTCAGCGTGTCGTGGTCGACGGTGACACAGTAGGGCGTGCCGATGGCGTCCTGGCGGCGGTAGCGCTTGCCGATGCTGTCCTTCTCGTCGTACTGGCAGTTGAAGTGGAACTTCAGCT
>DGHX01000169.1:62103-66306 GCA_002392835.1 Prevotella sp. UBA3837 | reverse complement strand
TCGCCCTCATCTGCCGGCAGGGCTACTACTATGCCGACAAGACCATGTACATCCCCCGGCTTGAAATGGCCAGCAACTACCTCTTCCTGGTGCGTCCGCGCCGCTTCGGCAAGTCGCTGCTGCTGAGCATGCTCGAGGCTTACTACGACGTGAACATGGCCGACCAGTTCGACCAGTTCTTCGGGCAGCGGTGGATAGGCCGACACCCTACGCCGCTGCACAACCGCTATGCAGTGCTGCACCTGGACTTCTCGCTCGTCTACGGCCCCATCGACGAACTGCCGCAGAACTTTGACCAGTACTGCAGCATGATGGCCGAGTCGTTTGCCAGCGTGTACGAGCGGCTCTTCTACGACGGTTTTGCCCAGGACGTGAAGAACGCACTGCGCGCCGGGGGCAAGCTCAACCTGATAGGCAAGAAGGCACGGGAGCACGGCGTGCCCCTATACCTCATCGTCGACGAGTACGACAACTTCACCAACACCGTGCTGAACCAGCACGGCGAGGATGTCTACCGTGGACTGACGCACGGCGAGGGTTTCTACCGCGATGTGTTCAAGATTTTCAAGGGCAACTTCGAGCGGGTGCTCATGCTCGGCGTCAGCCCCGTGACCATGGACGACCTGACCAGCGGCTACAACATCGCCACGAACATCACCGCCCGCTCGGCCTTCAACCAGATGCTCGGCTTCAGCGAGGAGGAGGTGCGCCAGATGTTCAGCTACTACCAGGACGCCGGATGGCTGAAGGGCGACGTAGAGGCGATGATCAGCGAGATGAAACCTTGGTATGACAACTATTGCTTCGCTGAGGAGAGCTTAGAGACGGAGAGCCGGGTGTTCAACAGCGAGATGGTGCTCTACTACCTGAGCACGCAGGTGGCCGAGGGCCATTCGCCAAAGAGCATGCTCAGTCCCAACGCGCGCACCGACTACCAGAAGATGAAGCGCCTCATACAGCTGGACCAGCTGGAGCCGCAGCGCAAGAGCATCATATACCAAATTGCCGAGCAGGGATATGTCGATGCACTGTTAGTGCCCTACTTCCCCGCTTCCGCCATGGTGAAGTTCGACAACTTCGTGTCGCTGCTCTATTACTACGGCATGCTCACCATAACGGGCACCAACGGTTTCACCCTGCGCCTGGGCATTCCGAACAACAACGTGCGCAAGCAGTACTACGGCTATCTGCTCGAGGAGTACGACCGCATACGCTACATTGACCACCGACAGATAGACCAAGCCTTCCAGCGGGCTGCCTCCACCGGCGACTGGCACCCGCTGCTGCAGTTGGTAGGCCGTGAATATGAGGACACTTGCGCCGTGCGCTGCCTCATTGAGGGTGAGCGGAACCTGCAGGGCTTCTTTACCGCCTACTTCTCACTATGTCCCTACTATCTCACCGCCCCCGAGCTGGAGCTGAACCACGGCTATTGTGACTTTTTCCTCATGCCCGACGTGCAGCGCTACCCCATGGTGCAACATGCCTACGTCGTGGAGCTGAAGTACCTGAAGGCTGGCGACAGCGACGCCGAGGCCGACCGTCAATGGGCAGAAGCGAAGCAACAGGTGGCACGCTACGCCGCCGATGATAAGGTGCGCCTGCTCAGCAGCGGCCGCCGGCTGCACCTGCTCGTGGCGCAGTTCCGCGCCGACAAGTTGATGAGGGCCGAAGAAGTGGCCGTCTGACGCATAGTCATATAGCATGCAATGGGCTGACACGATGATGTGCCAGCCCATTGCGTTTATGCCTGCATGCGGAGTGGCGGCGTCGCTGCTCACTTGAAGAGCAGCTGGGCCATCTCATGCAGGGCACGGCGCCAGGTGAGGAACTCGTGGGCCGTTCCCTCGCTGACGTGCGACACGGCGTTATATCCGGCGGTCTTCAGTGCCTCGGTGCTCTGGCGTATAGCGTCGGGACGCTCCTTCGAGCCGCAGCTCTGGAAGATGAGGTGAGCCAGCCTTGCACCCTTCTGCTGCTGTGCCACGATGCCGGCCTGCTGCAGCTCGTCGGGGGCATACTGTCCGCCGCTGAGCAGACCGAAGGAACCGAACACCTCGGGGCGGCGCAGCGTGATGAGCTTCGTCTCGAAGCCACCCATCGACAGTCCGGCCATGGCTCGGCTCTCGCGCTTGGCGATGGTATTAAAATGGCTGTCGATGTAGGGCACCAGCTCGTCGACGAGCACCGTCTCAAACTCCTGGGCGGTGAACTGCTGCAGTCCGCCGAAGCGCACGTCATTGGTCATGCCGTAGGTCATGACGATGATGAAGGGCAGGCAGCGGCCTTCAGCCAGCAGGTTGTCCATGATGAGGTTGGCACGTCCCTGGTTGCTCCATGCATATTCGTTCTCGCCCCATCCGTGCTGCAGGTAGAGCACGGGGAAACGCTCCTTCTTGTTCTTGCCGTAGGTGGGCGGTGTGTAGACGAAGGCGCGGCGCAGCTGCTGCGTGCTGGGGCTCCAGAAGCGCACCTCGCTCACCTGTCCGTGGGGCACGTCCTTCTCGGCAAAGAAGTCCTGGTCGTGGGCGGGAATCTCTATGCCGCTCTCCCAGCGGCAGGAGCCGAAGTAGTTGTTCGTGCCGGGGTCGTTGAAGGTTCCGCCGTCGATGGTGAGGTGGTAGTAGTGGAATCCCTCGTCCATGGGTCCTGCCGTCTGTCCTATCCACGAGCCGTCGAAGAAGCGGCGCAGCTTCGTGCCGCCCTGTCCGCCGAGTCCCAGGCTGACGGTGATGTCCTTTGCCTCGGGGGCCATGACGCGGAAACGCACGTAGCCCTGCGAGTTCACCTGCGGGTAGTCCTGTCCGGGCTGGTTCAGCACCGAGGGTTTGAAGTCCTCCTTCACGCTGTCGTTACGCCGGAAGGCGAAGGCGGGGTTGAACTGCGGGGGCTGCTGGCGCCGTGCGCGCGGCTGGCGTGCGGGGCGCTGTGGCAGTGCCCAGGCGGGCTCCTTCATCTCCTTGATGTAGGTATAGGCCAGCTTCGGCTGGTACTCGCTGTCGAAGGGCAGCGGATAGTTGGCGGCGCCCAGCCACGAGTCGCGGTCGCCCAGGTTCCAGAAGGTGACGCAGTCGATGACGTTCTTATGCTTGCGGAAGGCGCGGAACACGCGGGCGTACTGGTCGGCCAGGTACTGCTTCACCGAGTCGGTGACGTTCACGCCCTCGCGGCTGAAGCGCAGCTGTCCGCCCATCTCCTCGTTCACGCGGATGTCGAGCTCGGTGACGTGAATGTGCTTCACCACCTTCTCATAAAGGGTCAGCGCTGCGTCGACCTCCTGCTCCGTGGGTCCGTAGATGTTGTAGTGTCCCTGCATGCCGATGCCGTCGATGGGCACCCCGGCCTGCTTCATGGCCTTCACCATGTTGAAGATGCGCTGGCTCTTGATGGGGTCGCACTCGTTGTAGTCGTTGTAGAAGAGCAGGGCCTTCGGGTCGGCCTCGCGTGCGAACTGGAAGGCCTTGGCTATGAACTCATCGCCGCAGAGCTTGTACATGGGGCTCTGGCGGTAGGGGTCCACGGCGTCCTTGTCGTCGGTGATGGCCTCGTTCACCACGTCCCAGCAATACACCACGTCCTTATAGCGCGTGACGACAGCCTGGATGTGGTTCTTCATGCGCTGGTAGAAGACCTCCTTCGAGGGGTTGTCCTTGTACATCCAGTCGCCTATCTGCGAGTGCCACATCAGGCAGTGTCCGCGCAGCTTGATGCCGTTCTGGCGCGCGAAGTCGGCAATGCGGTCGGCAGCCTCCCAGTTGAACTGCCCTTCGGCAGGTTCGGTGGGCTGGGGCTTCATGTCGTTCTCGGCGGTGATGCTGTTGAACTCGCGGCAGACGAGCTGCTGCTGTTCGGGAGTGCTCACGTTGCGCTGGTTCACGGCCACGCCGATCATGAAGTAGCCCTTGTAGGCATCTTTCAGACCCTGTGCCCATGAGGGTGCGGCGGTGCTCAGTGCGAGCAATGCCACGAGTGTCAGTCTTGTAGTCTTTCTCATTTTGTGGATATTGTTAAGTAAGTTATTCAAGTATATTCTGGGGAGTTAAAGGAGTTAAAGGAGTTAAAGGAGTTAAAGACGATAGACTAAAGGAGTTAAAGGAGTTAAAGACGATAGACTTTAGCCTTGTTTTTTCCTTCGGAGGAGGAATCATGGAGATGTCTCGGAGCAGTAAGACTGACTAATTCACTGACCCCACCCCCGACCCC
>DGHX01000169.1:39327-61926 GCA_002392835.1 Prevotella sp. UBA3837 | reverse complement strand
GGGGGTGGGGTCAGTATCTTAATCACACCAAGTTATTTAACGGTTATTTAAACAGATGCTGTATGAACTCATGCAGCCCGCGGCGCCAGGTGAGCCACTCGTGTGCGGTGCCTGCTGACTCGGCGGCATCGACCTTGATGCCCAGCTGGCGCAGCTGCTCCACCAGGGGGCCGCCCTTGATGAAGTCCTGCTCGCCCCAGTTCATATATAAATAATGTATGCGGCGGTTGAACTCGTCGGCACGGCTGAACACGCCGTCATAGGCCGTCTTGGGGTCGAGGCCGAAGATGGCTCCGCTGAAGGTGCCCATCCATGCGAACTTGTCCAGGTTCTGCAGCACCACGTCGAAGGTCTGGTGGCCGCCCCAGCTCAGTCCGGCCATGGCACGGTGCTCGCGGTCGGCGTGTGTGCGGAAGTTGCTGTCGATGTAGGGGATGAGGTCTTCAATGAGCACAGGGTAGAAGGATGCGCCGTAGTCGCTGAAGCCCTGGCGGTTGTTGCCTCCGCCGAAGGGGGCCTTGATGTCGCCGCTCTCCATGACCACGATCATGGGCACGGCCTGTCCGCTGGCAATGGCGTTGTCCATGATGTGCTGCATGCGGCCCTGCGTGCTCCAGCCCGTCTCGTCCTCGCCCATGCCGTGCTGCAGGTAGAGCACGGGGTAGCGCTTCTTGCCCTTCTCATAGTCGGCGGGGGTGTAGACCATGGCGTGGCGCCACTTCGACTGGCTGCCTACTGACTTGCCATTGCCCATCTGGCTGTGGGGAGCATAGTAGTAAATGCTGCGCACCTGGCCGTGGGGCACGCCCTCGTGCGGACGGTAGTAGTCGCCCTCGGGACCCTCGGGAATCTCTATGCCGCCGGCCTCGCGGTTGCAGCCGAAGAAGGTCTCAGTGGCGGGGTCGATGAAGTTCACGCCGCCTATGTTCATGAAGTAGTAGTGGAAGCCCACGGGCAGCGGGTCGGTGACGGCGAACCAGTTGCCGCGGCCGTCGCGCTGCATGTCGTACTTCTTGCTGCAGATGTCGAGCACCACCTTGCGGGCCTCGGGAGCCGACACCTTGAAGTAGGCGCGGTGCTGCGGGTCCACCTTCGGGAACTCGTTGCCGGGGATGGTGGTCTCGGCCGTTACGGCGTCGGCAGGCACCTCGAACTGCTTGGGCTGCTCAATGTGGGGCCTCACGGGCTCGTAGCCCAGCAGGCGCGCCATCATCTCGCCATAGCGGCAACCCAGCTCGCGGTAGCCGGCAGCATCGAAGTGCAGGTTGTCGGCACCGCTGGTGCAGCCCGTCGACGATATGACCTGGGCCGTGTGTATGGTCTTCGGCAGCTCGTCAATCTGCTTGTTCATGGCTATGCACTGCCCGTGACCGTCAGCCTGCACCACCTCGCCGGCCAGCAGGGGCACCTCCTCGGGCTTCAGTCCCAGGTCGCCCAGCAGGCGGTCGTACACCTGCTGCACCTTGTTGGCCCACTCGGGGTCGCCGGTGTTCGACTCGCCCTGGTGCATCAGCACGCCCTTGATGACGCCGTCCTTCTGTGCCTTGCGGGCCAGGGTGACGAGCCGCTCATAGGGGTTGTTGCCGTAGGCTTCGAGCATGCCCTTCATCCAGCTGGGGGCCGTCTTGGCGTACTCGGCAATCTGGTCGGGCATGAAGCCCTCAATCTTGATGCCGCCTATGGCCACGTGTATCACGCCCACCTTCTTGTCCTGCGGCAGCGAGGCCACCAGGGTGCGTCCGAACCAGTCGGCAGGCGTCAGGCCGTTGTTGGGGCGGCACAGGGGCGGCGTGGCTTCGCACCACTCGCCCATCTTGCGCCCCTGGTCGGGGAAGTCGACGGCGGGCATCAGCAGGAAGCGCGGGCCGGGGCTGGCCAGGTCCTGGGCCTCGGGGCGCGCGGCTCCCTCCATGTTCGACTGTCCGAAACAGAGGAAGATGTAGAAGTTCTCATCGGGCGTAGCGGCCTGTGTGCCAGTGGCAACAGCCGCAAGCAGCAGGGCTGCCAGTAATGACTTGATTGCTCTCATAATAATACCGTTTTTCAATTTTGCTACAAAATTACTAGATTCCAGCCAAAATCCTTTTCACAATGAAACATTCTTTTTATATTATACTTTCAATCTGGCAAAATGAGACAAAAAGAATGCTTTTTGATACAATGCTTCAACGCAACCGCACAGTCGTTTGGTGTTTTCGGCCTTTTTTGCGTTTGTTGCATTTGCTTTGCAGCGTGCGTCATTCAGCCATTCCTGACGGCAAAAGTTTTGCTGGTTTCGGTTTTTATAGCTACTTTTGCAGAAAATACCAATAGCACTGAGAAATGAAAAAGCTACTCCTCCTGGCGGCACTGCCAGCGACGCTATGGGCTCAGAACCCCATCATCGGCGACCAGTTCACGGCCGACCCTACGGCCCGTGTGTTTAACGACAGGGTCTACGTCTACCCCTCGCACGACATCGTGCCACCCCAGGGGCAGCGGGCCGACTGGTTCTGCATGGCCGACTACCATGTCTTCTCATCGCAGAACCTGACCGACTGGACTGACCACGGCGTCATCCTCACACAGCAGCAGGTGCCCTGGGGCAATGCACAGGGCTACGCCATGTGGGCCCCAGAGTGCGTGTTCAAGAAGACGGCCGAGGCGCCGGGCGGCAAGTATTTCTTCTACTTCCCCGATGCACCGAAGGGCGGGCGCGGCTTCGCCGTAGGCGTGGCAACGGCCGACAGGCCCGAAGGACCCTTCACCCCAGAGGCACAGCCCATTGCCGGCGTCACCGGCATTGACCCCTGCGTGCTCATCGACGACGACGGGCAGGCGTACATCTACTGGGGAGGCATGGGCCTGCGCGGCGCCAAGCTGAAGGACAACATGAAGGAGCTGGCCGGCGAGCTGCAGGAAGTGAAGATGCCACGCCGTGAAGGAATGCCCGAGATGCCGCCGATGAAGGTGGGCGGACAGACGATGGAGGGCCTGCCTGACGGCTTCAAGGAAGGGCCGCACGTGCTGAAGCGCAACGGATGGTACTACCTCACCTTCCCATGGGTGCGCGGCGAGACGGGCGAGGGCAAGAACCCCACCGAGACGCTGGCCTACGCCATGTCGAAGAACCCGCTCGGACCCTGGGACTTCAAGGGCATCATCATGGCCGAGCACCCCAACGGCTGCTGGACCAACCACCACTCGCTGGTGGAATACCGCGGACAGTGGTATCTGTTCTACCACTCCAATTTCTATTCGCCACGCGACGACAAGCGACGCTCGGTGTGCATCGAGAAACTCTTCTTCAACCCCGACGGCACCATACAGGAGGTGAAGGAAACCATGCGCGGCGTAGGTATCAACCAGGCCACCGAGCGCATACAGACAGACCGCTACAGCCGCGCCAGCAAGGACGTAGTCAGCGAGGCCGTTGACACCACGGACTACACGCGCGGCGGATGCGCCACCCTGCCCGCCAAGGGCAGCTGGCTGAAGTATGCCGACGTAGACTTCAGCTGCATCAACGACGGGTACATGATGATAGCCGCCAAGGCCGCCGACAACACCGAGTTCACCGTGCGCGAGAAGTCGGAGAAGGGTAAGGTCATCGCCCGCGTGAAGATGAACGTGAAGCCCGACATGCCCAAGGACGCCCCCAGCGCCATGATGCGCTTCCGCCGCGAGCTGACCAACCAGTGGCTCACGCAGACCGTCGACCTGGAGTACGTGCCCCGCAGCGTGACCGACCTGGTGGTGGTCAACGAGGGCAGCGGTGCGCTCAGCGTCGACTGGGTGCAGTTCAAGAACCGCCCGCAGTATTTCACGCCCGTCAAGGCCGGTGCAGCACCGGCGCGCCCCGACGAGCAGGGCTTCATTCGCCGCTGGATGTTGCTCGACCCCATCAAGCAGCAGATACGCTCGAACACCGTGTTCACCAACTCATGGCTGCGCGAGGCCTTCGGCAAGCAGTATTTCAAGAACCAGATGACCATGCTGCCCCGCGACGGGCAGAAGGTGAAGGCACAGGCGACGCTGTCGCAGCTGGGCAACGACTTCCGCATGGCAGCGCCCGGACAGGGCGAGCCACAGCCCAAGACCACGGTTGAAACGCTGACATGGCACGCCCTGGACGCCAACTTCTACAATGTGAAGCTGTTCCGGTTCGGCGAGAAGTTCGCCCGCCACACCTACGGCTCGCTGTTCTGGGCCGTCACCATCATCGACAGCCCCGAGGAGCAGCAGAACGTGCGCCTGGCGGCAGGCAGCAACGGTGCTTCCATCTGGTGGCTCAACGGCCAGGAGGTGCTCCTGCTCGAGGGCGACCGCCGCATGGTGCTCGACGACGGAATGTCGCCTCGCCTCACCCTGCGCAAAGGGCGCAACGTGCTGCGCTGCGCCGTCATCAACGGCCCGGGCCTGAGCGACATGTGCGTGCGATTCCTCGACGAGCAGGGCAAGCCCCTCACCAACTTAAGCATCATAGCCACGGAATAAGCCACAACGAAATAACGCCACAAAGCAACAACCGAAAAAAACGAGCAAATTATGAAGACGCAATATCTGATAGGTTTATCATTTATCATTTGTCATTTATCATTTAGCCGCGTAGCGGCGCAGACCGGTGCCCCCTACATCCACGACCCGTCGACCATCGCCGAGTGCGACGGCAAGTACTACACCTTCGGCACCGGCGGCGGGGGCCTCATCAGCAGCGACGGCTGGACCTGGGAGGGCGGAGCCGACCGCCCCGGCGGCGGCGCGGCCCCCGACGTGATGAAGCTGGGCGACCGCTACCTCTGCATCTACGGTGCAACGGGCGGAGGACTGGGCGGAGGCCACAACGGACGCATACTGACCATGTGGAACAAGACCCTCGACCCCAAGTCGCCCGACTTCCACTGGACGAAGGCCGTCGAGGTATGCAGCAGCGACGGCATGGAGGACCAGGACGCCATTGACCCCTGCCTGCTGCTCGACCCAACCACGGGACGTCTCTGGGCCAGCTACGGCACATACTTCGGAACCATACGCCTCATAGAGCTGGACCCCAACACGGGCGAGCGCATGAAGGGCAACAAGGAGAAGGACATCGCCATCGACTGCGAGGCCACCGACCTCATCTACCGCAACGGCTGGTACTACCTGCTGGGCACACACGGCACCTGCTGCGACGGCGTGAACTCCACCTACAACATCGTGGTGGGGCGGTCGCGCTCGGTCGAGGGCCCATATATAGATAATGTGGGGCGCGACATGTTCCACGGCGGCGGACGCATGGTCATCGGCGCCGGCGACCGCAAGACGGGCGCAGGACACTTCGGACGCACCATCGTCGACGAGGGCGTGGAGCTGATGTCGTTCCACTGGGAGGCCGACTTCGACCAGGGCGGGCGCTCGGTGCTGGCCATCAAGCCCCTGCTGTGGAAGAACGACTGGCCCTACGCTGGCGAGCAGGTGAAGGAGGGCGTCTACGAAATTGAGAGCGAGCGCCGCGGCTACTCGCTCGAGCTGGCCGTCGACTTCGTGCGCATGCAGCAGGAGCGGCAGGGCTGGTTCAACCACGAGCAGATGCAGCAGCCCCCGAAGCCCGTAGCCTGCCAGACGCTGGCCGAGGTAGAGGGCTCCTGGCCCAAGGGCGAGGTCGGCGTGCGCTGCAGCGACTACATGTTCCGCCCCTGGCAGCGCTGGCAGGTAGTGCCCGTGCCACAGCGCGGAGGCACCATCTGCGGACCGCTCTACACCATACGCATAGCAGGCACCAACCGAGCGCTGACCGCCACCGACAAGCTGGAGGTTGTGGCCCGCGAGCTGACCGATGCCGACGAGCAGCTGTGGCGCATAGAGCAGCTCACCGACGCCACCTACCGCATCATGCCCTACGCCATTCCGGGACAGACGGGGCACAACAGCCGCTACTGCCTATACTCAGCGGGCGACAGCACCCCCACCCTCGCGCCATACGACTTCAGCAGCGACAACTCGAAATGGAACTTCCGCAACCAATAAAATGAAAAAAAGCGCCCATTCCCTTTGTCTTTTGCCATCTTATTAGTACCTTTGCACCATCAACCTAAAACATGGACTGAATAATGGATAAAAGACAGCAACACATCAGCCGGCGCGAGTTCCTCAAGCGCTTCGGCATAGGCACGGGTGCCGCCATGGCCATGATGGCCTTAGAGCCACTGGGCGCACTGGCACAGGACAAGAAAGAAACCACCGGGAAGGGGCGTATGACCTACCGCGTGCAGCACGGATCGGGCGAGCAGATATCGCTGCTGGGATTCGGCATGATGCGCCTGCCCAACGACCAGGACGAGGTGGACCGCCTGGTGGACTACGCCATGGAGCACGGCGTGAACTACTACGACACGGCGCCGATGTACATGGGCGGACAGTCGGAGGTGCTCACCGGCAACACCCTCTCGCGCTTCCCCCGCGACAAATACTTCGTGGCCACGAAGATGTCGAACCAGAACCGACGCCTGTGGTCCTTCGACGAGTCAAAGCGCCTGTACGAACAGTCGCTGGAGCGCCTGAAGGTCGACTACATCGACTACTACCTGCTCCACGGCATCGGCGGCGGCATGGAGTCGCTGAAGGGGCGCTTCCTCGACAACGGCATCCTCGACTTCCTGCTGCGCGAGCGCGAGGCCGGCCGCATCAAGCACCTCGGATTCTCGTACCACGGCGACGTGCGCGACTTCGACTGGCTGCTCGACCGACAGGAGGAGTACCACTGGGACTTCTGCCAGATACAGATGAACTTCCTCGACTGGCGCCACGCCTCGCTGCGCGGCGGCCGGCGCACCGACGCCGATGCCGAGTACCTGTACAACAAGTGTTTGAAGACGGGCGTGCAATGCGTCGTCATGGAGCCGCTGCGCGGAGGAGCCTTCGGCCGCATGGCACAGGAGCTGAGCGACCAGCTGCACGCCGTGCACCCCGACCACAGCACAGCCCGCTGGGCATTCCGCTGGGTGGGCAGCTACCCCAACATCCTCACCACGCTGAGCGGCATGAACCGCATGGAGCACTTGGTGGACAACGTGGAGACCTTCTCGCCCCTTGACCCCTGCACCGAGGCAGAGAACGCGCTGCTGGCGAAGATTGCCGACCAGATGTCGGGCTTCCCCACCATCCCCTGCACCACCTGCGAATACTGCATGCCCTGCCCCTTCGGCGTGAACATTCCCGGCAACTTCGCCTACTACAACGAGGCCGTGAACAGCCACGTGCTGCCGCTGCCCGAGAAGACGGCCGCCGACTACGCCGAGCGCCGACAGCTGTTCGTCAGCGGATATGAGAAAGCGCTGCCCGACCAGAAGGCATGGGCCTACCAGTGTCAGGACTGCGAGGTATGCCTGTCGAAGTGCCCGCAGCAGATACGCATACCCAACCAGCTCAGCCGCATCGTCGAGACCATGCGAGGAGGGAAGAGTTGAGAGTTGAGAGTTGAGAGTTGAGAGTCTTTAGTTAAGAGTTAAGAGTTTAAAAACAACATAGAAAAGACATGAAAAGACAAACAGCACTGGCTGCCGTGCTCATGGCAGCCACACTGGGCATGAGCGCCCAGCGGCCTATGTCGGCCCCGAAGGGCGGCAAGGCCATCAGCGACGAACTGATCGGCATCTTCTTCGAGGACATCTCGAGCAGTGCCGACGGCGGACTCTATGCCGAGCTGTTGCAGAACGGCTCCTTCGAGTACAACGCCAACGAGAAGGACGGATGGGGGCCTGCGACGGCGTGGAAAGTCATACGCCCGGGCCACTCCTTAGGATTCATACGACCCACCACGACTGGAGTCCCCGGACTATACAGTTACACGCAGCCCTACATCTCTCACACCGACATGCTGCTCCATGTTGAGCGCGCCAAGGAGTTCTATGACTACAAGGGCTGGCGGGGCTACGGACTGCAGAACGACGGCTTCGACGGCATCGTGCTTAAAGCAGGTGCGAAGTACGACTTCTCTATGCGCATGGTCAACATAGGCGCTGCCAAGCAGGTGCGCGTGGCACTCGTGGAACCGCAGGGCTGGGGTAAGGACCCGAAGCTGTTGGCCGAGACTATCTTCGACTTGGCTGCCAACCAAATGGCAGGAGAAGAATGGAAGACGTATTCCGCCACCCTCACGCCCAATGCGGACTGCACGAAGGGTGCCCTTCAAATCCTAGTGCTCAATGAGGGCGACGTGCGTCTCGACGACGTGTCGCTCATGCCGCAGGACACCTACAAGGGTCACGGCCTGCGCAAGGACCTGGCCCAGGCTCTGGCCGACCTGCAGCCAAAGTTCATGCGCTTCCCCGGCGGCTGTGTGGCTCACGGTGGCGGCGATGGCTTCTGGAACACCTACCGCTGGAAGAACACCATCGGACCGCGCCACAAGCGAGAGCAGCTGAAGAACACGTGGGGCTACCACCAGTCCATGGGTCTGGGCTACTATGAGTACTTTCAATTCTGCGAGGACCTCGGCATGGAGCCCGTGCCCATCCTGCCTTGCGGTGTCTCCTGCCAAGGCACCAACGGCGGTTGGAACATGTGGCCTAAGCAGGCACAGGAGGTGGTGCCCATGGACAAGATGGACGAGTGGGTGGAGGATGCCCTCGACCTGATAGAATGGGCCAACGGCGACCCTGCCACCAGCAAGTGGGCCAAGATGCGCGCCGACCAGGGACACCCCAAGCCCTTCGGTCTGAAGTATCTCGGCATTGGCAACGAGGAGAAGATTTCGCCCGAGTTCATAGAGCGCTTCAAGTATATGTATGAAAAGGTGACAAAGGCGCACCCCGAAATCATCATCGTGGGCACCGCCGGCCCCGGCTCTCACCCCGAGAACCCTGACTATGAGGCTGGTTGGAAGTTGGCCGAGGAGCTGGGCATGCCCATCATCGACGAGCACTACTACGAGCAGAACAGCTACTTCCTGAAGAGCCGTCAGTACGACAGCTACCCGCGCGACCGCAAGACGAAGGTCTACCTGGGCGAGTATGCCGCCAAGGACAAGAAGCTCATCGACGCACTGGCCGAGGGCCTCTACCTGCTGCATGTGGAGCGCAACGGCGACGTCGTCTGCATGACCTCGTATGCCCCGCTCTTCGCCCGCAAGGGTGCCACGAACTGGAACCCCGACCTCATCTACTTCGACAACGAGCGCCCCTACCTCACCTGCTCCTACTACGTGCAGCAGATGTTCGGCCAGAGCGCCGGACAGTACTACTACGGCGACTGCGTGACCTTCGAGGGCGACGAGCCCGGCGTGCAGCAGCCCCAGGAGGACGTGCACTACGGCCAGAGCGTGGTGCTGAACGTGAAAACGCGCCGACTCTACGTGAAGCTGGTCAACGCCGGCAGCGAGGCAAAGACGGCCAACGTCAACCTCGGCCGCTTCGGACTGAAGAAGATGGTCACGAAGACCACGCTCAGCGGACAGCCCAACGACGAGAACAACTTCGACCAGCAGCCCATAGCACCGCAGAAGGAGCAGCTGAAGGCAAAGAAGAAGTTCAGCCTTGAACTGCAGCCCTACACGATGGTCATGCTCGAATACGCCCTGTAATTAAGAGGAAAGTGGAAAGAGGAAAGTGGAAAGAGAATAGTTTGTTCCACTTTCCTCTTTCCACTTTCCTCTTTCCACTTTCCTCTTTCCACTTTCCTCTTTCCACTTTCCTCTTTCCTCTTTCCTCTACTTCTCCACACGGATGCGGGCGTCAACGGCGATGACGTCCTGCTCGTCGGCCAGCAGGGGGTTGATGTCCATCTCCTTTATCTCGGTGGCAAAGCGGAGCAGGGTGCTCAGACGGACGATGATCTCAGCGTATTTCCGCTCGTTGATGCCCTTCTGCCCTCGCGTGCCGCGTATGATCTTATAGCCGCGCAGCGAGTGAATCATCGAGAAGGCCTCCTCGTAGCTCAGCGGGGCCAGGCCCGACGACACGTCCTTCAGCACCTCGACGAAGATGCCGCCCAGGCCGCAGAGCACCACATGGCCGAAGCGCGGCTCATACTTGGCGCCGATGAAGAGCTCCGTTCCGCGAATCATCTTCTGCACCATCACCGCCGTGGCATCCTCAATCTGCATCATGCGGTCGAACTCGGCGCTGAGCACCTCCTTCGAGCGGATGTTCAGCGCCACGCCGCCCACGTCGCTCTTGTGCACCGGTCCCACCACCTTGGCCACCACGGGGAAGCCCGTCTTCTCGGCAAAAGCAAGCACCGTCTCTTTCTCGGCACTGACGAACTCGGGCACCGTGGGTATGCCGGCGCTGGCCAGCAGGTCGTGCACCACCGACGGCGACACGTAGCCGTCCTCCTCCAGGCCGTCGATGATCTTGCGTATGCGCGGCACGTCGACACCGTTGATGACCACGTTCTGGTCGGCGGGCGCAGGCGTCTTCATCACCTGCGTCAGTGCCGTGGCCAGCGTCACCTCGTCGCTGAAGTTCACGTGTCCGCGGCTGAGGAACTCCTGCACCTCCGGCCCCGCGGTGTTCACGCTGGGCAGGATGGGGAAGATAGGCTTGCGGCACTCCAGGATCTTCTTGTGCAGCACGTCGTAGGCCTCGTAGAGCTGCACCAGGCCCGGCGTGCCGAAGATGACCATGATGGCGTCGATGTTGTCGAAGCGCTGCTCGCAGTAGTCGATGGCGATGCCCAGGTGCTCGGGCGTGCCCGTGGCCAGGATGTCGATGGGGTTGGCCACGCTGCTGCCGGGGAACAGCTGTGCCTTCAGCTCGTCGGCCACGGGGCCGCTGAGCTGCGGCACCTTCATGCCGCCCTTCGACAGCGCGTCGGTGAGCATCACGCCCGGGCCTCCGGCATGGGTGATGATGGCAAAGTTCTTACCGCTGAAGCGCGGCAGGGTGAAGATGCAGCCCACGGTGGTCAGCTCCTCGCGCGAGAAGCAGCGCACGATGCCGGCCTTGCGGAACAGGGCCTCCACGGCCGAGTCGCTCGACGCGATGGCCCCGGTGTGGCTCGAGGCGGCACGGCTGCCGGCACTGCTCGAACCCGCCTTGATGGCCGCTATGCGGCAGCCCTTGCGTATGAGGCTCGTGGCATGGAAGAGCAGCTTGTCGGGGTCGGCGATGTTCTCAATGTAGAGCAGCTTCACCAGCGAGTCGCGCTCGGCGTCGAAGTGCTCGTCCATATACTCCAGCACCGTCTCTATGCCTATCTGCTTGCCGTTGCCCACGCTCCACACCGAGTTGAAGGGCAGGCCCTTGCTGACGGCGCTCTCGAGGATGAACACGGCGGTAGCGCCGCTGCCACTGATGAAGTCGACGCCCCGCTGCGTGAGCTGCGGTATGGGCTTGGTGAACACCGAGTGGTGCCAGCGTGTGAGCAGGCCGATGCAGTTGGGGCCTATGAGGGCGCAGCCGTACTGCTCGCAGGTGCTCAGTATCTGCTGCTCCAGCTGGGCACCCTCATGGGTCTCTTCGCTGAAGCCGGCACTGATGATGATGAAGGCGCGCACCTGCTTCTCGGCCGCCAGCATCTCTACATACTGCGGACAGAAGCGGGCGGCCACCACCAGGATGGCCAGGTCGGTGGGGGGCAGCTCCTTCGCGTCGTGGAAGGCCTTGATGCCCTGCACCTCGTCCTCCTTCGGGTTGACGATGCGCAGCACACCCTGATATCCGCCGCTGAGCAGGTTGCGCACCACGGCGCCGCCAGGTTTATGAACGTTGTTACTGCCGCCGATGACGACGATACTCTCTGGTTGCAATAGTTGCCGGTTAATCATAGTCTTAAGTTGTTTCAGAATTTCGCTGCAAAGATAGCATTTTTTTCTGTAACCGACAAGAAAACGGGCGGAAAGAAATGCGGGTCGCAAAAATAAATAAAAACTGAGTGCAAAGAAACGAATAAATTTTAATAATTTGCGAAAGATAATTATTTTTTTCGTAACTTTGCACCATCTATTAATCTAACAGAACAGTTATGACAGGAATCAGACGAATAATGCTGGGGCTGCTGGCCCTGCTGCCCGCAACGCTGCCGGCCCGCGAGGTGTCGATGGCTTCGCCGAATGGAAAACTCGTGGTGACGGTGAGCGACGAGGGGGGACGCCCCACCTACGCCCTCACGCTGGATGGACGACAGGTGCTGCTGCCATCGGCACTGGGCTTCACGGCCGACTTCGGCGACTTCACCGAAGGGCTGAAGATACTCACTACGAAGGCCGAACAGCGCGACGAGTGCTACGAGATGCGCCAGGTGAAGCACTCGCACATACACTATGTGGCCACGCTGCTCACCATCGACTTCGAGAACGCCTGCCAGCAAAGGATGAGCATGCAGTTCTCGGTTGGCGACAACGACGTGGCCTTCCGCTACCTCATTCCCCGGCAGAAGAACGACAACCCGAAGAGCGCCGTCATCAGGAGCGAGCAGACGGCCTTCAGCCTGCCCGAGGGCACCACCACCTTCCTCACCCCGCAGAGCAAGGCGATGGTGGGCTGGGAGCGCACGAAGCCCAGCTACGAGGAGGTGTACCAGGCCGATGCACCCATGCAGCAGCAGTCGCAGTTCGGACAGGGATACACCTTCCCCTGCCTGTTCAAAGTCCAAGCCCCCCCTTCGGCCCCCAAGGGGGCTACTATAGCACCGATCCGCAAAGACAAGAACAGCACCGCCACAACGACGGATGCCTGGGTGCTCATCTCTGAAACCGGCGTCAGCAGCCAATACTGCGGCAGCCACCTCTCCGACTACAAGTCTATAGAAGCCCCCATTCCCGAGCAAAGCTCGCCTACCCGTAGCCTTTCGGGGGCCGTAGGGGGGGCTTCCTATCAGATTGCCTACCCCATGGCGGGCGAGAACAACGGCATCGGCTCGGCCACGCCCGGCATCGCCCTGCCCGGCTCGACGCCCTGGCGAACCATCACCGTGGGCACGACGCTGAAACCCATCGTTGAGACCACCGTGCAATATGACGTGGTGGAGCCCCTCTACGAACCCAGCACCGACTACCAGAGCGGCCGCTACACATGGAGCTGGCTCATCTGGCAGGATAACTCCATCAACTACGACGACCAGGTGCAGTTCATCGACCTGGCCTCGAAGATGGGCTACGAGCTGTGCCTCGTCGATAACTGGTGGGACCAGAACATCGGCCGCGACCGCATGGCCGAGCTGTCGCGCTACGCCCAGTCGAAGGGTGTTTCGCTCATGCTCTGGTACAACAGCAACGGCTATGAGAACGACGCCCCGCAGACGCCCCGCCAGTGCATGAACACCGCCGCTGCCCGCGACCGCGAGATGGCCTGGCTGAAGTCCATAGGCGTGAAGGGCATCAAGGTCGACTTCTTCGGCGGCGACAAGCAGGAGACGATGAAGCTCTACGAGGACATCCTCTACGATGCCAACCGCTACGGCCTGCAGTGCATCTTCCACGGCTGCACCCTGCCCCGCGGATGGGAGCGCATGTACCCCAACTACGTGGCCAGCGAGGCCGTCCTCGCCTCGGAGAACGTGTTCTTCAACGAGGAGTCGGCACTGCGCCAGCCCTTCGACCTCTGCATGCACCCCTTCTGCCGCAATGCCTCGGCATCGATGGACTGGGGCGGCATCATCATGAACAAATACCTGTCGCGCGACAACAAGAGCCGCCACACCCGCAAGACCACCGACATCTTCGAAATGGCCAGCGGCATCACCATGCAGACCGCCGTGCAGTGTGTGGCCATGCAGCCCAACAACCTGACGGAGAACGAGCTGCCCCAGTTTGAGGTGGACTGGCTGCGCGCACTGCCCACCACCTGGGACGAGACGCGCTTCATCGACGGCTACCCCGGCCGCTACGTCGTGCTGGCCCGCCGCCACGGTGACCAGTGGTACGTGGCAGGCCTGAGCGCAATGAAAGAGCCGCTGAAGCTAACCCTCGACCTGCCCATGTTCGCTGCCGGCTCGAAGCTGAAGTACTACGTCGACGATGCCAAGACGGGCCAGCCCGTGCTGACCACCCTCAAGGTCGACAAGAAGGGAAAGGCAAAAGTAGAGATTCAGCCCAATGGAGGTCTCATCATTCAGAAATAGCGTTCGCTGCAGCCTGTTGGCCTTGGCCGCTGGAGCGTGGACTCTTTCTGCATACGCAGACGGGATGTTGGCACTCCCTGAAGGCGACATGGCTTTATGTCCCATTGTAAAAGTCAATGCTGAGCGTCTGCCCGAGCTGAACATTCCCCGTGCCGGCCACAACATGTTCTATGCAGGCGATGAGCTGACGGTGGTGGGTGGACATACCATAAGCTTCAAGCCCACAGCTACGGCAGAATACTACAAGGACGGCCAATGGCATCAGCTGCCAACAGAATACCCCCACGACAATGGCCTCGCTGTGCCTTTGACGTCGGGAAAGGTGTTGCTGGCTGGCGGTCATAGTGAGCCGTTAGGCATAGGGCAGAGCTATCTGGTTGAAAGTTACGACCCAGCCTCACACACCTGCACAGGCTTCAGCAGCCTCTACACCAAGCGCACGCTGGCACAGGGCATCGAGCTCGACAGTGGTCGCGTGGTTATCGTCGGCAATCACTTTCATCACGATGCTATTGAACTGTTCGATGGCAAGAAGACCTTCTCGCTGGTCAAGGAAGTGGCCGTGGAACGTATGTGCCCCTATATCTTCCGCACATCTGATGGCGATGTCATCATCTTGGGGGCTCACGACACCCGCTACCAGCCTGTGGGCAGCTCTACTGTCGACCGCATGAAGGGCACTCCGTTCAGCGTTCCGCTGCTGGACGAGTGGCAGCCCATGCCTTTTGAACGTTCTTTCAGCAGCGACGTCAGCTTCATTGGCGATGAGCAAAAGGGGGACTACTCCTACCTGTTGCCCGTCGTAAACTCAGACAGACAGCTGGCCATCTCTTTGGTGCGCGACACTGTGTTCACGCTGCTGCCCACCGATTGCGTGATACCGATGGCTCCCTTTGGCGACAGTATCCTCTACGACTCCCCCGCCATTGTCCACCGGCAGGCACAGCGTGCCTACGTCGTTGGCCGCGACATGCGCAACCGCTACTACTTCCTCACCATCGACTATGCCCAGATGCCAGCAGGCCCCAGCGTCATCACCCGGAGTCAGGAGGAGGCTTGGCAAGCCAAGCTGAAGCTCCTCTATACTGATCCCATGCCCGACATGGGGTGCACCATTCCTGTATTAACTCCCGACGGCAACCTGGTCATTACCGGTGGCGTCAACACAAGTCACGACAACTTTGCCCCCCTCTCCACCGTCTGGCTGGTGCATGTCAATGGCGAGGCACCCGTTATAGCGGAGAGCTGTTCGTCTGCATGGCTGTGGGTCATCGTGGCAGTAGCACTTCTCTCCGCTCTCGCGTACATTATTATTAACAGAAAGCGCCACAAGCCCATTGCAGAGAGTCCATCTGAAAACCAAGCACCTGCCACCCCAAGCGATGAGGAACTGATGCAGCGCATCTGTCAGTCGATAGAACGAGATCGGCAATACCTCACGTCACGCCTCCGCTTGTCGGACATCGCAGTCGAGTTGGGAGTCAGCGTCACGACCTTAACCGACTGCATCCAAAGCCAGCGTCACTGCACCTTTGCCCAGCTCATTGCCGAATACCGTGTGCATTATGCCCAGCAACTCCTTAGCGAGAACCCCGAGATGAAACTGTATGCTGTCATCGCTGAGTCAGGATTCACCAGCGAATCTACCTTCTTTCGCAGCTTCAAGGCTGTCACCGGTTTGTCTCCAAAGGAATGGCTGACACAATCGGCTAAATTAGATTAGGCACCTCAACAGCCAACCATATTCGACACCCATTCCGTTCAAAAGACTCTCATTTCGCGGAATGGGAGTCTTTTTTTTCGTTTGGCAGTACTCTTTCAACCTTTTGTTCTTATCTTTGTGTCCTGAAAGACGTGATACTACATTTCGGAAAGTACTATCCAACTATATTTAAACAAACCCATCAACGGGTTAAAACATCGTTTGCTATGAAGAAAATCTTATCTTTCCTTTGTGTGCTGTTGCTTTCAGCAGGAGCACAAGCTGCCACAGTGCGCTCTCAGGCCGACCCGCAGCGTCTGGTGGTATGGCTGACAGACGGTTCGAAGGTCTATCACGACCTTGCGGACGAGCCCACAACGACCTTCGCCGACGGCTCGCTGCTGCTGACAACGGCCAAGACGAGCATTTCTTATCCCCTCGACAAGGTGCTGCGCTACACCTACGAGGGCGTTTACTCCTCCATCTCGGCTCCTACGCTACAGCCTGGCGAGGTATACTTCGCTCAAGGCGGCGACGGCATGACCTTTGCCGGCCTGCCCGCAGGCACGCTCATCCAACTCTTTTCTTCCGACGGCAAGCTCCTCGGCAAGCAGACAGCGGCCGAGGGGCAGAAGGCCGAGGTTTCCCTTCAGGGCATGCCAGCCGGCATGTATATCGTGAAGGCGGGCGATGCAACGTATAAGTTCCTTAAGAAATAGAAGTACGCCCCATGAAATCACATTCTACCTCCCTCCTCCGTAGTGCCTGCATCGCACTTTTGACGGCTTGCGCCCTGCCCGCATTTTCGCAGGAAGCTTTCTACATTTATCGCAACGACGGCGGCTTCGACGGTTTCTTCTTCGACGATGTGCAGCGCATGGGCGTGTCGAAGGTCGATTTGCAGGGCGTAGAGCACGACGACTACGTGGTGCAAGAGATTGAAGTGGCCGATACGACCTACCGCATTGCCCTCTCTGCCATCGACAGCGTGGGCTTCCAACAGCCCGACATCATCCTCAGCCCTCAGCTCTGCGAAATCAACGGCGAAGGCAGTCCCGCCCAGACATCGACCTACTACTTCGAAGGCGACGACGGCTTTACGCTCAAGTGGCGAGCCAATACGGCCGAGGGCCTACCCACCGTGGGCATGATACTGACGTGCCCCGAATGGAAGAACGGGCGTAACGTTCCCGATGCTAACCGCGTCTGGGCCGAAGGGCCCTTCGTGGGCAAGGTGAAGAGCGTGACGGCTCCAGCAGATAAGGGCAATTTGTATGGCATAGTGTGCGAACCCATAGAAGACCTCAGCGAAGTTTTTGAGCAGTTCATCACCGTTGAGCAGATAGGCACCGACGAGAGTGGTAAGGCGCGCCACCGCATGGCGGGCCTCAACAAGGTGCGCCGCCGCGTGGAAGGCAACAAAGACCTCACCCTTGTCAACCTCAACGGCAAGTTCCCCTTCAGCCGTGGCAACGACGACTTCAGCGTCACGCTTAGCCTCGACCTCGCGCTGAAGGTGCGCGCCACCGTTTCCTACAACATCTCGCGCAGCGTGAAGTACATCGGCGTTATGCTGAAGGAAGATGCCGAAGTGGGCGTCAGCTTCACGGCCAAGGCCAACCTCGAGGACGTGACGACGTGGCACATCGCCGGTTTGCCCGTCTATTTCCCCAGCATCCTGCCCATCTTCCAGCTCGACCCCTCGCCGCAGGCCTTCATCAAGACCACGGGCGACCTCAGCCTGACCGTCTCCTCGCCCAAGTTTGCCTTCCACGGCACGCAGGACTTCCACCTCGGCACCGACCGCATCAGCGGCAAGTGCAAGACGGACTGTCCCGCGCCTGGCAGCGAAGACAACGGTTGGAGCATGAGCGTATCGCTGAACGGCTCGTTGCAAGCTGGCAGCAACTTCCCCATGAAGCTCGAAACCAACCGCTGGGCCGAGAAGGCCATCTATGCCGCCGTGGGTGCCGACGTCTTTGTGGGCCCGCGCCTGACGGCCTCGTTCGCGGTTGATCCCGTGGCCGCCACCAAGGGCGAACTCTACCCCGCACTCTCGGGCACGAACATAACCCTCTCGCCCATGTGCACCGTCTTCGAGGCCAACGCCGAATACTCCTTCGGCAAGAATCCCAGGAAGAAGGAGAAGTTCTTTGAAGGCGAAAAGACCTTCTTCGACATGTCGCTCTTGCTCTTCCCCGAGTTTGAGAAGACCGTGGTCACGAAGAAGCCCGAAGATAGTAGCAACTTAGGCACCGTAGAAGCCAAGGCCCTGCCTCACGGCAACAGCCTGCCTTACGTGGTAGGTCTGGCGGCCTATAATAAGGACAAACAGCTTGTCAGCAAGACATACAACACGCTGTTGTCAGGCGATAGTTATGCCCGCGAACACACCTACAGCTTTTTCAGTACTTACGACGAGCTCCCCGCCAGCGTTACCGTCCTCGACGGCACGTACAGCATCGTGCCGCTGATCAATGCCTTTGGCTACGACGTCCCCGCCTGGGGCAGCGAGGTGGAAGTATCGCGCTCGCTTATTCCCTATGCCTCATGGCCAACGCGCGGGTCGGACGGCGACAAAAACCCCACGACAGGCCTTATTACGATAGCAGGCTTGATGCCCGGCGATAATGTTGACTTCGAACTCGTAAAGAACTACTACGTAGAGCGCACTTTCGAAGCCCGCTACTACGCCGACGATGAAGGCAAGGTGCGCCAAGAAGTGTTTCGCGATGAAACAAAAACGGGCACGGCAGGCACGGTCTCTGCCACAGAGAGTAAGCCATGGGAAGCATGGAGCACGTTTACGGTTGGCCCAGAGCAAGCGGGGGCAACAACTTTTGCCTGGCGCAACAACTGCACGTCGTGGTATAAAGGCAACAATATGACAACGTATGACAGCTACTGGCCTGAAAGCGGGGGGAAGTGGGATCTGCACGTAGGAAGTTGGGCTCCCCCAGGGTTTACCGAGAACCGCTACGGTTATTCCTACCACTACGAAGCCTGCACCTACCGCATCGTTGTGACGCGTGCCGACGGACGCAAGTTCACCCTTCCTGGTGAGTACAACTTCTGCGGCTATGGGAAAACGGAGACCCACGACAAGGTCTATGGCGACAAGTCATATTATCAGTTCCGCCATCCAAGCGATTATGGTATTGAGGATTATATAACCGACAGCGCAGAGTAAGATGGGCAGTAAGCCACTCGCTGAACTGAACAACTAATCAAACAAAGAGGATGTATCAAAAGTCATAAGCCACATCCAAAAAGTTACAGAAGTTAGGTAGGTTCTTAATACACCATTATCCAACAATCTTTGACTCCCATTCCGTTCAAACGACTCCCATTTCGCGGAATGGGAGTCGTTTTTCATCTACATCTTTGGCCGTTGCAGGGAAAAGGTCTAACTTTGTGCTCAATAAAACGCTCACTATTGGGCGGCAGATAAAACTTGAATCATCTTTATACAACTTAAACGAAAATGAAAAAGTACATCTCTTTTGGGGCGGCTGCCCTGATGGCTGTCTGCAGCCTTGCTTTTGTGTCGTGTAGCGGCGACGATGATGACGAAGCCGTGGGAGGCTACAAGGTAGACCTGCCCAGCGGTGACACCAACGTGAAGTATGAGCCACTGTCCAACGAGGAAATAAGTGCACTACAGGCCAAGGGCTACAACATCGTAGGCACACCCGTCAAAGTGACCCAGGACGGCGATGAGCATGTGGAGCTGGATGACTACGCAACGGTCAGCTTCAACATTCCCAGCGACGTTCCCAAGGAACAGTATAAAGAGCTGGTGGGCGTGCTCATCTCCGACAACGGAGTGGAGTACATCATTCCCGAATATTCGGCGCTGAAGCAAGGCATCGTCAAGTTCGAAACCCGCCACTTCTGCACTGCCGCTGCAGCAAAAGACAGGGAGAGACTGAACGACAAGTTCGCCGAGTACGTTGCCGTCAACGGCTGGAACTCCGATTTGCGCGAAAAAGACTTCAACAAGCTGAGCGACCAGTTGAAGGAGGCCGCCGAGAGTGTTGGATTAGGCGAAAACGACCTGCTGGGCTATACCATGCGCGAGGTGCTGGGAAGCAACGACTACGTGAAAAAGACCATTGAGTATATCGATGCCTACGACGAGGGAACTCTGACAGACAAAGCCATCAACGACGTCTCAGAGAAACTGGCAACAGACATCAAGTCAAAGATGCTATCTATATTGTTTAAAAAGTGGAAAGAAGACCCGAACAACAAGAAGGTGAAAGAATGCCTGGAGAAACATCTGAGCAAGGATAACATGGAGAAAGCCGGAACGCTCCTGGGCAGTGAGAATCCAGCAGCCGTCGCCTGGCAGTTCGCTAAAGATTTCGCTGTTGACAAGATGAAGGACTTCGCCACGCAGAATCCCTATGTCAAGGCCTATGTCAAGGCTGTTCAGGTAGAGGCCAAGGCCATCAACATTGCGGCAAAATTCTTTTATCAGAAGAGGGCGGAGGACATGTACAAGGAATTCGAAGAGGAGTACGCCCATCGTGGAAGCGACTGGGACGACATTTGGAATGCCATGGTTATAAAATATAAAATACGGCAATTCGCCTACGGCATGACGGACGAGCAGATGCGCGAGATGTTTGAGAAGCGCTATAACGACAGGAAGAAAATCGAAGCCAAAAAAGCAGAAATCAAGAAGCTGATAGATATATGGGATGAAAATTACCTCTTAGACACCAAACAATACTTTGGTGAGAACCACGATTACGTTCAGAGGCTGACGCGTCTGCATACACTGATGGAGAGATTCCGCAAGGAACTGGTTGTAGGTAAATATCTTAAGAACGTAAGCAACGCCAACGAAATAAATAGAATGCTCGCTGAAATCGTGGCAAAATATATTGAATTGTATCCCGACGAAAAGGCCTTCTATAAATGGCTGGCCAAGGAAGGCTACATAGACAAGAAACTACAGGAGGAAGTGGACGATTTGGGCGAAAAGCGCTCATGGTGGCTCATCGAAACGATAATTAAAAAACATGATAATACTACGCGAGACAATGGTCATTATGTTGATTACATGAATTATACCGCTACGGAAGCTGAGCAAACTATGACAGGAATGTGTACGGGCATGAAAAGTTATTATGAATATGTGCAGCAACCTGTTTCGTTTGTCTCAACCATACAGGCTCCGCCTGCTAAGATAGAGAGTGGCGAAAAGATTGTTCTTCATTGCACCGTAAAAAGAACTTCCCCTGAAGCATACTGTCATATAGAGGTAAGCCCATGGATGACTTGGGAGAGTGAATATTCCCAAACTTTTCTACCAAAAACTAACGTAGTAGGTGCAACAGGTGCAGGTACACGTGATATTCACGCCACTTCTGGTGAGTGGGATTTCGAGTTAAGTATCTCCAGTGGCAGCAAGAATCAGAAGAATAAACTCATATTAGGAGCTGCTTGCGAAAGCCAGATACACTGGGTTTACCGCTGGTGCAGCCCATTCGATTAGGAGGACTCATTCCAACATATTATTAAATAATCAAGCCGAAAGTTTTGCGCTTTCGGCTTTTTTGTGTATATATGCACACGGAAAAACAAAACGGAGGTAGTCATGAAGATAGCAAACCCGATTTACGACGTAGTGTTCAAATACCTGATGATGGCGAAAACTATGCGACCTTAGAAATCGATTTTAAGTCTGTTAAGTAGAAAGAAAAAAGAAAAAAACAAAGATAATATTTTCAAGAATGGGGAAAAAAGCGTATATTTGCAAGCTGAATAAACCTATAACGACAAAAAGTACTATATCAGTATGAAAAATGTACCTGTAATCAAGATTGGCATCGTGGCCGTGAGCCGCGACTGCTTCCCCGAGTCACTGGCCGTGAACCGCCGCAAGGCCGTCGTCGCCCAATATGTAGAGAAGTTCGGCGCTGCCGACATCTACGAGTGTCCCATCTGCATCGTCGAGAGCGAGATACACGCCCAGCAGGCCCTGGAGGACGTGAAGAAGGCCGGCTGCAACGCCCTGTGCGTCTACCTCGGCAACTTCGGTCCTGAAATCAGCGAGACGATGATTGCCGACTGGTTCCAGGGTCCGACGATGTTCTGCGCCGCTGCCGAGGAGACCCAGGACAACCTCATCGACGGCCGCGGCGATGCCTACTGCGGCATGCTGAACGCCAGCCAGGCCCTGAGCCTGCGCAAGACGCGCGCCTACATACCCGAGGAGCCCGTCGGCGACGCCGCCCAGTGCGCTGAGATGATACACGACTTCGTGCCCATCGCCCGTGCCATCGTAGGCCTGCAGAACCTGAAGATCATCAGCTTCGGCCCCCGTCCCAACAACTTCCTGGCCTGCAACGCCCCCATCCGTGCCCTCTACGACCTCGACGTGGAGATAGAGGAGAACTCAGAGCTCGACCTGCTCGAGGCCTTCCAGAAGCACCAGGGCGATGCGCGCATCGATGACGTGGTGAAGGACATGGCCGCAGAGCTGGGCACCGGCAACAAGATTCCCAGCGTGCTGCCGAAGCTGGCCCAGTATGAGCTGACGCTCTGCGACTGGATTGAGGCCCACAAGGGCAGCCGACAGTTCGTGGCCATGGCCAACAAGTGCTGGCCCGCCTTCCAGACCATGTTCGGCTTCGTGCCCTGCTACGTGAACAGCCGTCTCACGGGCCGTGGCATACCCGTAGCCTGCGAGGTTGACATCTATGGTGCCCTGTCGGAGTTCATAGGCACTTGCATCACGCAGGATGCCGTGACGCTGCTCGACATCAACAACAGCGTGCCCCGCGACATGTTCGAGGAGAGCATCAAGGGCCGGAAGTTCCTCTGCGACGAGTACTCGGAGAAGGAAATCTTCATGGGCTTCC
>DGHX01000169.1:35734-39212 GCA_002392835.1 Prevotella sp. UBA3837 | reverse complement strand
CATCATGGCCCGCGCCCTGCCCGTAAAGGTGACCAACGGCACGCTCGAGGGCGACCTGCTGCCCGGCAAGGCCACCGTCTACCGACTACAGTCCACCGCCGACACGAAGTTGCGCGCATACATCGCACAGGGCGAGATACTGCCCGTGGCCACCCGCTCCTTCGGCAGCATCGGCATCTTCGGCATCAAGAACATGAGCCGCTTCTACCGCCACGTGCTCATCGAGAAGCACTATCCGCACCATGCCGCCGTGATGTTCGACCACGCAGGCAAGTACCTGTGGGAGGTGCTGAAGTACATGGGCATCCCCGTGGAGGAGATCGACTACAACTTCCCGAAGGGCGACTACTATCCTACGGAGAACCCGTTCGCATAGCCTGTCCTCCTACCAGCGAGTCTCAAAAGCATGGAGCATCAGCCCATAGACATCAACAGCTGGGACCGGCGCGACCTGTACCTGCACTTCTCGCGGCTGAAGTCGCCCCACTACGCCGTGGCGGCATACGTCGACGTGACGCGGCTGCTGGAGTACAAGCGCCGGGAGCGGCTGTCGTTCTACCTCTCGCTCGTCTACCTGACGACCGGGGTGCTCAACGGTATCCGCAACTTCCGGCTGCGCATCATCGACGGGCAGGTGGTAATCTTCGACCGAATTCACACCAACTTCACACACAAGCAGCCCGGCGAGGAGGTGTTCCGCTTTCACACGGCGCCCTTTGAAGGCACGCTGAGGCAGTATGTAGAAGCCACCTCAGAGGCCATAGCCCGTCAGACGACGCTCTTCGGAGGAATGGGCGACATACCCAACGTGGTGTATTGCTCATGTACGCCGAACCTCGACGCCACGGCCATCAGCAATCCCGGCATGGAGGACCCTGACGATGCCATCCCCCGGGTGAACTGGGGCAAATATGTGGAGCGCGACGGCCGATGGATGGTCAACGTCACCTTCACGGCCAACCACCGCTTCGTCGACGGCTACCACATCGGCCTGTTCTTCGAGCGCCTGCAAGCTGCTATCAACAGTCTGTAGACTTCAGCTAAAATCATCTGTAACCCTCAGCCGGAACGCATCACGATGCGCACCAGCTGAGGGTTATAGTTGTTTGCAGAAACTTATTCGGTTATATGAGTGAATCCTGTGAGCAAGAATCAAAGCGGACTCTTCAACGTGGCAATATATTGCCTGACATGACCTATGAATTGACGGGGTTGCTCTATCTTGCCTACGATATCGTCCTCGGCAACCTGGAAAAAGCAGTTATAGTCAGCTTTCTCACGTAAAGTCTCCATCTGAGAGTAAAAAGCTCCTTCGCTGGATGAGAACTTCCCCTGGCGTACATAATATTGATGAAAACGAATGGCAGCTCCTTTGTGAGAACCAACTTCATGCCCATCGCAAATAAGCATGGCACTCACTGCGTGGAAAAGTGCGTAATACAGGCGGTTGGCCAATGTGCTCCAATAGCCCTTCTCTGAAAGGCCTTCATACTCTTTGAAAGTTGTTTCTGCTTTTTCGAGTTCCAACTGTACGATAAAACTTCGCTCTTCTTCCTTAAGACTCATATATCAGTTGCTTGTCGTGTTCTACATTATAATAAAACATGGGATGAGGACCATTGTTCCACTCTTCCCGCGAGTAAGTTTGAACGCTGAAATACTGCCAGAGGTTGAATCCACACTCAATGATAGGATAGGCATAACGGCGGAAGTCATCGTCGCCCTTCTTGTCTAATATCAACAACAAATCCCAGTCGGAGTCCTCGGCCCAATCGCCGCGAGCACGGGAGCCGTAGAGGAAGAGGGCACTGCCCTTGGGCAATGTGCCTGCCGCTACCTGGCGAATGTTTTTGATGACTTCTTCTCGTTCCATATTGAAGTGTTGAGATAATTCGTTGCAAAGATAGGCATTATTTCTGAAACGACCAAAAGACGGAGCAAAAAGTTTAATTCAACCAACAGGTATAGTATTTACCAAAATAGCAAAAAACCGCACCAGGCCTGACTTACAGGTGTTTACGTTTCTATTCCTGCACCGTTTCCTGCACCGCTTCTTGCACCCATGCAAATCAATTCTTGTATAACACGAATGGCCGCAAATTGACCATGAATTGACCATGAATTATTCTTAAAACTCACACGAAGCCGCAAGGGACTCCATTTTAGAAATTTTAATAAAAGTTCCAAAATAAAGTCCGCGGGCCTGGGACTATTTGTCCGCGGCCCGCGGACTCTGAGTCCCAAGCCCACGTATTAAATTTGGTACACCTTTCAATCAAAGCAAGCAAATGTGCAGCTTTAGCTTTAGCCATAGGTGCAGCATCCGGTGCAGTTTCAGGTGCAGCTATAGGTGCAGCTTTTCCTTCCTAACCAACTGAGTATCAAAGTCAGTGCAAGAAAAAAGTAAAACATTCATTTTTATACCTTGCAATATTGATTGCTTGAAGTACATGGGCATTCCCGTAGAGGAAATCGACTACAACTTCCCGAAGGTATGGACAGGCTGTGCTTTAAGCCCCCCGACAACATCGTATATCGCCGTGTCCAGCAAAAATGTCGGGCAAATCTTTTGCCGATTCATTTTTTATGCTTATCTTTGCAGCAAATATCAAATGCGACGCTTATGATGAACATTGCCAACCCCATCTACGACACCGTTTTCAAATACTTGATGGAAGACGAGCGTATAGCCCGCACCATCCTGTCGGCACTGCTGAAAGAGAATATTGTGAAGGTCGAGGTGCGTCCGCACGAGTATAGTAACGGTCAGAAAGAGGTGCTCAGCATCTTCCGCATCGACTTCGGTGCCACCGTGCGCAAGGAGAACGGCGAAGAGCAGCTCATCCTGATAGAATTGCAAAAGGGAGGGGGCCAGAGACTAACGAGTGTCTATGGAGGGTACCCTTGGCTGCCCACCGAGACATTGCGTTTCCGGCAGTACTTGGGCGTGCACTATCAGAATCCGAAGAACATCGTCAGCGATAGTGTCGACCGTCACGCATTGCCGATGGTGGCCGTCTACTTGCTGGGCCACACCGTGGGCGACATCGAGGAGCCGGTCATCTATGTGCGCCATCAGACCTTCGACTATGACGAGCATCCTGTCACCAAGGGGCTGCCAAACGCGTTTGTCGACAGTCTGAACCACAACAGCATCATCGTGCAGATTCCCCGTCTGCATGGGAAGGTGAACAACCATCTGGATAAGATACTCAGCATTTTTGACCAGACACGCGTGAGTGCCGAGAGCCAGCACTACCTGAGTCTCGACGAACAGGCCTACGACTCCTCCGACACCGAGATGCAGCCCATCCTGCACCGTCTGCTGATGGCTGCCTCGAGTGTGGAGATGCGTCAAGACATGAACGTGGAGGACGAATACTACTCTATCATTAAGGAACAGGAAGGTAAGGTCTACGGCCTGGAACGAGACTTGGCTGAGAAAGAAACACTACTGGCCGAGAAGGACGGACAACTG
>DGHX01000169.1:29944-35623 GCA_002392835.1 Prevotella sp. UBA3837 | reverse complement strand
ACTGGCCGAGAAGGACGGACAACTGCAGTCGTTAGTAAAAATGTTGATACAGGCTGGACAGACAATCGACGACATTGCCCAAACCCTCCATGTAGGGAGAAGCGTGGTTGAATCCTACGCCAACGCCAGCAAAGACTGATATTGTTCATTTTTTCCACCAATTATTTGGCGGTTTGAATTTTTGTTCGTATCTTTGCACCGAAGTACCGAGTGCCGCCAAGAGCGGTGGCGCAACAAAGGGCTTCAGCTTTTTAGCAAAAGAGCGATTGAATACTATTTTCTGGCTTGAATCTGGACAATTCAACCATCAGAATAAATAGTAGACAATATGCTCACATCCTTAGGATTACTGTACCCACAGGGAAACTGTATATCTTAAAGGTGTGGGCTATTGTTTGTTACATTCTGATGGGCAGTCCAGAGCCTAAGCCTAATAGCAAGCAATAGTCCCACGCTTTTAAACAATAACCCGCTGATTTCTTGGGATTGGTTGGCGCAATGTTATTATTATGAGTACATTAAGTTTAGAAGAAGCCAAGAGCAAGTTGTCAGCAGAGATTAACGATGAACATGCAGACAATCACAATCCCTTATTAGTTTCGTATTCTCGAATAAAAATCATCGATTATCTATGGGCTTGTAAATCACAAAACGTTCAGCGAGGAGATTGTATTGATTGGCTGAAGAATGAATACGCTAAAGCAGGCATGACCGAGAATGAAATGCGGCAATTCGCTTCTTATATTGAACTTGCCGTCGAAACTATAGAAAGAGAACCTAAACTATAATAATTATGAATAAACATTTAGCACATTTATGTCTGGCTTTCTGCTTACTTCTAAGCACAAGTGTTATGGGACAGACCTACGTGAACGTAGGTGATTTAAAGTACCAGCTTGATGGTACGGAAGCGTATGTGGCAGGCTTTGCCACAAGTGAAGGTGTGGCGGACATCGTCATTCCAGGAACCATCGAGTCGGACGGTTTGACCTTTGTGGTAACGAAAGTAAACAATAATGCTTTCCGGAGCAAAAGTATCGTCAAGAGCCTAACTGCTACGTCAGGGAACATTACGTATATAGGCTATTACGCATTTGAGGGATGCAGCAACTTAGAGACCGTGAACATTCTATTCAGCATAGGAACTGCAGAAATAGATTACTATGCATTCAATAACTGCACGGGGCTTAAAACCGCAGACCTGACGAATATTTATGAGATTGATAACAATGCTTTTTCTAATTGTTCCAGCTTGCAGAAAGTGAACTTTGGCAACAGGCTGCGTAAGCTTTATTTGAGTAGAAGTGGTAGTAGTAGTAGTAGTAGTGCTCCCTTTTTAAACTGTGTAAACTTAACCTATGTCGTTCTACCCGCCAGTTGCACGAACAAAGTTGGGTCATCTACATACGGCCCTACTTTTAACAGCACAAGCAACTATGCCTTCTACGGTTGCAACCGTCTCCAAGCCATCATCTATTTAGGCGACCCCAGCGAGCAGTCGTCGAAGTGTGGTTCAAACGCCGCCGTATATAATGCTAAGAGCTGGGGCACCTGGAGCGGCAGCACCTTCAACTACACCGGCGAGGCCCCCGAGGCCACGCTGAGCTACGACGGCAGCGTGGCAGGCTTCCAGATGACAGACTACAACCTGTCGGCATTAGAAAAGAACGCAGGCACTTACACCACCACCGTGCCGGTGACGTTCACCAACAACGACATGTCGTTCACTGTTGACAAGACCTTCACCTACAGTGTGAACAAGGTGCCTCTGACGGCCACGGTGCAGAGCGTTGCCCGCCCCTATGGCGACCCCAACCCCAAGTTCACTGTTGACTACGACGGCTTCGTGGGCGGCGAGGACGAGAGCGTGCTCGGCGAGCCTACCCTCAGCTGCACGGCCACTCAGAGCAGCAAGGTGGGCACCTACCCCATCACGCTGACAGGCCTGAAGGCCGACAACTACACCGTCACCTCAACCAACGGCACGCTGACCGTGAACAAGGCACCGTTAGAGATTTATGCCGGCGAATACACCCGCGAGAAGGGCAAGGCGAACCCCACCTTCAGCGCTAAGTACAGCGGATGGAAGAACAACGAGACGGAGAGCGTGCTCACCACCAAGCCCAAGCTGAGCTGCACGGCCACCGAAGACAGCCCTGTGGGCCAGTACGACGTGCTGGTGACGGGAGCCGCCGCCACCAACTATGCCATCAGCTACCGCAACGGCGTGCTGAACGTCACCGACCCCGTTGACACGCAGAACACGCTGGCCATAACCGACATGGAAGTGTTCACGGGCAAGACGGTTCAGATGCCCATCCTGATGAACAACGTGGCCGAGGTGACGGGCCTGCAGTTCGACCTCTGCCTGCCCAGCGGCATCAGCGTGGCAAAGAACGTGAAGGGGAAGAACCTCATTGAGCTGACTGACCGCATGGAGGACACTTACTCGCTGTCGAGCAACACCGTGGCCGACGGCGTGGTCAGGGTGACAGGTCTGTCGATAGAGAGCGCACCCTTCACAGGCAACGAGGGGGCCATCATCAACGTGTCGCTCTACATCGACGAGGAGCTGGCCGACGGCGACTACGAGCTGCAGCTGAAGAACATCGTGCTGAGCGACGTGAACGGCGTCATGCACAAGCCTGCCAGCAGCAGTGCCACGCTGACGGTGAAGTCGTTCATGCTGGGCGACGTTGACAACAGCGGCGACATCAACATCAACGACGCCGTGTGCATCGTGAACCACATACTTGACAAGCCCCTGACGACCTTCATCGCCCCGGCCGCCGACCTGGACGGCAGCGGCGACATCAACATCAACGACGCCGTGGTGCTCATCAACCGCTACATACTGATGAAGGACGGCGCCCGCGCAACGAAGGCCCCAGCCGCCGCCCCCTCGGCCGAGGACAACTACCTGAGCATAGGCACGGTGAACATGAAGCCGGGCGAGACAAAGACCGTGGCCGTAGAGATGAAGAACGCCGAGGGCATCTACGGCACGCAGTGCAACATCCGTCTGCCCGAGGGACTGCAGTTCGGCTACACCATGAAGAAAGACAAGAAGGTCTACACCGTGGCACTGAACGAGGACCGCATGGACGACCACACCATCTCGTCGAACCTGCAGGACGACGGCTCGCTGACCGTGACCACCATCAGCCTGGGCGGCGAGACCTACTACGACAACGAGGGCACGCTGTTCACCTTCACCGTCGTGGCTGCCGATGACTATGTGCCGGGCAGCCATGAGCTGACGCTCGGCGACGTGGTGCTGTCGTGCGGCGAGCCCATCAAGCCTGCCGACCGAACCTCGATACTGAATGTCATACCCGACCTGGACGAGGACATCGCCCTGTTCGCCATCACCAGCGACATGCCCGAGGCTGCCTTCACGCTGAAGCGCTCCATCAGCGCCGGCTTCTACAATACCGTGGTGCTGCCCTTCAGCCTGACCGATGAGCAGGTGAAGGCGGCCTTCGGCGCCGATGCCAAGGTCTACGCCTATCAGGGCGATGCAGACGGCGTAGCACAGTTCCTCAGCACCACGGCAGGCATCACGGCCAACGAGCCCGTGCTGCTCACCACCAGCACGGCAGCCAGCAGCTTCAACTTCAGCAACGTCACGCTGACGGCAAGCCAGCCCTCCGCCACCGCCGCCGACTATGCCTTTACCGCCAACTACGACGGCGACATAGCACTGCCCGCCGATACATACTTCATCAACAGCGATAAACTCTACCGCTCCACTGGCAAGAGCCGTCTGAAGGGCTACAGGGCATACTTCAGCAGCAGCACTGACGGTGCCCGCATGACGGGCATGGAGATAGGCGGCAACGCCACCGCCATCAGGCTGGTAGATGCCGACGAAGCAGGGATGCGCACCTACAGCATAGGCGGCCAGCAGGTGAGCAGCAGCCTGAAGACGCTGCCCAAGGGCGTGTATATCGTGAACGGTAAAAAGGTCATTAAATAAGTAATAAGAAAAACCATGAAGAAGAAGGAATATGAACAGCCCGTCATCAGCACTCAACACGTGGAACCCATGCTGTTGCTGACCAGCTCGCAGCCGCGGAAACGACGTCTGAGAACCGATGATGACGAGTTCGACGAAGAAGAGGATGACGAGCAGGGGCTTTACGGCTTTTAGCCTCACCGCCACTGTCGCCAACCAAAGAGAGGGCTACCCAGGGCACACTGTCTGGGGCAGCCCTTTTTCTTTTGTGTGCGCTTGAAGCAAGACGATGCATGTCATGTCTTTTACACACAAAAGAAAGAAATATGCGATTTTCTTTGGCACTTTGCTCGTTTATTCGTACCTTTGCCGACGCAAGAACCACTTTTTATTTTTAAGCAATGACAAAATGAAACAAAAGACTTGCAAATTTCGGACACTGGCAGTGGCACTGGCAGTGCTGAGCAGCGTTGCCGCGATGGGGCAAAGTAGCGAACCTGACTGGATGAAAGACTTCACCAGCCGCATCACCTTCAACGGCTACGCCCAGGGGGGCTGGAGCTACCAAGACCAGAACGGCACAAAAACTAACTCGTACAACCTCAAGCGCACCTTACTCTGGGCGAAGGCCCGCATCACTGACCGCTGGTCGTTCATGTTCATGCACGACTTCTCGAGCGTGGTGCAAGAGTACTACACCGACTTTCGCATCAGCAACGACAAGTCGCTGAGCCTCCGTCTGGGACAGTTCAAGCACTCCTACTCGATGGAGAACCCGCTGTCGCCCACAGCCCTGGAGCTCATCGACGTCTACTCACAGGCCGTGCTCTACCTGGCCGGCGAAGGCCCCGACCCGCTGAACGGCGTGAACTACGGCCGCGACATGGGTCTGATGGCATACGGCGACATACTGAATAATAAGGTACACTATGAGCTGGCGCTGATGAGCGGACAGGGCGTCAACCGCAAGGACCTGAACAACCAGAAGGACTTCATAGCAAAGCTGGAGCTGAAGCCCTTCGACGGGCTGCGCATCGTGGGCTCCGGCTACCTGGGCACGGGCTGCGCCGTGGGCACGGCGGCCTGGAACCCCACCATCAGCGTGGGCGACAACTACAAACGCAACCGCTACAGCGCCGGTATCGAATACAAGACGCAGGCCTACTCGCCCGGCCAATACAAGGAGGCGCGCCCGGCCAGCATCCGTGCCGAATGGCTGGGCGGAGAGGACGGCGACGTGGGCTCGCGCGGCGGATATGTCACCATGTGCTTCCCCGTGGTCGACGCCCTCGACATCGTGGCCTGCGGCGAGACCTACAACCGCAACACGGAGGTGGACGGCTGGGACCAGACGAACCTGACGCTGGGCGTGCAGTACTGGTTCTACAAGAAATGCCGACTGCAGCTGCAGTACACCCGCAGCCTCTGCGGCGAGAACATCAGCACGAAAGACTATAACTGGCTGCAGGCACAGGTGCAGGTAGCATTTTGATTGACGATTTACGGATTTTCGATTTACGATCTGGCTACCGCCGCAGTAAGTCGAAAATCAGTAAATCGAAAATAAATCGAAAATCGAAAATAAGTAAATCGAAAATAGCCACAATGGTAATCAAAGTACTTCTGACCATCATCTTCCTGGCCGTGATGATTGGTGTCGGCGTGTACACACGCAAGCAGGCCAGCAGTGTCGACGGGTTCGTACTGGGCGGGCGCGCCGT
>DGHX01000169.1:19812-29832 GCA_002392835.1 Prevotella sp. UBA3837 | reverse complement strand
TTCGTGGGCTACGCCGGACAGTTCGGCTGGCGCTACGGCCTCAGCAGCACATGGATAGGCATCGGCAACGCCGTCATCGGCTCGCTGCTGGCCTGGCTCATACTGGGCCGGCGCACGAAGCTGATGACGCAGCACATAGAGAGCCGCACCATGCCCGACTTCTTCGGCACCCGCTTCCAGGACCAGGGGCTGCGCGTGGCGGCCAGCATCATCGCCTTCGTGTTCCTCATCCCCTACACGGCGGGCGTCTACAAAGGCATCTCGACGCTGTTTGAGATGGGCTTCGGCATTCCCTACGAGTACTGCGTCATCATCATGGCCATCCTCACCGCCGTCTATGTCATCCTGGGCGGCTACAAGGCCACGGCCATGAACGACTTCATTCAGGGCATCATCATGCTCTTCGGCATCGTGGCCGTCATCGCCGCCGTGCTGGCCTCACAGGGCGGACTGACCGAGGCCGTCAGCAAGCTGAGCGCACTGCCCGGCGACGACGGGCAGACGGGTGTCTTCGCCTCGCTCTTCGGTCCCGACCCGTGGGGTCTGCTGGGCGTGGTCATCCTCACCTCACTGGGCACGTGGGGCCTGCCGCAGATGGTGGGCAAGTTCTACAGCATCACCGACGAGAGCGCCATCCGTCGCGGCACCGTCATCTCAACCGTCTTCGCCCTCGTCGTGGCCGGCGGCTGCTACTTCCTTGGCGGCTTCGGACGGCTCTACGATCCCGTGGTGGCTGCCGACGGCAAGATAGCCTTCGACTCGATAGTTCCCGCCATGCTCAACACGCTGCCCGACGTGCTCATAGCGCTGGTGGTGCTGCTGGTGCTGTCGGCATCGATGTCGACACTGGCCTCGCTGGTGCTGACCTCGTCGTCGACGATGACGCTCGACCTCATCTACCGCGACAAGAAGTCGCTGCCGGGCGAGGTGGAGGAAGGCACGATAGACGACATCGTGGCCGAGAAGATAGAACGCCGCAAGGTGGTGGTGATGCGCGTGCTCATCATGTTCTTCATAGCCATCTCGCTGCTCATAGCCCTGAACCCGCCCACGTTCATCGCCCAGCTCATGGGCATATCGTGGGGAGCACTGGCCGGCGCCTTCCTCGCACCGTTCATGATGGGCCTCTACTGGCGCGGCGTGACGCGACTCAGCGTCTGGGCCTGCTTCGTGTGGGGCGTGGGCCTGACGGTGGTAAACATGCTGCTGGGCAACCCCATCAACCCCATCAACTGCGGAGCCATCGCCATGCTGGGCGGCTTCCCCGTGGTGTGGCTGACGAGCCTGGTGACGCCGAAGATGCAGCGCGACATCGTCAGCAAGATGTTCGAATGCTACAAGCGCTGAAGAGGGCGACGACGCTTTTTTCCCGTGCCGATATAATATCGGCGCGGGGTTTTGCGTTATAATAAGTACATGCGACGAATCATCAGCAGCATAGTGCTGGCCCTCATAGCCACCATGGCGGTGGCGCAGGTACGCAAGGTGCAGAACAAGCCCTACATAGACCTGCGCCCACTGCACTTTGGCATACAGATAGGTCTGAACATGCAGGACGTGGAGCTGTGCAACGTGGGCCCGCAGCCGCTGTTGCTGCCCGGCCAGGAGGAGCCTGTGACGCGCACCGTGGTGACCGATGCCGACACCTGGAACCCGGGCTTCAGCGTGGGCGTGGTGGCCGACATGCGGCTGTCGCAGCACCTGTCGCTGCGCCTGGTGCCCACCATGCACTTCGGGTCGAAGCACCTGGTGTTCCGCGACCTGGACGACCTGAACGACGCGGGGCTGCCGCGCGAGTCGACGCAGGACATGAAGAACACCTACATCTCGCTGCCCATCGACCTGAAGTTCTCGGCCGAGCGCTTCAACAACTACCGCCCGTACATGATAGCAGGCGTGAGCCCCATGCTGAACCTGTCGGGCAAGGACCAGGACTTCATACACCTGAAGCGCTACGACACCATGGTCGAGGTGGGTCTGGGCTGCGACTACTACCTACCCTTCTTCAAGTTCATACCCGAGCTGAAGTTCTGCTTCAGCCTCAGCGACGTGTTCGAGAAGAAGCACGCCGACGAGCTGACCGACGCCACGAAGCAGGCCTTCGCCCGCAGCATCGACGCAGCCTACAGCAAAATGGTTGTGCTGACACTCTACTTCGAGTGAGCACAACCACGCAAAAAAGGGGAATGATTTTCACTCCCCTTTCACTCCCTGACAAAGCCCTTATTGTTCCACTAACTGGCGGGCGCGTGCCAGCGCCAGGTCGATGTGGTTGCAGATGTTTGCCTCGCCCAGCAGCTCCACGAAGCCGTTGCGCTTGAGCACTGCCTCCACCTTCGGTGCCACGCCCGAGAGCACGATGGTGATGCCCTCCTGCTGGCTCATGCGGCACATGTTCTCCAGGTTGTGCAGTCCCGTGCTGTCGATGAACGGCACCTTGCGCATGCGTATGATGCGCACCCGGGGCCGCTCGCCGTAGCGGGCCATGATGTCCTCGAAGCGGTTGCCGGCACCGAAGAAGTAAGGGCCGTTGATTTCGTACACCTCCACGCCCTGCGGAATGGTCAGGTGCTCCAGATTGCCCATCTGGAAGTCGCTGGTCTCCTCCTCGGGGTTGATTTCCTGCGAGATGATCTTCACGTCGGTGGTCTCGGCCATGCGACGCATGAAGAGCAGGCAGGCGCAGATGAGTCCCACCTCGATGGCGATGGTCAGGTCGAAGATGACGGTGAGCAGGAAGGTCACCCAGAGCACGATGACGTCGCTCTTGGGGTTCTTCATGATGGAGAAGAACGAGCGCCAGCCGCTCATGTTGTAGGCCACGACGACGAGCACTCCTGCCAGGCAGGCCATGGGTATGTACTGCGCCAGCGGCATGAGGAAGAGGAAGATGAGCAGCAGCACCACGGCGTGCACGATTCCGGCCACGGGTGTGCGCCCGCCGTTGTTGATGTTGGTCATGGTGCGGGCGATGGCCCCTGTGGCCGGAATGCCTCCAAAGAGCGGCGAGGCCAGGTTGGCCATGCCCTGGGCGATGAGCTCGGTGTTAGAGTCGTGACGGTCGCCGATGACGCCGTCGGCCACGGTGGCCGAGAGCAGCGACTCGATGGCGCCAAGGATGGCAATGGTGATGGCGGGCGAGACGAGCCCCTTCACCACGTCCCACGACAGGGCGGGCACCTGCATGCCAGGCAGCTGGCTGCTGATGCTGAAGCGGTCGCCGATGGTCTCGATGCTCAGCACGCCGGCATAGTCCTTCAGCAGCAGCGCCCCAACGGTCATGACCACGATGGCGATGAGCGAGCCGGGCAGCTTCTTCAGGAACGAGCAGCACGGAGCGAGGCGCGACAGGCTGCGGGCCACGACGGGCCACGCCACGATGAGCGCCACGGAGCTCAGGCCGATGACGGCGCTCCACAGGTCGATGTTGCCGATGGCACCGCCGTAGGCCACCCACTTCTCAATGAAGTCGCTGGGCACAGAGTCCATCTGCAGCCCCAGCAGGTCCTTCACCTGCGTGGTGAAGATGGTGAGGGCGATACCCGACGTGAAGCCTACCACGATGGGGTAAGGTATGTACTTGATGATGGTGCCCAGGTGGAGCAGCCCGAACAGGATGAGGAACACACCGGCCAGCAGCGTGGCAATGGTGAGGCCCTCGAAGCCGTACTGCTCGATGATGCCGTAAATAATAATGATGAACGCGCCCGTGGGACCGCCTATCTGCACCTTTGAACCGCCGAAGACCGACACGATGAGTCCGGCCACGATGGCGGTGATGATGCCTTTCTCGGGTGTCACGCCCGAGGCGATGCCGAAGGCGATGGCCAGCGGCAGGGCAACGATGCCCACGATGATGCCAGCCAGCAGGTCGGTGGTGAACTGCTGACGGTTGTAGCTGCGAAGCGTCGAGAAGAGCTTCGGCTTGAAGGGTAACGATGTCGTCATTTGGTTGTTATCTTGAAAACGGGCTGCAAAGGTACTGAATAGTTTTGAATGCAGCAAGAAAAAAGCGCACTTTCTTCAACTTTCATTTGTTTATTTCGCAGATAATGACTAACTTTGCACTCTTACTGCACATAACTAGGAACAACTGTGCAACTGAGAGCCTCAACATGATACGTAACTTCATAGCCATTGACTTTGAGACGGCCAACGAGCAGGCGTCGAGCGTCTGCTCGGTGGGCGTGGTCATGGTGCGCAACGGCCGCGTGGCCGACAACTTCTACCACCTCATTCAGCCAGAGCCCAACTACTACAGCTACTTCTGCCAGCGCGTGCACGGGCTGGGCCACTCCGACACCGACGAGGCGCCGGTCTTTCCCACCGTGTGGCACCAGTTAGAGGAGCGCATAGCCGAGGTGTTCTTCGCCGACCAGCTGGCACTGAGCGACAGGACCGAGCTGATAGCCACCCTACCCTTCGTGGCCCACAACGCCCGTTTCGACGAGGGCTGCCTGAAGGCCGTGTTCCGTGTGTACCAGATGGACTATCCCGACTACCGCTTCCACGACACGCTGACCGCCTCGCGCCGGCAGTTCGGCCGCTCGCTGCCCAACCACCAGCTGCACACCGTGGCCGCCGCCTGCGGCTATGACCTCACACGCCACCACCACGCCCTGGCCGACGCCGAAGCCTGCGCCGCCATAGCGCTGCAACTGCTATAGTCCTTACACGCGCGCGCGAGGACAAAGACGCTACACTTCCTACACCGGGATGGAATGGAGTGTCGCTCAGAAAAACTGCGCACGTCTGAAAAACGTCCCAGGGCCTGGGACGTTTCTGAGCGGCCCGCTTTTTGAAAAAAGTGGGCTGCTTTTTGAAAAAAGTGAATCGCTTTTTGAAAAAAGTGAATCGCTTTTTCAGCAAAACAACTTGTTTTGGTTTTCCCCCCTGCCATTGGTCACTCATTATTCACCACTCGCTGTTTGTTCGTTTTTTTTCTGACAAAATCAGAGAAAGGAATTTGTAAGCTGCTGATAATAAATGTAGGTGCAGGAAGTGTAGCGTAAAGTATTTTTCAGTGTAGGGAGTGCAGCGTATTTTTCCTCGCGCGCGCGTAAAGCACACAGATCAAGCCTCAGCCGCACAAAGCTGCCAGTAACCCCCCGTCGGGGCTTGGGCTCGAGGAGATGTGGGTAGGGATTGGAAGCGCAGGAGTGCTGACGCACACTCCTACGCTTCCGGCGTATTGTTATTCATGGTAAATACGAAAGTAAGCCCTTTGGCGGCCGATGGGTCTTGCTGGGCAGTCTGGACTGCCGGCGAGTAAGCCTGAATGGTGCCCCCATGCAGCAACACGGCATTCTTGACGATGGACAGGCCGAGGCCCGTGCCCCCCATTTCGCGGCTGCGCCCCTTGTCGATGCGGTAGAATCGCTCGAAGATGCGGGGCAGGTGTTCCGCCGGTATGCCCACGCCGTTGTCGCTAAAGGTGAAGCGCCAGCCTCCGTGCTGCGGGGTTGCGCCGACCTCGATGGTGGTGCCGCGCCCGGCATAGTTGATGGCGTTGTCCATCAGGTTGCGGAAGACGCTGTACAGCAGCGAATAGTTGCCGTAGATGATGATGCTCTGCGGCAGGCAGTTGCGCAGCGTCATCTGGTGCGACTGCAAGGCGAAGGCCGTCTCGCGGGCTATGTCGGCAAAGAGTATGGCCACATCGACGCGCTCGCGCTTCAGCAGGCCGCTGGCATAGTCCATCTGGTTCAGCAGCGATATGTCCTGCAGCAACGCCGTCAGCCGCTGGGCCTGCGCATGGGTGCGCTCTATGAACTGCTGGCGTATGTCGTCGCTGATGCCGGGGTTGTCGAGGATGGTCTCCGTGTAGCCGAGTATGCTGCTGGCGGGTGTCTTCAGCTCGTGGGCGATGTTCTGCGTCAGCTCGCGGCGCATGCGGTTCTCCTTCTCGGCCTGCTCGCGGCTGATGCGCTCGTCCATGCGGCGGGCGTAGCGGTAGAGCAGGAAGCCCAGGCCGCTCATCACCACCAGCGTGAAGAGCAGCAGGTGCCAGTCGCTGACCTCGTCGAAGGGCAGCAGGTACTTGCGGTCGTAGTCCTCGAACAAGATGAAGATGACGGCATAGACCAGGAACACGCCCATCACGCTCAGCCACATCTTGCGTCCCTCAGATGGTTTATTCATCACTTATCACTCATCACTTATCACTGAACAAGTAGCCGAACCCTGTGCGCGACACGAGGCAGGCGCCATAGCGTCCGAGCTTCTTGCGCAGACGCGCTACGTTCACGTCGACCGTGCGCTCCACCACGATGACATCGTGCGGCCACACTTGCTCAAGCAGCTGCTGGCGACTGAACACCTGTCCGCGGTGGCGCAGCAGCAACACCAGCAGGTCGTATTCCGTGCGGGTCAGGGCTACCGGTGTGCCGTCGACGGTCACTGCCTTGCTGTCGACATTTATTACCAGTTGCTCGTAGGCCAGGCTTTCCTCGCGGGTTGCAGTGTCAGGGGTGTTCTGCCCCCTGCTCAGCACGGCCTTCACCCTCGCCAGCACCTCGCGCACGGAGAAGGGTTTCTTCACATAGTCGTCGGCTCCCACTGCAAAGCCCTGCAGGGTGTCGTCTTCCGTGTCGCGCGCCGTCAGGAAGATGATGGGGGTGTGGTGCGTCGTGGCGCCCCCCCTCAGTCTTGCCGCCAGCTCAAAGCCCGACATGCCGGGCATCATCACATCGAGCAGCAGCAGGTCGAAGCCACCGTCACCGGGCCCGCCCTCTATCTTCTGCAGCGCTTCTTCGGCCGAATAGCAGGCCTCGGCTTGGTAGCCCGCCGCCCGCAGGTTGAACAGCAGGATGTCGCACAGGTCGTGCTCGTCGTCGACTACTAATAATCGTCTTTGTTCCATATCTGGCTGCAAAGGTACAAATTATTTTCCAAATCTGGCCTCCACAACGTTGATAACATAATCGCCCAGTTTCTCCAGCTCATTGACCATGTCCACATAGAGCGTGCCCACGGCATAGTCGTATTCGTGGTCGTTCACGGCCTGCACGTTCTCACCCTTCAGCTGCTGTCGCAGCTGGTTGATGTCGTTCTCTATGCGGAACGACTCGCGTATGTCGTGGTCCGAGCGGTGGCCGTGCATCACGGTGTTCATCTGCGTCAGGGCTTTCTCGCAGAGTGTCATCAGCGTCTGCAGCTGCTGCTTCTGGTGGTCGTTGAAGTCGGCGTCGGCCTCCTGCTTGCGCTCCAGGGTGCGGGCCAGCTTGTAGCAGGCATCGCCTATGGACTCCAGCTCGCTTATCTCGCGCATCATCTGGCGTATCTTCTGCTTCGTCTCGTCGCTCAGGTGGTCGTCGCTCACCTGCTCCAGGTAGCGCGCTATCTCTATCTCCACCTTGTCGGTCGTGTCCTCCTCGTGCTCTATCTTGCTGAACAGTTCGGAAAAAGCTTTAGACTCGGTCTGGGTAGTCAGCTGGCGCACCATGCCGAACATCCGCTCCACGCGCTGGCCGAAGGCCGACGTCTCCTTCTGGGCCTGAAGCACGGCAATCTCAGGCGTCTGCACCAGGTTCGACTGTATGTACTGCAGGCGGAACTCCTCCTTCGCACCGGCCTTACCGTCGGGCAGCAGCCAGCACACCACACGCTCCATCTGCGGCACCAGGCCGATGAGGATGGCGGTGTTGATGACGTTGAAGCACGTGTGGAACATGGCCAGCACCACGGGCAGACGCTGCGTCTGTCCACCGGCGGCGGGGTCGTAGCCCACCAGGCTGCACACCATGTTGACAAAGGGGTAGAACACGATGAGCACCCAAATCACGCCGAACACATTGAACAGCAGATGGGCCAAGGCGGCGCGGCGCGCCTGCGTGTTGGCACCCAGCGCCACAAGGTTGGCAGTGGCCGTGGTGCCGATGTTCTCGCCCATGACCAGCGCTATGCCCAGATAGATGGGCAGCACGCCCGTGGAGCAGAGCAGGATGGTGATGGCCATGACGGCCGCCGACGACTGCACGATGCAGGTGATGAGCGTGCCTATGCCCAGGAAGGCCAGGATGGTGAGGTGGCTCGAAGTGTCGAATGAGGCGAAGAAGGCTATCACCTCAGCATTGTGCTCCAGGTCCATGGCCTTGCCCGACGTGCTGAGCATGACCAGCGACAGGAACATGAAGGCCGTGCCGAAGAGGAAGTCGCCCACGTAGCGGTGGCGCTTCTTGTAGATGAGCACCATGCCCACGAAGAACGAGGGATAGACGATGCTCGTCAGGTCGACATTATAGCCCAGCGACATGATCCAGGCCGTGAGCGTGGTGCCGATATTGGCACCCATGATGACCGAGATGGCCTGTGCCAGCGTCAGCAGACCGGCCGAGACGAAGGAGACGGTCATCACCGTGGTGGCCGACGACGACTGCACGGCACAGGTGACGAGCGTACCTGTGAGCATGCCCGTGAAACGGTTGGTGGTCATGCGGCCCAGGATGTGACGCAGTTGCGGACCGGCCATCTTCTGCAGCGCCTCGCTCATCATGCGCATGCCGTAAATAAGCAAGCCCAGAGAGCCCAGCAGCTGTAGCGTTATGACCAGATAGTTGGGGGTGGTGTCCATATCTTTTCTTGGCTGTATATATATAATTGTAGTTGGTGCTGCAAAGGTACGCCAATTACAGTAGCTGGCCAAGAAAAACGCGTTACGATACTGTTACAATTAATGTCCCACCGGCGACATGGCGCTGGTGGGACATATTCTTTGGTGACGGACATTCGTCAGAGCTTCACCTTCCTTCCGTTCTTGATGAAGACGCCATGGGCGGGGTTCCCTACCCTATGGCCCTGCAGGTTATAAGCTGCCGTCGGCTGCTGCCCTGACACGGCGGTGCGCCCAACTGACGTGGTGCCGGGCAGCGACAAGGTGACGCTGATGCGGCCCTCGCCGGCCTTCAGGAATGACTTCAGCTCGCCGAGCGTCTCATACTGGATGCGCCCCAGGCGGGTGTAGCTCCACGAGTTGCTGCCGTAGAAGAGCACCACCTGGTTGCCGCTGTAGAGGATGACGTCGCCGGCCTCGGTGGTCAGCTGCTGATTGCTGGTGGGCAGCGAGCGGCCCAGGGGACCCACCTTCTCGAAACCGCCGTAGTCGTCGGCCTCGTAGGTGATGGGAGCTTGCTGCAGCGCTGACAGCAGCTCGCGAGTGGCTGCATTGTCAACGAGGGCGACGGTGCGGGTCTGGCCGCCGATAGTGATGTTGATGGTCATGGTGCCTGATGATTGCTGCGGCTCGGCCTGAAGCTCAGCGTCGGATGGGCTGCAGGCAAAGAGCATCGCTATGAGTGATAGGATGAAGTGGCGCATGCGTCTATTTTAAATAATGTGTGAAGAAAGCTTCCAGCTTGTCGTAGGGAATGACACCGGCCACATCGTCGTAGAGGTCGACGTGCGTGGCGCCGGGAATGATGAGCAGCTCCTTGTTGCCCTCAGTGGCCGACGTGCCCTCCACCTTACGGCCCGTCATGCGCTCGAAGGCATACTCCGAGAAGTAACGCGAGTGGGCCTTCTCGCCGTGGATGAGCAGCACGGGGGACTCAATCTCGTGCGCCCAGCAGAGCAGCGGCTGGTTCATGAACGACTGGCAGCCAATGACGTTCCACCCGTCGTTGCTGTTGCCGCTGCGCTCGTGGTAGCCACGCTCGGTCTTGTAGTAGGCATGATAGTCCTTCACAAACCAGGGGGCATCCTCGGGCAGGGGATCAATGACGCCGCCAGCACGCTGGTACGTGCCCGACTGGTAGTCCTTGGTGCGCTGGGCTGCCAGGGCGCGGCGCTTCTCCATGCGCTGGGCAGGCGTGTCCTCGCTCTTGAAGTAGCCCTCGACGTTCACCTTCGACATGTCGTACATCGTTGAGGCAACGGTGGCCTTGATGCGCGGATCGAGGGCGGCAGCGTTCACGGCCATGCCGCCGAAGCCGCAGATGCCGATGATGCCGATGCGCTCGGCATCGACGTTGTCCTGCACCGACAGGAAGTCGACGGCAGCAAGGAAGTCCTCGGTGTTGATGT
>DGHX01000169.1:14367-19760 GCA_002392835.1 Prevotella sp. UBA3837 | reverse complement strand
TGATGTCGGGCGAAGCCATGCGGCGGGGCTCGCCGCCGCTCTCGCCGGTGAACGAGGGGTCGAAGGCAAGGGTGAGGAAGCCGCGCTCGGCCATGTGCTGGGCATAAAGGCCGCTCGACTGCTCCTTCACAGCACCAAACGGACCGCTGACGGCAATGGCAGCAAGACGCCCGCCGGAACCTTTAGGCGTATACATGTCGGCGGCAAGCTCAATGCCGTAACGGTTGTGAAACGTGACCTTCTTGTGCTCTACCAGGTCACTCTTGGGGAACGTCTTGTCCCACTCCTGAGTCAGTTGCAATGCAGTATTCATGTTCTCTTCAGTTTTAGTTTGTTCCTTACTGGTGCACGCCAGCAGCACAGAGGCCGCAAGCATGGCCGGAATGAATAGTTTCATCATCGTCGTAAAGTGTTTTCAACATTTCGACGGCAAAGGTACGAACATTTTTTATATTATACATTATATATTTTATGGAAATGTCTACCATTTTTGCGGAAAATGCCTTAACTTTGCACCCGCAATGACGATTATGACAACCCAACAATAACAATCAAGCAATGGAAGTAATACAAAGTTTCACCATCGACCACACACACCTGAAGCCAGGCATCTACGTTTCACGCGAGGACAAGGGGCTCACCACCTTCGACCTGCGCATAACCGAGCCCAACCAGGAGCCGGCAGTGGCACCGGCCGCCATTCACAGCATGGAGCACCTCATGGCAACATGGTTCCGCAACAGTGACGCAAAGGACGACGTAGTGTACGTAGGCCCTATGGGCTGCCTGACAGGAATGTACATCATCATGCGCAGCGGATACAGCGTAGAAGACATGCGCCAGCTCACCATGGAGTGTCTGAAATGGATGCTGACGCAGGACAAGGTGCCTGCCACCGAGCCGCAGACCTGCGGAAACTACCTGCTTCACGACCTGCCCATGTGCAAATGGGAATGCCGGCGCTACCTGCACCGCCTGCAGAATGATTTCCACAGTGAATACACGCCCCTGCAGGTGACGCTCGACGACGGCAAGGTCTTCGCCGACGCATAGCCAACAGGCTGCAGGCAGCAGATCATGTTGCGTGCGAAGCAAAAAAAAGGGGAGGTCTAACTGAAAACAATCAGTCAGACCTCCCCTCTTTTGGTCGGGATGAGGCGACTCGAACGCCCGACCCCTACGTCCCGAACGTAGTGCGCTACCAACTGCGCTACATCCCGAAGTCCATAAAGCGGACTGCTCGCCGTACCCAGAGCCGGGGTCGAACCGGCACGGGTTGCCCCACTGGTGTTTGAGACCAGCGCGTCTACCGATTCCGCCATCTGGGCCTAAAGCGGGTGCAAAGGTAATACTTTTTTGGGAAACATACAACATTTTCTCCTAAAAAAAACAAAAAAAATTGGTAATATCGATTTTTTTGCCTACCTTAGCACCGCTAATTCATAATAATCTATTATATATGGAAAAACGGACAGACAATTATTGCGTAATCTTAGCAGGTGGCCATGGTCGCAGACTGTGGCCGTCAAGCAGAAAAGCCTGCCCCAAACAGTTTGTTGATTTCTTCGGTACAGGGCGCACACAGCTGCAGTCCACATTTGACCGCATGCTGAAGACCATCCCCCTGGAGAACATCTTCGTAACCACCCGACGGCGCTATACGCAACTTGTCAGGGAACAGTTGCCAGAACTTCCCGAAGGGAACGTCTTGTCGGAACCTGTCAGCAGGAACACAGCACCATCGGTGGCATGGGCCGGAGCACACATCCACCGGTTCAGCGAAGATGCCAACATCATCGTCGTCCCCTCTGACCAGTTTGTCATTGACGAAGACCGCTTTCAAGAAGATGTGAGACGAGGCCTTGACTTTGTAAGCCAGAACAACATCATTCTCACCATGGGCATCAAGCCCACCAGGCCCGAGCCCGGCTACGGCTACATACAAATAGGAGAACCGACACTGGTGAATGGCATCTACAAGGTGCAGTCGTTTACCGAAAAACCCAATCGCGAGTTTGCACAACTGTTCATGGACAGCGGCGAGTTTCTGTGGAACACGGGCATGTTCCTTTCCAACGTACGTTTTCTGCGCGAATTCTGCATCCACCACATCACCGACGCACCGTCCCGACTGGCACCGGTGAAAGACATGACCTCCGACCAAGAGGAGATAGACTACGTGCAGGCGCACTACCCCTCATACCCCAACCTGTCGATGGACAAGCTGGCACTGGAGCTGTCGGGCACATCCTATGTGATGCGATGCAATTTCGGCTGGGCCGACCTGGGCACATGGCACAGCATCTACGAGTTCAAGCAGACGCAGCCTATGGACAACGTGGTCATCGACTCCGAAGTGTTGCTCGAGAACTGCCGAGGCAACATCATCAGGCTGCCAAAAGGTCACATCGGGGTCATCAATGGCCTGGAAGGCTACATCGTAGCAGAGCAAGGTAATGTATTGCTGATATGCAAAAAGGGCGACTCGTCGGCACTCATCCGGAAGTACATCAATGAGGTCAGCCTGCGCTATGGCGAGCAATATGAATAGAAAAAAGCCTCCCAAACAGGCCTTTTTCAAGCTTCAGACATGCAAAAAACGCCGCATTTAGCAAATATTAACGAAAACAGAGAAAAAATTCGCGAAAAAGTTTGCGTGTTACAAAAAAACATCGTACCTTTGCACCCGCAAATCAGAAATGACGCGCAAACTGCTTCAGTAGCTCAGTTGGTTAGAGCACCTGACTGTTAATCAGGGGGTCGTTGGTTCAAGCCCATCCTGAAGCGCCTAAATCCCAAGAGCAATCTTGGGATTTATTGTTTTATAAGCTTTTGTCTTGGCGCAGCGGATTTACGGCTCAACGTTTTTATTCATTACCCTGCACGACAGGATTTGCTTAAGAGTTCGAATATGGCTTGAATTATTTTATTTTAATTTAATTACATCGCTCCACCTGGTCGTGGGGTTGGGGCTTCTATAATCGTGCTTAATGGCATTGGCAAACACATCAGCCTTGCCTTTACCGTCTTTCCTGGTGTACTGCTGGGAACCGAGCACTATGGTCTCGCTTCCCTGCATCCTGTTGATGCGGTCAATCACTTCGTCGAGCCGTTTCATCTTCTGGAACTGTTCAGCGTTGATGTCGAACAGGTCTTGCTGGATAGGACTGTCAGCACCGATTCCCATAACGATAACTCCAGCCTTCTTATACTGAAAGCCCTGCCTGTAGATTTTCTTCAGCACCTCATTGGCAGTTTCAACAATGGTAATGGAAGAACTGGTTGGTGTTATCAACCGTTGTTCCTGGAAGTTCCAATACTGTGCAAGATCCTCTCTGAAGGCATTGGTATTGACGAACACGCCTACAATAGAGGCAACGGTTTTCTGCAGCCTTAGTTTCTCAGCACAGCGGGCGGCATAGTTCGACACCTGAGTGCGCAAGGTGTCGTAGTCGGAAATCATGCCGTTGAACGAGCGGCTGGTGCAAATACTTTTCTTTTTGGCCAGTTCCTCATTCGGCACGGCATCCTTGCCGTTCAGCTCCTGCCAGGTACGGACGACGTTGATGTTGTTGAAGGTCTGGCGCACCCAATCCTTGTGATGCTGCGCAAAGTCGAGGGCGGTCTTGCAGCCGAGCGCCTGTAACTTGGCTGCATATCGTCTGCCTACGCCCCAGACATCCTCGATGGGACACCACTCGAGTGCGCGCTCCCGCTTGTAGTCCGTGTCAATCATGCAGCAGTGCCTATACACCTCATACTTCTTAGCGAGCTTTGAGGCTATTTTTGCCAACGTCTTGTTGGGAGCCAGTCCGATGCTGATGGGCATGCCCACCTCGCGCTTCACCCGTCGGTGCAGCCGCTCGCCCCATTGCTGCAGCTGACCGAGTTCGATGCCGTCAAGATACATGAAGCACTCGTCTATCGAATAGCGGAAATAGGCAGGCGTCTCTTTGCTGATGATGCTGACCACGCGGCCTGTCAGCTCGCCGTACAGCTCGTAGTTGGAGGAGAACACGGCAATCTTGGCGTTAGGGAATTGCTGGGCCAACTGGAAATAGGGCGTGCCCTCCTTGATACCCATCGCCTTGGCTTCATTGGAGCGTGCCACTACACAACCGTCATTGTTCGACAACACGACGATTGGCTTCCCCTCCAAGTCAGGGCGGAAAACCTTCTCGCAGGAGCAGTAACAGTTGTCTAAGTCAGCGATGCCGTACATCTTTTAAGTGAAAAGTGAATAGTGAAAAGTGAATAATTTGCTGCCGCCCTACAAGTTCTCGAAGGTTCGGATGAGGTGGATGACCACACCCCAAACCTGGAAGTCATCGCCAGCCTCTATCCTGAACACGGGATAGCCCGGATTGGCAGGACGCAGTTCTATATAGCCTTCGCTCTTATGTGTCAGGTCGAGGTACTTGATAGTGAACTCACCATTCCAGAAGGCCACAACGATGGAGCCGTTGTGAGCTTCCACGGCACGGTCGATAATCACCCTGTCACCATCGAAGATGCCAGCGTCCTTCATCGAGTCACCCTCGATGTCGCCATAGAACGAGGCTTCAGGATGCCGGATATAGTCACGGTTGAAATCCAGCGTCTCGTGGATATAGTCATCAGCAGGCGAAGGAAATCCGGCCTTCACCCCAGCATGTTGCAGTTCCAGTTGGGTGTCAAACACACCGCGTATAATCTTGATATTGCCCATCAGTGCTCTCGTTAATTCATTATTCTTCCTATAATCGGGCACAAAGATAGTACAAACTGAATGAAATACCAAATTTATTTGGGTATTTCTGAGTTGTTGTGGCTTTCTTTGTCGGCATGGTGTTTGGCGGCGTGATGAACCGTTTCCGCCAGAGCGTCAAGTATTTCGCCCCCATATTCTTCCTGTTGGGCTATGCGGCCTATCTGGTTCCCGATGTCCTGATGGTGGTTCTCGGATCTGCATTCATTGGCATCGCCAACGGTGTAGGCGTTCCTTATCTGAACACCATCGCCAGCATCAAGGGTGGCAAGAACTCGGCCACCACGGTCATGCCCCTGCTGTCTGCTGCCCTCTATCTCGGTCAGTTCGTGTCCCCTGTCATTGTGGCGCCAGCCTCCCATATCCTGTTTGGCAGCGCAGATCTGACAGGGCCCTATAAAGTAGGCATCATGCTATGTCTGCTATTCATGGCGCAGGTTTATCTTACCCGCCATTTCCAGAGTCTGCCACCGGAGTAATAGGCAGATTTGTGTAACGGCGGATTGTCTTTTTCGTCGTACCTTTGCACCCAGGTAAGTGAAGAGTGAAAAGTGAAGAGTGAAGAATTTGCTACCGCTCTCCAAATAGTAAATCGTAAATTCGTAAATAGTAAATGATGCAAGGTATTTTCGAGCAATTAAGATCA
>DGHX01000169.1:0-14255 GCA_002392835.1 Prevotella sp. UBA3837 | reverse complement strand
GACCGACTGCGCCAACATTTGTTTCAAGATTAATACTACGACACCGCAGCCTGAGCAGATTCGCCCGTTGGAGGAAGAACTGTTTGGCGGAAATCTCGACAAGACGAGCTATCTGATGCCGCCCCTCCATATGGTGCTGCGCTGCAAGCCCGTACATATCGGCCGCAACGCCTGGATTGGCGTGGGAGCCATCATCCTGCCCGGCGTGACCATCGGCGAGAATGCCGTGGTGGCCGCAGGGGCCGTAGTGACCAAGAATGTGGCACCGAACACGATAGTAGGTGGCAATCCGGCAAAGTTTATCAAGAACATATAAGCCCCCTAAGTTAGGGGGATGGGGGTCTGAACAAGCGCAGATGTCCCAAAGAAATAATAATCCGGTCTGAAAAACGCTTGTTCAGACCCCTAAATCCCCTAACTTAGGGGACTTGTAATCATGGTATTCGACAGAAACAACGAGAAGCAAGTAGTGGCACTCCTGGGTGCCGCTGCCACCTCATGGCGCCAGCGCCGTGCCCGCATCAACACCATCTCGCCGGGCATCATCGTCACCCCGCTGGCCTACGATGAGTTCAATGCCAACGGCGAGGGCTACCAGCGCATGATTGACGCCTCGGCCGCCCAGCGCGTAGGCACGAGCGACGAGATTGCCGAGGCCGCAGCCTTCCTGCTCGGCGAGCATGCCCGCTTCATCACCGGCACCGACCTGCTCATCGATGGCGGTGTCATCGCCGCCATCCGCACAGGTGAGTATCAGTTAGGGTAAGCGGTGGCTTTTCCGCTGCTTTGCATCCTACCAGCAACTACACACAAAAATATTCCGCGAAACTTGCATTTGTTTCGCGGAATATTTGTATCTTTGCCACAGGAAACCTAATTCAAGGAAAAAACTATTTGCGTCATGGCAAGCAACACAGATTTCGTTCAGTATATAACCGACCAATGTGGCGGCGCGGGAGAGATAGTGGCCAAGAAGATGTTTGGCGACTATGGCATCTATTGCGACGGCAAGATCTTCGGACTGATATGCGACGACCGTTTCTATCTGAAACCTACCGAAGCCGGCCGTGCCTTATTAAGAAAGGAGGAACTGCGCCCGCCCTATGAGGGAGCGAAGGACTACTTCTACATCGCCGACGTGGACGACCGCGACTATCTTTCTGCACTCGTCCGCGAGACTTGCAAGGCTTTGCCAGAACCCAAAAAACGCAAGAAGTAAAACATTAATATTATCACTATGAGCTACGATTTAATGGTGCTCGACAAGCACAAGCGCTTTAAGGCCAAAGACGATTTCTTGGAGTGGTATGATGCCTTAACCGAATGGTCTGAGGACATCGACTATAATGACTACCGACACGCAACACCCAACTTGCAGAGTTGGTTTCTTGAAATGAAAGCTGTCGTACCACCGCTCAATGGTGCGTTTGCGCCATCGGACGATGAATTAGGGAACGGCAGGTTTCAAGAGGCTGATTACTGTATTGCAAACGAGGCCATCTATGCTGCTTTCGCATGGTCGGATGCGGAAGAGGTTCATGCTTTAGTTTCTGACCTTGCAAGGAAGAATGATTTGGCATTCTTCGATATAAGTGCGAATCATGTGATTTATCCCGACGGATTCGTTTTGGATTTAGGTGACAAAGAGAAGAAACCTTCGTTCCTGAAGAGACTAAAGAGTTTCCTGGGTTTGTAACAAACCACCTACACATTCTGCAAAATGTGAAACTATAGAAGCAATTCGTGTAACGGTGGGTAAGAGAAAGTGTTGACCAAGACAAAAAGCTGATATATGAGAGAACCCGTTAGAGACCGCGACCGTCTGGAACACAGCGAGGCGGTCATTTCCGAGTCCGCAGCCCACAAGAGCCTCGTGCAGACCGCTGAACGGATGAAACGTCGCGGCTACGACACAGAGGAGATTTGCAAGATAACGGGGCTGGGGCGTGATGAGATAGAGGCACTATAGTATAAAGGTGTATAAACAAAGCGAGCGGGAAGCCGAGACCGACAGATGCCAGTGCGGCTCCCCACTCGTTTTATATTGAGTGAATCAATGAACCTGTCCCCTATGATTCCAGGATGACACAAAAACGTCCGCTTTGCCTTAATTATATAAAAAAAATGTGGGGGCAGTTACATCGTATTTGAAAAAAAGTTGTACCTTTGCACCGAATATTCAACTTAAATACGTCTTTATTATGGCAAGACCAATCAGAGAAACCCCCGTGCTGAAGGGCGAGGACGCCTTCAACTTCGAGATGCGAAGGCTGGAGGTGGAGCACATGAGCAAGGAGCAACGGGCCGAGAACCTCAGAAAAGTGAAGGAAGGCTACGCTCGTGCTAAGTCTTACATCAATTTCCATTGGTAAGGTATGGACTTGATAGAATTGACTCCCGACTATGAAGTCACTGAGTTTGACTGCGGCGACGAGCAGTTGAACAAATTCCTCTTTGAGGATGCCAAGCCGTCGCTTGCGTTGCTTGTCGCCAACACGTTCATCTTAGTTGATGATGGACGTGTTGCCGCTTATTTCTGCCTACTGAACGACAAAGTGAGTAAAGACGAGATAATTGGAAGCCGATGGAAGAAGGTTCGTGCAAACTTCCCACAGAGCAAACAATTCCGTAGTTATCCTACCATCAAGATAGGCCGGTTTGCCGTGTCAATCAATTACCGTGGCAAAAATATCGGCACCGACCTGATGGACTCCATTAAGGCCATGCTCCATGCAGAGCACGGACGCTCTGCCTTCCGCTTCATCACCGTCGATGCCTATCTCTCCGCCGTTCCCTTCTACGAGAAGAATGGCTTCCTGCACCTGACAAAGAAGGACGAGGACGAGCACACCCGACTGATGTATTTTGACATGATGGAGATTGCCGACTAAACTACCCCAGACACCCACACAAAAATAACGAGTAGCAATTATGCCACGCAGAGAGATGTTAAATAATGCCAACACAGCGAAAATAATGGCCGAAACATTTGGCCGTTACAATATTTTTGCTACTCTCTCCTCTCTCTCTCTCAGGCGCTCGCCTACAAGAGAGGTAACAACACCTTTTATTTTACGCGCGGGTCGCCCGCGTCTAGTATACGGCTTTTTTTGGTACAAACCAAGAGAAGTCGGCTTGTTTTTTTTGTCCCCGTCGGACTACGGCGGCATCGACTGGGACGACTGGGACGAGTAAATTATGGTTAAGGGTTAAGGGTTCATGATTCATGGTTGATTTTCCCCTTCGGGCCGTCGAGCCAAGCCATCATGCCCCGGCAAGCGTCCCTGCGGGCCGGGCATGACTCCCCAGGCCAGTGTGGGTTCGACTCCCACACTGGCTACAACAACGAAACAAGAAACAATGGTATAACATTAAAAAACAAATAAACAATGAGACAAAAGTTCTTCTTATTGATTGCCCTCCTCTACGCCGCGGCGCAGGGGACGTTGGCACAGACGGAAGTCAAAACCGAAACGGAACTTAGAGCAGTCATAGATGCCACTGGTAGCAACAAGTCGGTCAAGATGACGGCTGACATCACGCTGAGCAGCCGTCTGGTCATCGACAACGGCAAGACCGTCAGTATCGACCTGAACGGCCACACGCTGAAGCGCACGATGGAGGCGGCTGCCGACGACGGCAACGTCATCTACGTATCTGAGGGCGGCACACTGACCATCAGCGACGGCGGCGGCAGCGGCCAGATCACTGGCGGATGGGCCAAGGAAGGCGGCGCCATCTATAATGCCGGCACGCTGAACATCCAGGGCGGCGCCATCACCTATAACAAGGCCAGCAGCCAGGGCGGCGGCATCTGGAGCAAGGGCACACTCACCCTCAGCGGCGGAACCGTCAGCCACAACGAGGCTCCCTCTACGGGCGGCATCGACAATACGGGCACGATGACCATGACGGGCGGCACCGTTGACTTCAACGTATCCACCACGTGGGGCGGTGGCGGCATTGCCAACCACCACACGCTGACCCTCAGCGGCGGAACCATCAGCAACAACAGGGCCGATAACGCCGAGGGCGGCGGACTATGGAACGAGGGAACCATTGAGATGAAAGGTGGCAAAGTGATTGGAAATCAAACCAAAACGGACGGCGGCGGCATCTGGAACACTGGGCGGCTCAAGATGGAGGGCAACATCTATGTACAGAATAACTTCAAGAATCCCACCATTGCAAACAACGTCTTCCTCGACGGAGAGAGCGTCATCGGCGTATCGGGCGCGCTGACGGGCAGCAACATCGGCGTGAGTATTGCCCAGCCAGGCCGCGTCTTCACCAACGGATATGCGAGTCAGAACCCCTCGGCGGCAGCAGATGCCTTCTTCCACAGCGACAAGTCCAACTATACCATTGTGGAAAGAGGCAGCGAACTGGCTGCCACCATCCTCTACAACGTGCGCTCGTGGGACGCAGAGAACAAGCAAGTGGTCACCACACCAACGCCCTGCCCTGAATATACCGTGATAGAGGGTAGCCACTCCGACGACTGGTTTACACTCAGCGACGGTTACTATGTGGTGAGCGGCAACGCCACCTACAAGGTACTCAATGTCTATGGCAGCGACGTCCACCTTATCCTTCCCGACAACACCTCGCTCAACTGCGTCCACATCAAGTTGGAGGATGGCCACTCGCTCTCCATCTATAGCCAGAGCGACGGCGACAAGCAAGGAAAACTCGTAGCGAAAAACCGCACGGATAGCAAATATTATGCAGCCATTTATCAATATGCTGCCGCCATTGGAAGCGGTGGCGAGAATATCAATTCGGGAAACCTCTACATCCACGGTGGTGACATCACGGCAGATAATAACAACATTGACCTTAACGGTGCTGCTATCGGTAGCGGGTACAAAGGTGTATCCGGCGGAGAATTGGTATTTTATGGTGGAAAAGTCAATGCAATCTCCAGTGGTGGTAGTGGCATCGGTAGCGGAAAAGACGCCAAAGGCTCCTCTGTTTCAATTTCGATCTATGGCGGGGACATCACTGCCACCAGCAAAACTAATGCTGGCATTGGCAGCCATGCCAAGACTAATGACATTGTTACCATTTGGGCCGGCACAGTGACAGCCACTTCCACAAGGGCCGCAGGCATCGGCGGCGGCTATGCAGGAACAGGCGGCAACATACACATCCACGGCGGCACAGTCTATGCCAAATCTGAAGAAGGTGCCGGCATCGGAGGCGGCATCGGAGGAGCAGGCGGTAACGTACACATCCATGGCGGCACAATCTATGCCAAAGGCGGTGTGAAAGCAGCTGGCATCGGTGGTGCAAGTGGAGATTCATATACGGGGCGTAACGTCGGCACGCTTGAAGTGACGGGCGGTTTTGTCTATGCCTCTTCAACTATTATTCCACGAATGAATTGCACAGTGCCTGCCATTGGTTCTGGCTATTATGGCGAGGGTGGCAATATCAGCATCACGGGCGGCACGGTGATTGCTGCAATCGCAAAAACGGAAAGTCGCAAATGTATGCCTATCGGTAGTGGCTACATTAGAGACGACGAAAAAGATGTTATCGCAGGGGACAGTCCGTTAGTGGTGGGCGACGGCATGATGGTGTCGTACAGCAACGAGGACTTCGCCCTGACGAAAGATGGCGAGGAGTATTATCAGGCCGCCCCGACAGGCGAACTGACCGTGGCCAATGCCACCGAGCGCGTCAGCAACGCGCAGTTGCGCGGCAACACCTACGTGAAGATTGAGCCGTGCCAGCACACTGGAACCTTCACCTACACCATTATCGACAAAAGTATTCACAACAAGAAATGCGACGCCTGCGGAATGGAATTCGAGGAAGAGCACACCGACGACGCCTGCGAACTCTGCGGACTGGGCAACCAAACCAGGAAGGTTTCAATCTACGTGCCCAATGCGGAGGCCGACGGCAACTACCAACTGCTGAAAGAATACGAGGTGGCTGTGAACAAGGAGTTTGCGCTGCCCGAATGCACCACGGTGCCCGAGGGCTATGTGTTCGAGGGCTGGGAGATGAATCCCGAGACCGTGGGCAACTATAAGGCCATCCGGGGCAACGAACTACAGGCACCCGGCACGGAACTTGCGCTGTCGGGCTACTCCGACGATGCCACGTTCTACGCCCGCTATCTCTACGACTACATCGACTCGTGGACGTGGGAGGATGACGGCTCCAAGTTCATTGCCAGTCTGAAGCATCCCCAGACCAATACCGTCATTTCCGTGCCCTATAAAGCAGACGAGCCGGAAAAGACAAAAATCACCAAGGAAGAAGAAGCCGACGAAAAAGGCAACGTATATGGCAATATCTGCATGGGCTACGTCTATTGGACGGATCCAGAGTCGGGCTACGAATACAGATTCTCAAGCCTGCACCACGCCTTTAACCAACTGACCATGACCGACAACGCCGACAACGCCACGGCCATCGGCCAGGCAGCGGGCAAGACGATGGAGCGCGTCACTCTGAGCGGACGCACGCTCTACCGCGACGGTTCGTGGAACACGCTCTGCCTGCCCTTCGACATTCCGCGCGGCTACGACCCGTCACTGCTCTACAATGCCAGTGCGGTGAAGATGCTCGAATCTTCCGGCTTCGAAAGCTCAACGGGAACGCTGACGCTGAACTTCGCCGACCGCGGTGAGATTCCTGCCGGTACGCCCTTCCTCGTGAAGTGGGAAAACGAACTGGACGACAGCGGCAAGCCCGTACTTGGCGACATCACCGACCCCTACTTCCAGTATGTCACCATTCCCGAGAGTGTGACTGCCGGAAAGACCTCTACCGATTATGTTGACTTCGTGGGCACCTACTCGCCCACGGTCATTTACGAGAATGGTAGCGAGAAGCACAACCTCTACCTTGGCAGCTCGAACACGCTCTATTACCCCACGCGCACGGGCTTCACGGTGAACGCTTGCCGTGCCTACTTCCGGCTGAAGAACGGGCTGACCGCCGGTGAGCCCTCCGCGCCGCAACAGAACCTGGCCCGCGCCTTCGTGCTCAACTTTGGCGACGGCGAGCCCTCGGCCATCAGCACCCTACGCGCCGACACCGCTCCCGCAGCCGACGGCACCTACACCCTCGATGGTCGCCGACTCACGGGCAAGCCCACCGCCAAGGGTCTCTATATCGTGAACGGAAAAAAGATTATCATCAAATAACGTAAGGAGGACAAAGCAATGAAGAAGACATACGAGAAACCCACCATGCACGTCGTGCTATTACAGCAACAGCAGCACCTTCTCAGCGGCAGCAATGAAGTGCAATCCCTTCGTGGCGGTTACTTCGATTACGGCGGCAGTGATGAGGACTACGACGGAGATGCGAGATAAATAATGTAGAACTCCACTAATACTTTCCGACTATGAGAACCATCAGCAGAGAGAGAAGGGACGAGCTCCGCCGGAACGAGCCTCTCTGCCGTGAGCGGTGCTACTATGAGATGAGGAAACGACAACTTTTCGAGTGCACACGGGGTCTGACCCTGTGTGCACTCTTGCAGACGATTAATCACATTTTTAACTTAAAAAACAATTCAAGAAGATGAAGAAAAAAGGCTATCAGAAACCGACGATGAAAGTCGTCCTGTTGCAACATCATACGCACCTGATGGCTGGCAGCGGCGTACAGTCCATGCGCTCGGGCTATGGTACTGCGGAAGAAGAAGCCTGGGAATAAGGAGAACACAACTATGAAGAAGATGATGACAAACATCAAGACCTTGGCCGCCCTGCTCATCGCATCGGCCACCCTCGCCGCCTGTTCGAGCGACGACAACGAGATACAGAATGCACAGCCCGTGAACCCCACGGCGCCGAAGACCTACACCATGACCGTGCAGGCCTCAAAGGGCGACGCTGCCGCCACCCGCGGACTCTCGCTCGACGGCAAGACGCTCAGCGTGAAGTGGAACGAGGGCGAAGAGGTCATCGTCATGCAAGGCGATGATGAGCTCGGCACGCTGACCGCCACACCCGATCCCAACGACCCGACGAAAGCCACGCTGACAGGCGAGTTGGACGAGTTAGACCCTGAAGAGGACATAGAGTTCCACCTGCACTCCACCAGTCGCGACTACTCGCGGCAATCGGGCGTGCTGCTCAGCAAGGACGGCGAGAACAGCATCGAGGAGAACTTCGACTACGCCTCGTGTACCGTGGAGGCAGAGTCCGGCAAAATCAAGACAAGCGTAGAGAAAGATCCAGATGGCGACGAACAGAATGACGAATACTACCTCGTCACCATCGAGGGCGGCATCACCCTTGAAAGCGAGCAGGCCATCGTGAAGTTCACCCTCGTTGACAAAGCCGACGCCACGACACCCATGAATGTCACAAGGCTCGAGGTCGATGGCCCTTCTGAAATAATTTTCGTAGAACCAGTTTCGCCAACCAATGCTTTGTACGTAGCCGTCAACTCAGATGACGCAGAGCTCGACTACCACTTGAAGGCCTTCACGGCCACGGGCGATGTATATACCTATGACCGTAGTGAAGTCACCTTCCTTTGTGGCAAATACTACGAGGTGAAGGTGCAGATGACGAAACAGCAGCCCGCCACTATTGATCTCTCTAATCTCTCTGAACCCTACAAAGCCGTCAATGGCGACGTGCTGACGGGTACACTTCCTGAAGACGTTTACGTTAAGATATCCATCACCGACGGAGCCACCGTCACCCTTCAGGAGGTCACTATCGAAGGCCGTGACCATGAAGACTACGACTGGGCAGGCCTCACCTGCGAGGGCGACGCAACCATCGTCCTCAAGGGCGACAACAGCGTGTGCGGCTTCTACCATTTCCAGCCCGGCATCTCCGTGCCAGTGGGCAAGACGCTCACCATCGGTGGCAGCGGCTCGCTCGAAGCCAAGTCTAACCAAGGCATTTACATACGTACTGACAAAAATGGTAATCAGACGACGAGTCAAATAGAAAGTGGCTCTGGCATCGGTGGACGCATCAACAATGACTGTGGCAATATCCGCATCGAGAGCGGCAACATCACTGCCATTGGCCATAAGAGTTCAGCGGGCATCGGCAGTTGCAACGAGCATATTTGCGGCAATATCACCATCACCGGCGGAACCGTCACCGCCACGGGCGGACAAGGAGCGGCCGGCATCGGCGCTGGCAATGAATATTCTGCCCGTTGCGGCAACATCACCATCACTGGCGGCACCGTCACCGCCACGGGCGGACAAGGAGCGGCCGGCATCGGCTGTGGTCTGAACAGCCATTGTGGCAACATCACCATCAGCAGCCAAGCCACGGTCACCGCCACCAAGGGCAGCAATGCGCCCTACAGCATCGGCCTCGGCTACAATAATGTCGTCGGCACGAACACCTGCGGCACCATTACCATCGGCGACACCAAATACTACGACGGCACGACCAAAGCCTGGGCCAGCGAGGAGCTGGAGAACGCGCTGAAGGCTGAGACCTTTACCTGGCCGGCAAATTTATGATATTATTGTATTTTGTGAATTTAAGCTCACACAGCTCACAAGGTGTCTGACACTTTGTGAGGCCCAAGGGAAGCCGGCTTGTTTTTTCGTCCCCGTCGGACGACAGCGGCGGGGGCGGCGACAGCGGGAAGGAATAACAATTATCTAAACTCACATTTATAAAACATTCCAACAAAACATTCAAGAACATGAAAAGAAAAGACTATCAGAGACCGACGATGAAAGTCGTCCAGTTGCAACAGCTGAAGCACCTCATGGCAGGCAGCGGCGTACAGTCCATGCGCTCGGGCTATGGTGAGGCGCAAGAAGAAGATTGGGAATAAGGAGGACTCGACAATGAAGAAGAACATCCTTTCATTGGCCGCCCTGCTCATAGCATCGGCCGCAGTGTTTACTGCATGCTCCAGCGACGACAACATTATAGAAGAAAAGCCCGTGAACCCCACGGAGCAGAAAGTGTACACCATGACCATCCAGGCCACTAAGGGCGATAACGAGGCCATGACCCGCGGTCTGAACCTCGATGGAAACACGCTCAAAGTGAAGTGGGACGAAGGTGAAAAGGTCGATGTAGTGCAGCAGGAAGACAATTCTCCGTATGCATTTTATATCCTCGGCACACTCACTGCCACGCCTGATGCAGAAGATCCGACGAAGGCCACGCTCAGCGGAACGCTCGACAAAGCACCCACGCACAAGCGTAACATCTCGTTCTACCTGCACAGTGCCACCGCGGACTATCAGGGGCAGACGGGCGTGTTGCTCTCTGAAGCAAACTCCATAGAGAAGAAGTACGACTACGCTTCGGCTTTTGTCCGTTGGGATAGGTCCGGCGAGTTCACTGTTGATGAAGAGAACAAGACAGTCACCGTTCCCGGAGGCCTTACTTTCGAGAGCTTGCAGTCCATCGTGAAGTTCAATCTCGTGGATAAGGAGACAGGCAACCCCATCAAAGCAAAGACCCTCACCATTAGTGGCATCCGCCATCCCGGAACCGTCGATGTGGACAACATCTGTCAGAGTCGTGGCTACGATGGCAGTTCTGAAAAAGAAGGTCCTCTGACCATCACGCCAGCCTCACCAACAAGCGAAATCTACGCAGCCATCAGATCGTACTCTACGAACACAAAGTTCACCCTGACAGCCATTGACGAAAACGACGTCAAATACACCTACGAGAAAACCGACGTGACATTCGAAAATGGCGTGTACTACAGCATTACAGTGAAGATGAGAGAACCCAAGGTGAATCTCGCAACGTTGACTGAAGACTATGTGGCCAAAGACGGTGATATCCTGATGGGTGAACTGGATCAGAAAATAAAAGTATCAATAGCAGACGGTGCTACGGTGACACTTAACGGGCTCACCATAGATGGTACTAAAGGCGAATATGGAGACAAATATCCATGGGCAGGCATCACTTGCGAAGGCAATGCGACTATCATACTGGAAGGGACAAACACCGCCAGGGGGTTTGAAGAAGAGTATCCCGGCATCTATATCCCTGCAGGAAAGACACTGACCATCACAGGAACGGGCTCGCTCGATGCCAGTAGCAACGGCTATGGAGCAGGCATTGGCGCAGGTAACAAGATTGCCTGTGGCGATATCGTGATAGAAAGTGGTACCATCACCGCTACCGGCGGTAGCGGATGTGCCGGCATCGGCAGTGCTGGTTCTGGCAACTGCGGCAACATCACCATCAAGGGTGGTACCATTGAGGCAACAGGCGGCCAGGGGGCACCTGGTATTGGCGCTGGCGACCAATCAGGATGTGGAGACATCACCATCGAGAATACTGTGACCAAGGTGACGGCAAAACCTGGTAACATGTCTAATTACAGCATAGGACTCGGAGCAACCAGCAACGGCTGCGGCACCATCACCATCGGCGGCACGGTCTATTACGATGGCAAGAACTATCAGAACGGCGGCGACACTTATCTCTACACCAGCCCGCTCATCTATCCGCAGTAAGACACCTTAGTCATGGGGACAGGCACCCGGAACTGGGGCGGCATGTGGCGCATTCCGACTAAGGCCGAGTGGGAAGAACTGCTCAACGAGGACAACTGCACATGGACGTGGACTACCGACTACAAAGGCGACGGTTCGAACGTGGCAGGTGTCATCGTGACCAGCAAGAAAGTTGGCTACACCGACAAGAGCATCTTCCTGCCCGCTACGCATAGTCATGGGGACAGGCACCTGGGTCATAGCAGTCATCATACCCAAGTACCTGTCCCAGTGACTAATTTGACTAATTATTCGATGCTACATCGAGAATACCTTCTTGCCCTCGAAGTAGGTGGCTACGGGCTTGGTGGAGTGAATCTCATTCACCGGACAGGTCAGCACGTCCTGATTAAGAAGGAGGAAGTCGGCATACTTGCCCGTGCTGATACTGCCTCGCTCATCCTCGATGAACATCTGCTTGGCCACGTTGATGGTCATGGCTTCGAGAGTCTGTTCGCGTGTGGCGAGTTCTTCAGGCCACCAAGGAGTACCGTTTTCAGACCAAAGTACGCCTGTCACGGCAATCTCCATGATGCCGAACGGGTCGTCGGGACTGCCGCTCAGTGCAGGATAGTCTGAGTGGATGGTCACGGGAACGTTGTTGTCGAAGAATGACTTAAAAGGATAAGACTTGTCCTCCTGACCTATTGGAGTCATGCCACGATCGCGAAGGATGTCGGCCAGCCCTGTCATAGCGTGATGCCAGGTGACGCCCGAGGTGACGTAGATGTTATGCTCTGCCATGCGTTTGTAATCGGCCTCATCGACGTTACGCACATGAACCAGCGTGTTGCGCATCTCGTCCTTTCCACCATTGACGAAGGCGTTGACCACTTGATTGACACCCTTGTTTCCCATCACGTGTATGTGGATTGTCAGGCCTTGTGCATTAGCCTTGCGCGTCAGCTCCGTCACTTCCTCTTCCGTCCAGTTGGCTATGCCCTGATGCCCGTCGGGATAGAGCGGGTCCACGATTCCCGTTCCTGCTTCAACCCCGCCGTCGTAGAGCAGCTTGATCCATCTCGGCAAGACGCGCTTCGATGCGAATTTCTTGGCATCAACGGCTCTGGCCAGGGCCTCGTCCATATCCATCCAGCTCTCAATCTCGTAGGGCAGACCCACCACGAAGTGCAGCTTGCCGGCATTGTCCAGCTGCTGGCAGGCCTCGTAGTAATTGGTGTTGACGAAATAGTTACCCCAGCCCCCGTGGTACATCGTGTAACCCACTGAGTGCATGTACTGCTCGATCTCAGCCAGATTGGCTGTGGCCCTGTCGAGGGTATAGAGGTTGTCATTGTCCAGGAACTGGCGCACATAGGTCTGGGCTTGCTCTTTCAGCAGACCCGTAGGCATGCCGTTGGCATCTGTCACGATCTCACCGCCGCGCAATTCAGTCCTGCCTGCAGTGCCGTCTTCCTTGATGATGCCGGCCTTCTTCAGCAGGATGGTGTTGGCCAGTGCCTTGTGGCACTCCTCATCGAGCAGGTATATGGGTATATCGCTACAGATGGCATCCAGGTCCTCACGGGTAGGCACGTTAGGCTCAAGTGTCTGCAGGCGCCAGCCCTGGGCGAAGATGGATGTGGCTCCTTCAGCCCTTGCCTTCTTGACGGCGGCGGGCACGATTTCTTTGAGCAGTTTTTCTGAGTTATCCTGTAGAGTGATCATCGTGCCGATGGTCTTGAGGGCATACCCCAGCATATAGTGGGAGTGCCCGTTGCCGCAGCCAGACATCACGAGGCCCTTGCCAGTGTAGTCCACCACTTCGGTCTTGCCCTTCTCGATATAGGCTTCGGCTCCTGCCTTGTCGCCCACATAGACGTACTTGCCGTCTTTCACGGCGAAGGCTTCTACAATCTTGTTGTCCTCAGAAGTGAAAATCTTGCCATAGACCACGAGGTCGGCGCCGTCCTTGACCGGAGGTGTGTCATCCTTGACAGAGTTGTCCGAACTCGTGCAGCCTACAAGTACACCTGCTGCGATGCATGGTAGCATCTTCTTCATTAAGCTCTTTTTTTTCATTTGCTTTGTTTTTGTTAATACGAATTATTATTATGGTTTATTACTCATGATGACATGAATTCAGTAGGCAAAGGTAGTATTTTCACCTCAAAAAAGAATCACGGCTCGTATTGGAAGCCGTGATTCTTGCAGATTTTACCTGTATTTTTGCAGATTTATCCACTTCAGCACTCACCCAGCCTTTGCCAGGCCCTTCATCCAGCCAGTCACGGTCTGTCCCGTCTGGTGCTTGAAGGCATTGCTGAAAGTGCGGTAATTGTGGAAGCCACTCTCCAAGGCCAGCTGCTGGGCGGTGAAGGACTGCTGGGCGGCGACAGCCTTGCGGTAGAGGCTCATGAAGTGGTCGATGCGCTGACTGTTGATGTAGGCATTGTAGTTTGTGCCTTGGCTTGAGAAGTACTGGCTGAGATAGTAGCGGTTGGTCCCGATGGCCTTGGCCAGTTGCTGGAGCGACAGGTCGTGTTGCAGGTAGAGCTGGGTGTCGATGCAATGCTGCTGCAGCAATATGCCGATATGGTCGTGGATGGCTTGCGGAAGGTCGTCGCCGTCCATGACTGTTGCAGGGGACGTGACGTTCAGTTCGCTTAACGTCTCAACCCGCCATACGAGGTAGCAGACGAGTATCATGTTGTTTAATTGCATGATGTATTTGATGGCGCGATAGTAGGGGTCTAACGTATAGATGCCGAAAAACAGCAGAATGACAGCCAGCACCACGAAGCTCTGCCACACCTCCTTGTGCTCC
>DGHX01000176.1 GCA_002392835.1 Prevotella sp. UBA3837 | reverse complement strand
GCTTACGTGGTCTGCCGTCCTTGGTGCTGCTGATCGTCTGCGTCCTATCCTGATGACCTCGCTGGCCATGGTCATCGGACTGTTGCCTATGATGTTTGCATCAGGTGTGGGCAAGAATGGTAACCAGACGCTGGGTGCCGCTGCCGTGGGTGGTATGCTCATCGGTACGCTCTTCCAGATTATCGTCGTGCCAGGCCTGTTCGTCATCTTCCAGTCGCTCCAGGAGAAGATCAAGCCCATGAAGTTCGAAGACGAAGACAATCAAGACGTTGCAGCCGAGCTGGCCCAGTATGCCCATCGTCCGGTAGAATATCAAGTTGAGGAATAATACATAGCAGAAAGAAGATGAAAAAGATTTTGACCATAGCCCTCGCTGCCGTGCTCATGACAAGCTGTGGGCTCTACAATAAATACGAGCGTCCCGAGGTCAACACCCGGGGACTGGTGCGCGACGTCACGTCGCTCACCGACACGCTCGCCGTGAAAGATACCACCAGCTTCGGCAACCTGCCCTGGCGATCGGTGTTCACCGACCCGCAACTGCAGACACTCATCCAGCAGGGGCTCGACAATAACCCCGACCTGCTCAATGCCGCCCTCAACGTGCAGATGGTCAACGAAGCCCTTAAGATAGCCAAGCTGGCCTTCCTGCCCTTTGTGGCCTTCACCCCCCAAGGCTCCATAGCCAAGTTCAGCGACTTCCCATCCACCAAGAGCTATTCGCTGCCCATCTCGGCCAGCTGGAACGTCGATCTCTTTGGCAATCTGCTCAGCGCCAAGCGATCAGCCCAGATGCAGCTCATCGCCACCCGCGACTATCAGACCGTGGTGAAGACCAACATCATCTCGGGCATAGCCAACCTCTACTACACGCTGCTCATGCTCGACCGCCAGGTGGAAATCATCACCGACATGGAGAAACTCACCAAGGAGACGTGGGACAAGATGAAGTTCATGAAGGACAACCGCATAGGCTATCGCTCTACCGCCGTGCAGAGCGCTGAGGCCGCCTACTATTCCGTGCAGGCACAGAAGGTGGACATGCTTAGGCAGGTGCGCGAAATGGAAAACCAGCTCTCGCTGCTCATCGGCCAGCCCGCCCAGACCATCCGTCGCGGCAAGTTCGACCAGCAGTCGCTGCCCTCGCAGTTCGCCACTGGAGTGGGCATCCAGCTGCTCAACAACCGCGCCGATGTGCATGCTGCCGAGATGCAGCTCGCACAGTGCTTCTATGATGTGCAGACAGCCCGCTCGCGCTTCTATCCCAACATCACCATCACTGGCACCGGAGCCTTCACCAACAACAATGGCGTGGTGAACCCCGGCAAGATGCTGCTCTCCCTTGCTGGCTCGCTCGTGCAGCCCATCTTCCAGCATGGACAGATAGTGGCCGGCCTCAAGGTGGCACAGATGCAGTACGACCAGGCCTTCAACACTTGGCAGCAAACCGTGCTCAAGGCCGGCAGCGAAGTGAGCAACGCCCTCGTGGCCTACAACTCCTATGCCGAGAAGTCGGCCCTTGAGGCCAAGCAGGTGGCTGTGCTCAAGCAGAATGTGGAAGACACCAGACGACTCATGGAGTCCGCCTCCAACACCACCTATCTCGAAGTTATCTCAGCCCAGAGCAACCTGCTCAACGCCCAGATATCCAAAGTCACCGACGACTTCAGCAAGATGCAGGCCGTTGTCAACCTCTATCAGGCACTCGGAGGAGGGGCCAAATAGTGAGTAATGAGAAAATGAGTATTGAGTCATTGTGATTACTCTCCACGCCTTGTTTCGCACAGCAGCATCCTGTCGGGACTCCAGCCTGCAGATGTAATCATAATTACCAATTACCAATAACTAATTTCTAATCAATAAAGAATATGAGTGAAATCAGTCCAAGAGCCGAGGTGAGCCCCAAGGCCAAAATCGGCAACAACTGCAAGATATTCCCCTTCGTCTATATAGAAGACGACGTGGTCATCGGCGACAACTGCATCATCTTCCCCTTTGTGAGCATTCTCAACGGAACGCGCATGGGAGGCCACAACAAGGTGCATCAGGGAGCCGTGCTGGGAGCTCTGCCCCAGGATTTCGGCTTCCGTGGCGAAAAGTCTGAGCTCATCATCGGGAACAGCAATATCATTCGCGAACACGTGGTCATCAACCGTGCCACCCACACAGGCTGCCAGACCGTCATCGGCAACGACAACTTCCTCATGGAGGGAGCCCACATCTCCCATGACACTAAGGTGGCCAACCAGTGCGTCTTTGGCTATGGCACCAAGATTGCCGGCGACTGCCACATCGGCAGCGGCGTCATCTATTCCAGTAGCGTCATCCAGAATGCCGGCACACGCGTAGGCGACGGGGCTATGATCCAGGCCGGGTCCACCTTCTCCAAGGATGTGCCCCCCTACATCATTGCCGGCGGCACGCCTGTGGTCTACGGCGGCGTCAACACCTCCATGTGTCGCGTCTACGGCATCAGTGAGAAAGTGCTCAAGCACATCGCCAATGCCTATCGCCTGGTGTTTCATGGACAGACCAGCCTCTTCGATGCCGTGATGCAAATCAAGGAGCAGGTGCCCGACAGCGACGAGATACGCGCCATCACCTCCTTCATCGAACAATCTCAGAAAGGCATTATTGGCAAGATGTAGCGTCAGCCAGTCATGCCTGTTCTCCACAGCAACATTATTTTTCTTTGCGGGGGAATGCCGAGGGGCATTCCCCCTTTTTAGTTCGCCCGACATGGGCATAATCTAACGGGTGGAAGTCCCGGGCGCGGCCTAATAGCGGCAAGCGCACAGCTAAAGACAAGGTGCCAATGGTGACATTGGGTCTGAAGGAAGTCGGCGGCAAATCACTGGCCTGACGGACAGGAACTTGATACTAAGGCGTTTGCCCGTGGGTGAGACTGCTAAAGAAGTCAAAGCCCGATAGCTATTCGGAACGGGTGGCGTAAATCAAGCAGGTATAAGTGTGAAAGATTATGCTCTTAATCGGGGAGGTCTCACGGACGCGGTGGCGACCGAATGAAACTCAAAGCCGCGGAGTAACGCTTGCCGTGAGAAGTCAGCCGAGGTCATAGTATGCTTTGAAACGAGCCTGCATGAGGTGAAAAAAAAAATGCAGGAGGTCTCACACGGAGCAGAAGGACTGAACCCAGCCGAAGTGTACACCCATAAAAGACTATCGTATGAAGGAAAGAATGCAGAAAATGTCAACGGAGAGTGACAGCTGCCCGCAGCAGAGTAGGCCGGAAGCCAATGGAACTGTGGGAGTGCAGACCTTCATGCGCGTGGTCGATGGATGTCTCACTACGGAGCAACCTACGCGATACCCTCTGTTGGAGCAGATACTGTCTCCCGCCAACCTCAACGCCGCCTACAAGCAGGTGATGCGCAACAAGGGGGCTGCAGGGATAGACAGGATGGACTGCGAGCGTCTGCTCGGCTATCTGCTGGAGCACAAGGACACGCTGACAGAGAGCATCCGCCAGAGGACGTACCGTCCTAACCCCGTCCGCAGGGTAGAGATACCCAAGGATAACGGCAAGAAGCGTCTGCTGGGCATCCCCACGGTAGTGGACAGGATGATGCAGCAGGCCATTGCCCAAGTACTAACCCCCATCTATGAACGCCAGTTCAGTGACGGCAGCTACGGCTTCCGTCCAAAGCGTGGTGCGAAGCAGGCACTGGTGCGTGTGACGGAGATAGTGAACGAGGGCTACCGCTATGCGGTTGGCATTGACCTGGAACGCTTCTTCGACACGGTGAACCATGCCAAGCTGATAGAGATATTGCAGCGCACGATAAAGGACGATGCAGTCATCTCCCTCATTCATCGCTATCTCAACGCTGGTGTGATGATTGGCACGAAAGTAGAGCCGACTCGCGAAGGCACTCCGCAAGGCGGTCCTTTGAGTCCCCTGCTTGCCAACGTACTGCTGAACGAGCTCGACAAGGAGCTTGAGCGGCGCGGTCACCCTTTTGTGCGCTATGCCGACGACGGCCTTATCTTTTGCAAGAGCCGCCGTGCAGCCGAGCGCGTGAGGGACAGCATCACCGAGTTCATAGAGGGCAAGTTGAAGCTGAAGGTCAACCGCGAGAAGACCGAGTGCGCCTATATTGGCAGATTAAAGTACCTTGGCTACGGCTTTTATGTAAGCAGAGGTAAATGCCGCCTGCGTCTGCATGAGAAGAGCGAGGCCAGGCTGCGCCGCAAGCTAAAACAGCTTACTTCACGGAGTAACGGCATGGGCTACGAGCAGCGCAAGACCGCCCTGCGGAACTATCTGCAAGGGTGGACGGAGTACTTCGATTATGCCGACATGGGCAGCAAGGTCAGAGAGATAGACCAATGGCTTCGGCGCCGTCTTCGCATGTGTATTTGGAAGTCGTGGAAGAAACCACGTACAAGAGTGAAGAACCTCATCCGATGCGGCATAGACAGATGGCAGGCTTATCAATGGGGTAATACGAGCAAGGGTTATTGGCGTATAGCCGACAGCTGGATACTCACCCGCGCAATCGGTGATGAGTCACTCCATAAGGCAGGCTATAGCTGGATAGGTTGTTACTACAGCACATCCGCGCTGCCGAAAGGCTGAGGAACCGCCGTATGCGGAACCGCTTGTACGGTGGTGTGAGAGGACAAGTGAACACGAAAAGAGGTAAACACCTCTAATTAGTGTTCACCTCCTACTCGATTTTATTTTTCAAAAATTCTAGGACTTGGCAAAATAGTGCAGAAAATCAACATTTGTTTAACACATTCTGCACGTGTTTTACGCAAAATG
>DGHX01000184.1 GCA_002392835.1 Prevotella sp. UBA3837 | reverse complement strand
ACTCGCCCTTCTTCGGCAAGGAAGGAAAATTCGTCACCTCACGCCACATAGGCGAGCGCCTGGAGCGCGAGCTGGAGAAGAACCTCGCCCTGCGCGTAGAACCCTTCGAGGACTCTACCGACAAGTGGGTGGTCAGCGGTCGCGGCGTGCTGCACCTGAGCGTGCTCATCGAGACCATGCGCCGCGAGGGCTACGAGCTGCAGGTGGGACAGCCGCAGGTGATATATAAATGGGGAGCCCCCCCTACGGCCCCCGAGGGGGCTTCTATAGACCAAGCCGCATTAACTAATGTAGCCCCCTCGGGGGCAGAAGGTGGGGCTTGTCGCTATGAGCCTGTAGAGGAGCTGACCATCAACGTGCCCGACGAGTTCGCCTCGAAGATGATTGACATGGTGACACGCCGCAAGGGCGAGATGACCAGCATGGAGAGCCAGGGCGAAAGGACGAACATAGAGTTCGACATCCCCTCGCGCGGCATCATCGGACTGCGCACCAACGTGCTCACCGCCAGCCAGGGTGAGGCCATCATGGCACACCGATTCAAGGAGTACCAGCCCTACAAGGGCGAAATAGAACGGCGTGTGAACGGCTCGATGATAGCCCTGGAGACGGGCACCGCCTATGCCTATGCCATCGACAAGCTGCAGGACCGCGGCAAGTTCTTCATCGACCCAGGTGAAGAGGTGTATGGCGGACAGGTAGTTGGCGAGCACGTGCACGAGAACGACCTCGTCATCAACGTGTGCAAGGCCAAGCAGCTGACCAACGTGCGCGCCAGCGGCACCGACGAGAAGGCACGCGTCATTCCGAAGGTGCTCATGAGCCTGGAGGAATGTCTGGAGTACATCAAGGAGGATGAGCTGGTGGAGGTGACGCCCAAGTCGATGCGCATGCGCAAGGTCATCCTGGACCACGACCAGCGGAAGAAGGCCAGCCGGTAAGCCACCCCCCGTGCCCCTTGCCATATAAACACTATAAACTAAGGACTGATGAGAGAACTATTTGAGAAAGCCAAGGCGGCCAGCCGTGTGCTGGCCACACTGAGCGACGACGAGCGCAACGCGGTGCTGCTGGCCGTGGCCGACGCCATTGAGGCGAACAGCGAGCAGCTGCTGCAGGCCAACGCCGGCGACCTGGCCCGCATGGACCGCCAGAACCCGCTCTACGACCGACTGCAGCTGACGGAGAAACGGCTGCAGGACATCGCCTCCGACATGCGTCAGGTGGCGGCGCTGCCCACACCGCTGGGCCACGTCAGCGAGCAGCGAACACTGAAGAACGGGCTGCGCCTGTGCCGCGTCAGCGTGCCCTTCGGCGTCATCGGCATCATCTACGAGGCCCGGCCCAACGTCACCTTCGACGTGTTCTCGCTCTGCTTCAAAAGCGGCAACGCCTGCGTGCTGAAGGGCGGCAAGGATGCCGACCTGTCGAACCAGGCAGCCGTGGCTCTCATCCACGACGTGCTGGAGAAGCATTTCACGCGCTCAGATTCTTCACTCTTCACTCTTCACTCTTCACTCACTGACGCAGTGACCCTGCTGCCCGCCACCCACGAGGCCACTGCCGAGCTGCTGGGCGCCGTGGGGTACGTAGACCTGTGCATACCGCGCGGCGGCCGCAGGCTCATCGACTTCGTGCGCGACAACGCCCGCGTGCCCGTCATAGAGACCGGCGCCGGCGTGGTGCATGTGTATTTCGACAAGGACGGCGACCTGGAGAAGGGCCGCGCCATCATCAATAATGCCAAGACGCGTCGCGTCTCTGTCTGCAACGCGCTCGACACACTGCTCATTCATAAGGATAGGGAGGCCGACCTTCCGCAGCTGCTGGCCCCGATGGAGGGGAAAGTGGAGTTCTACTACAACGACGAGAGCCGATACGACACGGAGTTCATGGACTACAAGATGAACGTGGTGACCGTCGGCTCGCTCGACGAGGCCCTGGCCCACATCGACCGGCACGGCAGCGGCCACAGCGAGGCCATCGTCACCGAGAACGAGGCCGCGGCCCGCCGCTTCCAGCAGCATGTGGACGCCGCCTGCGTTTACTGGAACGCACCCACCAGCTTCACCGACGGCGCACAGTTCGGGCTGGGGGCCGAGATAGGCATCTCTACCCAGAAGCTGGGACCGCGAGGACCCATGGGCCTGAGGGAGATTACCACCTACAAGTGGCTCATAGAGGGCGAGGGACAGGTTAGGAGTTAGGAGTTGGGAGTTGGGAGTTGGGAGATTAAGAATTAAGCATTAAAAAGATGAGAACATTTATCAACGTAGAGGACATTGGCCCGCTGGACCAGGCTCTGGCCGAGGCCATGGAGATAAAGAACGACCGTTTCAAGTATCAGCACCTGGGTAAGAACAAGACGCTGATGATGATTTTCTTCAACAACTCGCTGCGTACCCGCCTCAGCACGCAGAAGGCAGCCATGAACCTGGGCATGAACGTCATCGTGCTCGACGTGAATGCCGGGGCGTGGAAGCTGGAGACGGAGCGCGGCG
>DGHX01000160.1:9401-16276 GCA_002392835.1 Prevotella sp. UBA3837 | reverse complement strand
TGGGGGTGGGGTCAGTAATTACCCACACGAAATCATGTAGAATCAACCAGAAAAACAGATAAAAACAGTTGAGGTTGAAAACTATGGGAATGGATTTTATCTGTTTTTCCGGTTTTTGTCTGTTTTTCTAAAGTACAGCCTTCACCTACGAATTCTTGTAGAACCATGAAAACAGGCGAGACCAGCCGGCCTCGCCTGTTGCGTTGTGATGATGGGAAAGGAATGCTTACTTCACCTTCTCGGCCTCCATGCCCAGCCAGCAGATGCCACCGGCAATGATGAGGTAGAGCCATGCACCGAAGGCGGGGCTCAGGGGAATGCTGCCGCCGAAGCCTACTTCGACCTTGAACACGAAGAGCAGGATGATGAACAGCAGGGCCAGGCCAGCCAGCACGAAGCCAGCAATCTTGCGGTCGAGCACAAAGATGGGCTTCAGAGCCGGCATCTTCTCCTTGTAGCTATAAAGCAGGATGTAGAGGGGGCAGAGGAAGAGCAGGATGATCATCAGCGTCATGACGACACCCAGTCCGCTGAGGGCATTGACCATGGCGTAGCTGTCGCCGAAGCCGAACACTTTCATTGAAATAGAAGGAATGAGCAGCCAGATGACGAGGAGGACTGCGCTACCAATCACGGTGTAGAGATTGATTTGTTCTTTTGTTAAGTTAGCCATAATAATACAGTTTTTAATGGGTTAATAATAAAGTTAATTAAAAGGAATTCTTTCGATGTAAGATATAGTCGGCTGCTATGGTGGCCACTGCCAGCAGCACGTAGGCCCACAGGCCTGCTGCGGGAGCGGCATGCCGTCCGGCTATCAGTGGCAGCAGCAGGAGCAGCGATGCTGCGGCGGGCGTGCAGCGCAGCACCTTGCCGGCGCGCCCCTTCAGCATGGTGGCCACGGCCACGGCCACGGGGGCCAGCACCATCAGGGCCAGCAGCACGAAGGCCACGCCCTGCACGGCGGCGCTGTCTACCAGCCGCCCTATCTTATGCGGCAGCTCGGCCAGCCCCCACCGGTAGCTCATCACCTGCACCAGCGGCATCAGCAGCACGGCGAGGAGCATGGCGGCACAGAGGGCCAGCGTCACTATCTGGGGTTTTCCTGTCTTCACTTGCATCATGCACTGCACATTGTGTTGGTCATTCTTCACTTAAACACGTCTCTCAGTATCTTCTCTGTGGCGCCCGTCAGGCTCTCCACGTATGCACCCGCCTTCTGTCCGGCGCTGGCGGTGAAGGCGGCATCGGCGGCGAAGCGGTCCATCAGCCGCTCGAAGTCGTCGTAGCCGCTGATCTCGAAGCCGCCGCCGCTGGCCTTCAGGCCCTGCGCCTCCTGGAACTTCTTGTTCTCCGGTCCGAAGACGACGGGCTTGCCCCATACGGCCGCCTCCAGCGTGTTGTGGATGCTCACGCCGAAGCCGCCGCCCACATAGCACACCGTGGCATAGCGGTAGATGCTGCTCAGCAGGCCGAAGCAGTCGATGAGGAGAGCCGAAGCCCCCCCTACGGCCGAAGCCCCCCCTACGGCCCCCGAGGGGGCTTCTATAGTTTTGGCGATTGAGGTGAGGCGGCGGACTTGCCAGCCGTCCAGTTGATTCTCTATCTGGCGCAGGTGGTCTTCGCCGATGACGTGGGGGGCTATGATGAGCTTCCATTCGGGGTGCTGGCGGAAGTAGCGGATGAAGATGTCCTCGTCAGGGGGCCAGCTGCTGCCGGCTACGAAGATTTTGGCATCGTTTCCAAAGAGCAGGTCTATAGTGTCCCCCTCGGGGGAGGACAGGGGGGCTGGCTTTTGTTTTATCTGCAGCACGCGGTCGAAGCGGGTGTCGCCGACGACGCTCACGTTGTCGATGCCGATGCCGTGGAGCAGCTCGCGGCTCTTCTCGTTCTGCACGTAGAAGTGGGTGAAGCACTTCAGCACGTGGCCGTACTGGCGGCCGTACCAGCGGAAGAACACCTGTCCTTCTCGGAAGATGCTGCTCACGCTGTAGGTGGGCACGTGGCGGTGCTTCAGTATGTGCAGGTAGTTGTACCAGAACTCGTACTTGATGAAGAAGGCCATCTCGGGCCTTATGAGCCGCAGGAATCGGCGTGCGTTGCGTATGGTGTCTAAGGGCAGGTAGCAGATGATGTCGGCACCCTCGTAGTTCTTGCGCACCTCGTAGCCCGAGGGCGAGAAGAAGGTGAGCAGAATCTTCAGCTCGGGGTGGCGCTGCCGTACCTGCTCCATCAGCGGCCGTCCCTGCTCGAACTCGCCCAGCGAGGCGGCGTGGAACCACACGTAGCGGGCGCCCGGCTCCACCTTCTGTCGCAGCACGTCGAAGGCAGCGCGCTCGCCACGCCACATCTTCCGCACCTTCTCATTGAAAAGGCTGTAAACGGCCACGCCAGCCAGGTAGAGGTAGATGATGATGTTGTACATTAAGCCCCCCCCTTCTGCCCCCGAGGGGGCAACTATAGTTTTAAACCTTCGTCCAGACATATAAGTTCTCTTCTATGGTTTCCAAGACCTTATTGATGTTGCCAAACACTTCTTCATTCGTAAATCTTATCACTCTGTAACCCTTGCTCTCCAGCCATTCTGTGCGTTGTGCGTCGTTGGCCTGCTGTTGAGGCAATTGGTGGTGTCTACCGTCCAGTTCAACTATCAACTTATGTGGCAGACAGACAAAGTCTGCTATGTATTCGCCTATGATATGCTGCCGCTTGAACGTCACCCCCAGTGCCCTACCCCTAAGGTACTCCCATAACAAGCTTTCTGCCTCAGTGGGATTATTCCTATTATGCTGTGCAAACTCAAGCAGAAGTGGGTAAAGCACCGGATCGGCAGTCTGATACTCGTAGGCCATCAGCTGCTAGTCTATTGTAGCCCCCTCGGGGGCCGAAGGGGGGGCCGCTAGCACCTCGATGGCCCGCTTTGTCCGCCTGATGGTCTCCTCCTTGCCGAGGAAGGCCGATATGTCGAACATGCCGGGGCCTTTGCCCTCGCCCACGAGTGCCAGTCGCCAGGCGTTCATGATGTTGCCCAGCTTGTAGCCCTTCGACTCTATCCAGGCGTGCACCACCTGCTCCTGGTTCTGCAGCGAGAAGTCGTCAATGTCCTGCAGCACGGCGCACAACTCGGTGAGCTGCTGGGCGGAGTCCTCCTTCCAGCGCTTCTTCGCCGTCTTCTCGTCGTACTGCGTGGGAGCCTGGAAGAAGAAGGAGCACAGGGGCCACAGCTCCTTGACGAAGCTGACGCGGTCCTTCATCATGGCCACCACCTGCGTGATGCGCTCCAGCGAGTCCTTCACGCCGTGCTCGCGGCACTCCGGCTCCCACAGGGCGGCAATCTCCTCAGGGCTCTTCTTCAGCATGTACTCGTGGTTGAACCAGATGCCCTTCTCGTAGGCGAACTTGGCTCCTGCCTTCGAGCACTTCGTGATGTCGAACAGCGGCACCAGCTCGTCGAGTGTGAACAGCTCCTGCTCTCCGCCGGGGTTCCAGCCCAAGAGTGCCAGGAAGTTGATGACGGCCTCGGGGAAATAGCCCTGCTCGCGATAGCCGCTGCAGAAAACGGGCTCGCCGGTCTTGCTGTCGGTGCCGTGCCAGTCGAGGGGGAATACGGGGAATCCCAGGCGGTCGCCGTCGCGCTTGCTGAGCTTGCCCTTGCCGTCGGGCTTCAGCAGCAGCGGCAGGTGTGCGAAGCGTGGCATGGTGTCCTGCCAGCCGAAGGCCTGGTAGAGCAGCACGTGGAGCGGTGCCGATGGCAGCCACTCCTCTCCGCGTATGACGTGGGTGATGTTCATCAGGTGGTCGTCGACGATGTTTGCCAGGTGGTAGGTGGGCAGCTGGTCGGCGCTCTTGTAGAGCACCTTATCGTCGAGGATGTCGCTCTTCACGTGCACCTCGCCGCGAATCATGTCGTCCACCACGATGTCCTGCCCGGAGTCCACGCGGAAGCGCACCACATACTGGCGTCCCTGCTCCAGGTAGCTCATCACCTCAGAAGCCTTCATGGTGAACGAGTTGCGCATGTGCAGACGGGTGCGGCTGTCGTACTGGAAGTTGGGTATGTGCTGCCGCACGCGCTCCAGTTCCTCGGGAGTGTCGAAGGCTATGTAGGCGCGTCCGGCGTTGAGCAGCTCCTGCACGTAGTGCTTGTATATGTCGCGGCGCTCGCTCTGCCGGTAGGGGCCGCATTCGCCGCCGAAGCTGACGCCCTCGTCGAACTTGATGCCCAGCCACTTGAAGGCCTCTAAGATGTAGTTCTCGGCGCCCGGCACGAAGCGGGTGCTGTCGGTGTCCTCAATGCGGAACACCAGGTCGCCGCCGTGCTGGCGGGCGAAGAGATAGTTGTAAAGGGCGGTGCGCACACCGCCGATATGAAGTGGCCCCGTGGGGCTGGGTGCGAAGCGCACCCTTACTTTTCTTTCAGCCATTTTGCTCTTTGTTTATGCTTAATATAAATAATATGTGTGCAAAGATACGAAAAAAAGCTGAAGTACAAACATTTTCTTCCGTTTTTTTATGGTTGCTGCCCCAAAAGAGGGTGGTTTTGTGCCCTGAAGCTGAATTCGCAGCCGCAATAGCGCTGGTTGTAGAAGCCATACTGTCGCAGCAGCTGCGCCCGGCGGTCGGTGAGGCCGCCCTTTCGCCAGTTCTGTGCCCAGAAGCGTGTTTCAGGCACGGCCTGCTCGGCCTGCTGCCCTGCCAGCGTTATCTGCTCGATGCTCTTCCAGCGCGACGAGGCCAGCGTGGTGGTGAACCAGCGCAGTCCCAGCCGGCGTGCCTGCTGTGCCGCCGCCGTCAGCCTCAGCCGGAAGCACTGCTGGCAGCGGCGTCCGCGCTCCGGCTCGCCCTCCAAGCCGCTCACGCCGCAGCGCCACGCATCGTGGTCGTAGTCGCCGTCAATCCATGTCAGGCCCAGGCTCTCGGCATGTCGCTGGCTCTCGTTCTTGCGGATGTCGTACTCCTCGCGGGGCCAGATGTTGGGGTTGTAGTAGAAGATGGTGGGGCGCACGCCGTTCTGCACCATCCACTCCACGATGGCGCTGCTGCACGGTGCGCAGCAGGCGTGCAGCAGCACGCTGGTGCAGCCCTCCTCGGGCAGCATGATGGCCGGTTGCTTATGCTTCATGATAACTGTACTGAACTTTACTTTATAAAAACCACAGATTACGCGGATTGCACGGACTTTTGGCTGCTTCTCAGCTCAGCAGGTGGTAGGTGCCTCCGGCCAGCGGGCGCACCACGCCCTTCATCTCCAGTTGGAAGAGCAGGGCGGTGAGCTGTCCGACGGTGATGTTGGTCTTCACGGCCAGCTGGTTCAGCTGCAGGTCGCCGCTGCTGCTGAGGGCTTCGGCCACGCGCCGCTCGTCGGGGCTGAGGTTGGGGAAGAGGTCGCGCTCTATGCCGTCGTTCTTTGCCTTCTGCAGCTGTGCGTCGCCCTGCCACCCCATGGCGTTGATGAAGTCCTGTGCCGAGGTGATGAGCTGTGCGCCGTTGTCGCGTATGAGGTTGTTGCAGCCCTCGCTGTAGGGAGCCCCTACGGCGCCGGGGAAGGCGAAGACCGCCCGGTCGTAGTCCAGTGCTATGCGGCAGGTGATGAGCCCTCCGCCCTTGGCGGCGCTCTCCACGAGGATGGTGGCGTCGCTGATGCCGGCCACGATGCGGTTGCGGCGCACGAAGTTCATCTTGTCCGCCGCCGTCTCGGTCATGTACTCCGTCAGCAGTCCGCCCTGGCCTATCATCTGGCGGGCGGTGTCGCGGTGCCGGGGCGGGTAGAGCTCGTCCAGCCCGTGAGCCAGCACGCCCACGGTGTCGAGTCCCTGCTCCAGTGCGTGGCGGTGGGCACAGATGTCGATGCCGTAGGCCAGTCCGCTGACGATGAGCACCTCGGGGCACTGCTGCCGCAGGTCGCTGACGAAGCGCCGGATGATGTCCTGCCCGTAGGTGGTGCATCGCCGTGTGCCCACGATGTTGATGACGCGGCGGCGGTTCAGCTGGGCGTTGCCTAAGTAATAGAGCACCAGTGGCGCGTCGGGGCATTCGCTCAGGCGCAGGGGATAGCCGTCGCTGCCCAGGCAGAGGGCCTGCACATGGTGCTTCTGCATGAACTCCATCTCCTGCGCGGCCCGCACCAGGGGCTCGTCCCACTGCTGCAGCGAGGCGGCGAGGCGGTCGCTGGCATCGGGCATCACCTGGCGTATGTCGCGCCGGTGCTCGTAAACGGCCTGTGCGCCGCCCAGCTCGCGGTACAGGTGCAGGGCGGTGGCGGTGCTGAAGCCGGTGAGGCGCGTCAGGGCTATGGTGTAGTAGATTTCTTGCTCGCTCATGGCTGTATGTACTTTCTGAAGGCCTCGTCGTAGTCGGGGCTGTTGGCCAAGCGTCCGTCCACCAGGCACACCAACTCTATCTTGCCGCGGAAGCAGAGCTGCTCGTCGGCGGCACGGAAGATGTCCTGGTAGAAGACGTACTTGATGCCCTCCTTCTCCAGTCTGAGGCGCGAGATGAACTCGTCGTCGGGCCTGAGCGGCACCTTGTACTGCAGCTGCATGCGGGCCACCACGGCGTCGACGCCCTTGCGGTGCATGTCGGCGAAGCTCAGCCCGCACTGCTTCAGGAACAGGTGGCGGGTGTGCTCGCAGTAGTGTATGTACTGTGCGTTGTTGACGATGCCCTCGATGTCGCACTCATAGTCGCGCACCTCCATGCGGGTCTCAAAGTGGTATTTGCCTTTGGTCATTTATCTATTATCGTTTTCAAATCGCCACGAAGCGATTTTAATCGTTTGTAAATCTGTGCCATCTGCGTCATCTGTGGTTGTTATAAGTGAGCGTTAAAAAACAACTTGGTACAAATGGACTTAGTCACTGACCCCACCCCCGACC
>DGHX01000160.1:3467-9246 GCA_002392835.1 Prevotella sp. UBA3837 | reverse complement strand
GGTCGGGGGTGGGGTCACTAACTTAATCATACCAAGTTTTTTTAATGGTTACTAAAAGAGTGGAAAACATGGGTTTGTCCTTATCGCGCAGCGCGCAGATACTCGTATCCGAACCGGCAGCGCAGGCAGTCGCGGCGGTCGCAGTATTCGCGCTTCAGCTGTATGAGTGCCTGCGTGTCGCCGGCGTTGTCGGCCTGCAGCCCGCACTCTGCCCACATCGTGACGATGTGGTTTCGCTCGGGCTTCATCTGCTCCAGCAGGTCGAAGGAACGGTCGCACAGCTCTTCCTTCTGCCGGTGTCGTCCCACGGCGAAGAGCATGGGTATGGCGGTGTTGATGATGAGCAGGTCGGCCGATGCCTGCGAGAGGTGCTTGCTGCTGCGTGCGCTCTCGGGTCCGAAGAGGTAGTGCGTCTCCCAGTAGGGCGTGACGTGCGTGCTGAGCAGGGTGCGCAGCTCGTCCACGGTGCGGCAGTCGAGCAGCGAGCTGAGCGACGTGCGCCGCTCGTAGTAGAGCGTGGCCAGCTGGGCTATGCGTATGTATGGGAAGTTCTGCGGCCTCAGCCGCAGGAATCGCCACTGCTTGTGGTCGATGGGCTGCAGCTGGAACTTGTGCTGCAGGTAGAGGTACTCATTGCGCAGCCGCGTCAGGTAGCCGTCGGCGAGTGCCGCCTCGCGGTAGCGGTCGGGCACGCTCCCGGGCTCCAGCAGCCCCGCCTGCCCCATGAAGATGGCCTCCACCTGGAACAGGTCGTCGCGGTGCTTGCCCACAGCGCTCAGCGGTATGCTCTGTGCCCACAGCTCGAAAGCCTCGCTGTTGATGCCGAAGCCGAAGTTGCGGGCCAGCGTCTGGAAGTAGGCGTCCTCCCACGAGCCCTGGCTTTGCTCTGCGCGCCGGCTGATGGCCTGCGTCTTCTGCTCCAGGCGCTCGGTCTGCAGGGCTGCCATCCACGAGTGCCTCACCAGCGCCGTCAGGCTGGGTATGATGCGGTAGCAGGGCGGGTAGCGGTCGGCATGCAGCAGCTCCTCGTAGTGCTCCTTCACCTGCTGCGGCACCTGCAGCACCAGCTGGGGCAGGTAGTGGCGGTCCTCGGTCAGCACGTCGGCATCGGCCTCGCTCACCACGTGCAGCACCACGTTGTTGTAGCGCGCGTCGCGGTCGTGGCCGTGCTGGTACCAGTGGCTCGACGCCGTGTGCAGCTCAACGTTGCCCACCCACAGCGTGCCGCCTATGCGCACCTTCGCGTTGAAGAAGTCGGGCCCGGCATTGCGGTTGTGCAAGCCGGGGTCTATCACCTCCACCTGGCGGCCGTCGGTGGTGGTGAGTGTGCCCAGGGGCAGCATCTTGTGTTTCCACACGTAGTGCAACAGCTCTTCCATATATGCCTTTTCTGCGGTTTGTGAGTGCAAAAGTACTAAAAAGTTATTACCCCTACAAATAATTTTGCGCAAAATTGTTTTGTCATTTAGCAGAAAAGCAATACCTTTGCACCGACTTAACAATAATATAACGTGATTCTAGTTCCGCATGTTTGGAGTAAAAAGGATCACTCTCCACATGCGAGGCTTGGGACATAACAGAAAAATATTATGTGTGGAATAGTAGGCTACATCGGGAAGCAAGAGGCCTTCCCCATTCTCATCAAAGGTCTGCGGCGCCTGGAGTACCGCGGCTACGACTCGGCCGGCGTGGCGCTCATCAACCCCCAGGGCGAGCTGAACGTGTACAAGACGAAAGGCAAGGTTGACAACCTGACGGAGTACTGCTCCGACAAGGACGTGTCGGGCTGCATAGGCATCGCCCACACGCGGTGGGCCACCCACGGCGAGCCGTCGAGCCGCAATGCTCACCCCCACTACTCGCAGAGCCACAACCTGGCCATCATTCACAACGGCATCATCGAGAACTATGCCGACATCAAGCAGAAACTGCTGCAGAAGGGTGTCGAGTTCCGCAGCGACACCGACACCGAGGTGCTGGTGCAGCTGGTGGAGTACATCATGGTGAAGAAGCAGCTGCCGCTGCTCGAGGCCGTGCAGGTGGCCCTCTACCAGGTCATCGGTGCCTACGCCATCGCCATCGTCGACCGCCGCGACCCCACGCAGATCATCGCCGCCCGCAAGCAGAGCCCACTGGTGGTGGGCATCGGCGACGGCGAGTTCTTCCTGGGCAGCGACGCCAGCCCCATCATCGAATATACGAAGAAGGTGGTGTACCTGGAGGATGGCAACATCGCCGTGATACGCCTGGGCGAGGAGCCGCGCGTGATGAGCATCCTGGGCGAGGAGCAGGAGCTGGCCGTGAAGCAGGTGGACATTGACCTGGGCCAGATAGAGAAAGGCGGCTACCCACACTTCATGCTGAAGGAGATATTCGAGCAGCCGGAGTGCCTGACGAACTGCATGCGCGGCCGCATCAACGTGGAGGGCGACCACGTCACCCTATCGGCGCTCATCGACTACCGCCGCCAGCTGCTGCAGGCCAAGCGCATCGTCATCGTGGCTTGCGGCACCAGCTGGCATGCCGGGCTCATAGGCAAGCAGGTCATAGAGACCATGTGCCGCATACCCTGCGAGGTGGAGTACGCCTCGGAATTCCGATACCGCAACCCCGTGGTGAGCAAGGACGACGTGGTGATAGCCATCTCGCAGAGCGGCGAGACGGCCGACACGCTGGCCGCCGTGCAGCTGGCCAAGGAGAAGGGCGCCTTCATCTACGGCATCTGCAACGCCATCGGCAGCAGCATACCGCGCGCCACCGACACCGGAACCTACATACACGTGGGGCCTGAGATTGGCGTGGCCTCGACGAAGGCCTTCACCGGACAGGTGACCGTGCTCATCATGTTCGCGCTGGCACTGGGCGAGGCCAAGGGCACCATAGACCGACAGGAATACCTGCGCGTGGTGAAAGAGCTGAGCCGCATTCCCAAGGTCATAGAAGAGGTGCTGCAGACCAACGACCGCGTCAGGGAGCTGGCCCGCACCTTCACCTACGCCCACAACTTCCTCTACCTGGGCCGAGGCTACAGCTACCCCGTGGCCCTGGAGGGAGCGCTGAAGCTGAAGGAGATAAGCTACATACACGCCGAGGGGTACCCCGCCGCCGAGATGAAGCACGGCCCAATAGCCCTCATCGACAGCGACATGCCCGTGGTGGTCATTGCCACCCACAACGCCATGTACGAGAAGGTGCTCTCGAACATCCAGGAGATCAAAGCCCGCCAGGGGCGCGTCATCGCCCTCGTCAGCAAGGGCGACGACACCATAGCCCGCATTGCCGACGAGGTGATAGAGCTGCCCGACGTGCTGGAGTGCCTCGAGCCCCTCGTGGCCACCATACCCCTGCAGCTGCTGGCCTATCATGTGGCAGTGTGCAAGGGAAAGAACGTCGACCAGCCGCGCAACCTCGCCAAGTCGGTGACGGTGGAGTGAGGAGTTTGGAGTGAGGAGTTAGGAGTTAAAAATGATTAATACGCGAGAAAAAACTCCTAACTCCTACCCCCTAACTCCCAACTCTTTAGTACCTTTGCACTCGAATTAATTCTTACGTAAGATGAAAATAGCATTAATAGGCTACGGCAAGATGGGCAAGATGATAGAGCAGATAGCCATCAGCCGGGGCCACGAAATTGTGAGCATCATTGACATCGACAACCCCGAGGAGTTCGACAGCGAGCGCTTCGCCAGTGCCGACGTGGCCATTGAGTTCACCGCACCGCAGGCCGCCTACGCCAACTACCTAAAGGCATGGGCACACGGCGTGAAGGTGGTGAGCGGCTCCACGGGCTGGATGCAGGAGCACGGCGACGAGGTGCGCCGCCAGTGCACCGAAGGCGGCAAGACCCTCTTCTGGGCCTCGAACTTCAGCATTGGCGTGGCCATCTTCTCCGCCGTGAACCGCTACCTGGCACGCATCATGAACCAGTTCCCGCAGTACGACGTGGAGCTGGAGGAGACCCACCACGTGCACAAGCTCGACCACCCCAGCGGCACGGCCATCACCCTGGGAGAGCAGATAGTGGACGAGCTGGACCGCAAGACGGGCTGGGCCGAGGACACCACCGACCCGCAGCTGCTGCGCATAGACCACATAAGGCGCGGCGAGGTGCCCGGCATACACACCGTGCGCTACGACTCGGAGGCCGACATCATCACCATCACCCACGACGCACACAGCCGCAAGGGCTTCGCACTGGGAGCCGTGCTGGCTGCCGAGTACACCCTCGGCCACCAGGGACTGCTCACCATCAGCGACATGATGGGACCCCTAAGTTAGGGGGATGGGGGTCTGAACAGGCGCAGACCCGATGTTTCATTTTATATAAGGTCTGAAAAAACGCTTGTTCAGACCCACAATCCCCTGACTTAGGGGGCTTAGACTATGGGAAAGAAAGAAAAGAAACAACCTGACATGAAGTGGCAGTGGGCGAAGTTCATCATCGTCCTCGTGCTCTACCTTCTCTTCCTCTACTGGGTGAAGTCGTGGCTGGGCCTCATCGTCGTGCCCTTCATCTTCGATGCATATATCACCAAGAAAATAAAATGGCAGTGGTGGAAGGACCGCGAGGGCCCCGTACGCTTCATCATGTCGTGGGTCGACGCCATCGTCTTCGCACTCGTAGCCGTGTACTTCATCAACCAGTTCTTCTTCCAGAACTACGTCATCCCCAGCTCGTCGCTTGAGAAGTCGCTGCTCACCGGCGACTACCTCTTCGTGAGCAAGCTCAGCTACGGGCCGCGCATACCGCAGACGCCCCTCACCGTGCCCCTGACGCAGCACACGCTGCCCATAGGAGGGCTGCAGTCATACATAGAATGGCCGCACTGGGACTACCGGCGCGTCAGCGGACTGGGACATGTGGAGCTGAACGACATCGTGGTGTTCAACTATCCCGCCGGCGACACCATCTGCACCGAGCTGCCCTACCAGACACGCTACTACGAGATGTGCTATGAGCTGGGCTACGACGTCTACCAGCAGGCATGGGGGCCCCTGCCCACCAACATGGAGGAGCTGCTCGACTCCATGCCCGCCATGCAGCGCCTGAAATTCTTCAGCGACATCTACAACAGCGGCAAGACAGCCATCAAGAACAACTGGCACCAGTTTGGCGACATCAAGACGCGACCCACCGACCGCCGCGAGAACTACGTGAAGCGCTGCGTGGGACTGCCCGGACAGACGCTGCAGATAAAGAACCGGACCGTCTATCTGGACGGCGTGGCCAACAAGGAGCCCGAGCTGGTGCAGTATGCGCACACCGTGGTGTTCCGCGAGGGTGCAGTGCTCACCAACGACTTCATGAAGGAGCAGGGCATCACTTGCGAGGACCTGGGCTATCCCCCCGGAACGCAGAAGGACGACATTCGCTTCACCCGCCGCACCGTCGTAGAGGCCATGCCCCTCACCAAGCAGGTGAAGGCCGCACTGGAGCTGCGCACCGACCTGGTGGAGAGCGTCGCACTGAACACCACAGCACCCGACGGCGACAGCCGACGCGTGTACCCGCAGAACGGAAACATGCACTGGACACGCGACAACTACGGACCCATCTGGATTCCGAAGAAGGGCGAGAGCATAGACCTCACACTGGAGAACCTGCCCGTCTACGAGCGCTGCATCAGGGCCTACGAGGGCAACAAGCTCGAGGTGAAGGCCGACGGAAAGATATACATCAACGACCAGGAGGCCACCAGCTACACCTTCAAGCTGGACTACTACTGGATGATGGGCGACAACCGCCACAACTCAGCCGACTCGCGCTACTGGGGCTTCG
>DGHX01000160.1:0-3397 GCA_002392835.1 Prevotella sp. UBA3837 | reverse complement strand
AGCCCATCTTCATCTGGTGGAGCAGCGACCCCGACCGCGGCCTCTTCTCCGGCGGCATACGCTGGGGACGCCTGTTCCGCTCGGTCAGCAACATCAAGTAGCCCCGGCCGGCCCCTGCCTGAACAAAGAACCATGCTAAAGACCCTACGCTTCCTACTGGCCCTGGCAGCCGCGCTGCTGATCATGCTGGCCATCAGGGCCTTCGCTTTCACCATCTGCACCGTCGAGGGCGAAGGGCTGTCGCCGTTGTTCTGCAGCGGCGACCGCGTGCTGGTGAACCGCTGGAGCTACGGTCTGCGCGTGGGCAGCGACGAGGGACTCTTCGGCTATACGCGCATAGCCCGGCAGCCCGTGGAGCGAGGCGACATCGTGGCCTTCGAGAACCCGCGGAACACCAGCGAGGTGCTCATAGCCCGCTGCAAGGCGGTGCCAGGCGACATGGTCACCACCGACGGTACGGACGGCCACACCGCAGCCGACGGCAACAGCAGCGAGTGGAGCGCCGTGGTACCCGGCCGCGTGAACTGCGCCGAGCACGACAGCTACTGGATGGAGGCCATAGGGCCCGCCAACACCCTCGACTCGCGCACGCTGGGCTTCATTCCCGAGCAGCTCATCATAGGCCGCGTCACAGCCATCGTCTACAGCCACGACCCCGCCGAGCCCCTCTGGCGCGGATGGCGCCACTACCGCCTGCTGCTGAAACTATAAAAACAACGGTATACCGAAACACCGCTATACCGAAATACCGCTATACCGAAATACCGCCATCCCGAAAATCCCCGCCATCCCGGAAATACTCATGACCGCCCTTCTCTCCACCACTTATTTCGGCCCCGTGCAGTGGTACCAAAAGCTGTACCGGCACGACCATGTGCTGATAGAGGCCTGCGAGAGCTTTGTTAAGCAGACCTACCGCAACCGCTGCTGCATAGCCACCGCGCAGGGCGTGCAGACGCTCACCGTGCCTGTGGTGCATGCCGACGGCGGGGGGCAGTCAGCCTTGGTGGGCAACCTGCTGCTCAGCGACCACGGCAACTGGCGCCACCAGCACTGGCAGGCCATCACCTCAGCCTACGGCGACTCCCCTTTCCTGGAATACTACGAGGACGACCTGCGCCCCTTCTTCTTCGAGCACCGCTGGGAGCGTCTGCTCGACTTCAACGAGGCCATTCGCAGCAAGATGTGCGAACTGCTCGACATCACGCCCGACGTCAGCCTTACACATTATTATATTAAAGGGGGCGACGGAGCACCACGTCAGCAGGAGCAGCTGTCCGACTTCCGTTACGCCATCCGTCCCAAGCAGCCGCTTCCCGATGCCACCTTCCAGCCCCGCCCCTACTACCAGGTGTTCAGCAGCCGCCACGGCTTCCTGCCCAACCTCAGCATCCTCGACCTGCTGCTGAACATGGGGCCCGAAGCGGTGTTCTACTTATAAGGCCTACTTCCCCAGCAGCTTCAGCAGCTTCTTGTCGGTCTTGTCGCCGGCAGCTGCCTCGTCCTTTATCTCCTGCAGCATCTCGGCGCCGTGTTTCTTGCCGCCGATGGCTTTCTTCACCCACTCGAGCGCCTTCTGGTCGTTAGGAGTGACGCCCTTGCCCTTTATGTAGCAGCGGGCCATCTGATATTCGGCCTTGTAGTAACCCTGCTGGGCCGACTTCTGATACCAGCTGAAGGCCTTGTCGTTATCCTCCAGCACGCCGTAGCCCTTGTCGTAGCAGCGGCCCATGCGGTACTGTGCCTTCTTGTGCCCCTGCTGGGCAGCGGGCAACAGCTTCTGTATGGCTGCCTTGTAGTCCTTCTTGTCGTAGAGCGCCTTACCCTCATCGTAGAGGGCCTCCACATCCTGTGCACTGGCGGCCAGCCCTACCATCAGGGCCAGCAGCAGAAAAAGTTGTCGCATCATGGTCATAGTTCGCTTTTGTTTTATATGGTTTTTACTTTCCGAATTCATCGATGTACATGCGGTCCACCTGCTGGAAGTCGGCGTCCGACAGCTGCCACTGCTCGTCGGGCATGTACCACCACTTCGAGCTGAAGTAGCGCTGCAGGCGCGCGTCTTTGAACACATAGCCGCGGTTGGCGTAGGGCAGGTTGCGGTAGATGCGCTTCTCCAGCTCCTCCTGCTCGGCCAGCCCGTTGGCCTCGCGTCCGTAGAACTTCCGGTACGACACCCTCTCGTCGAAGAAGAACATGGTGACGTAGGCGCGGTCGTAGAAGCAGGCGATGTCGGCATTGGGGTCCTCCTTTGCCAGGTACAGCTGGTCGGCCGAGTTGATGCTGATTTCCTCCTCGGGCTTGAAGTTGCTGATGTGGCACTCCACGGTGGCATTGCGCAGCGACACCTCGGTGTAGTGGCGTGTGTCGTAGACCACTCCCGTGCGTACCTTGCCCTTGCCGCTTGTCACCTTGAAGGCAGCGCGCTGCAAGGCGTCGTCGAGCACATAGAAGTGCTTGGCGGTGTTGTTGGCACAGATGCGCAGGGTGAAGTCGTCGACCTGGTGGTTGGCCCACCGCGTGATGGGCGTCAACCAGTAGGGCACCTCGAAGGCACGCCCCACGCCGTTCGACATCTGGTAGCGGTAGGTGTGGTGCACGATGTTCTTGCCGGGCTTGAAGGTGGCCTTGAAATAGTAGGCGTAGGCCACGGAGCTGATGGTATCGCGGCCGTTGGTGACCTGGTAGATGCCGTCCTCGAAGGCCTCCTTCCCCAGGAAGTGCCACTGCTTCAGGTTCAGCTGGCGGAAGTCGGAGGGCTCGCCGTCGACCGAGCCGCGCACCACGCCGTTGCGGTGGCTGAGTGCCTGGCCGTTCACGCTGACGGTGAAGTCCTTGATGCGGGGGTGTATGCCCTGTGGCGAGAATTCGTCGCCGCTGTTGTAGGGCAAGCTGGCCTCGAAGCCCATGTCGATGGTCTTCTCGCGGCCGCGGTTGTCCAGCTCGTAGAGCACGTCGACGCTGGCGTAGCCGTCGTCGTCGAGGCTGATGGTGAGCACCTCGCGCGCCACGGCGATGTCGTTCTCCTGCAGCGGCACCAGGTGGCTGCCGTTCACATAGTACACTCCGTCGTTGGCGCTGGCAGTGAAGCTCAGTGCCAGCAGCGTCAGCAGTAAAAAGAGTTTCTTTGTTGTCATAGCAGTGCAGGTTTTGAGGCTACAAAGATAAGAAGAATTATTGGAAACAGCAAATAATTCGGCAAAAAGCGGTGTAAAGCGAAAAAAAATGAGTATCTTTGCAGCAAAATTGCACGATTATGCCAAACTTAGTAGCCATTGTGGGTCGCCCCAATGTGGGGAAGAGCACCCTTTTCAACCGCCTGACGAAGAGCCGCCAGGCCATTGTGAGCGATGAGGCCGGCACCACGCGCGACCGCCAGTACGGCAAGTGCGAGTGG
>DGHX01000151.1:694-7492 GCA_002392835.1 Prevotella sp. UBA3837 | reverse complement strand
TGCACGCTGTGCTGAGCCGTGCCAACGCCGAGCTGCGCAACACCGAGCTGCAGGACGAGAACAGCCAGGAGCGGCGGCAGAAACGCCTCATCATCAGCGCTTTCCTGCTCGTAGGACTGCTGTCCATAGCCGTCATCGCGGCACTCGTCTATGCCATCCGCACCCGTAACCGCACGGTGAAGACCATCCGGCGGCTGCAGGCGGTGCGCGAGGAGTTCTTCACCAACATCACCCATGAGTTCCGCACGCCGCTGACCGTCATACGGGGCTTGGCCGAGCAGCAGGGCATAACCCCCATCGTGCGTAATGCCGACCAGCTGCTGACGCTGGTGAACCAGCTGCTCGACATAGCAAAGGTGAAGGCAGCGGTGGGCGACGCCCGCTGGGAGCGCACCGATGTCGTGCCCCTGCTGACGATGCTCGTGGAGAACCACCAGCAGCAGGCGCGCCAACAGGGTGTGACGCTCACCATGCAGGCCGAGCCGACGGAGATCGTCGCCGACCACGTGGCCGACTACGTGCAGAAGGTGGTCGACAACCTGCTGGGCAACGCCCTGAAATACACACCGCCCGGGGGCAGCATCGTGCTCAGCGTCCGCCAGCAGGACCGGCAGCTGAAGCTCACCGTGAGCGACACCGGGCGGGGCATACACCCCGACGACCTGCCCCACATCTTCGAGCCGTTCTACCAGAGCCGCCACACCCCCACCGCTCCAGGCTCGGGCGTGGGCCTGGCCTTCTGTCGCGAGATGGCCATCGCCTCGCATGCCGACATCAGCGCCGAGAGCACCCTGGGCCAGGGCTCCGCCTTCACCCTGACCATGCCGCTGAGGCAGAGGGGCATAGCAGCAACAGCCGCTGATGCTGGTTCTGCTAGTCCTGCTAGTATTACTAGTTCTACTAGTCTTACTAGTCCTACTAGTCCTACTAGTTCTACTAGTTCTACTAGTCCTTCCACCCCTGTTATTCCGGGAGAAAAAGAAAAGTTATCCCCCCCACCCACCGAAGAGGAGGCGGCAGCCAGCGAGGAGGAGGCTGCTGCCAGCGTGCTGCGCGTGCTCGTGGTGGAGGACAACCGCGACGTGGCGGAGTACATTGGCAGCGTGCTGCAGCCTGACTATGAGGTGGTGTATGCCGCCGACGGTGCCGAGGGCGTGGCGAAGGCCGAGGAGCTGGTGCCCGACGTCATCGTCACCGACGTGGTGATGCCAGCCATGGACGGCCTGGAGCTGTGCCGCCGCATTCGGGCGAACTTCGTCACCGACCATATCCCCGTCATCATCATCACCGCCCGCGTCACCGACGACGACCGCCTGCAGGGCATCGCCGCCGGCGCCGACGCCTACCTGACGAAGCCCTTCCACGCCGACGAGCTCCGCCTGCGCATAGAGAAGCTGCTGGAGATGAGGAGGAGGCTGAAGGCCCACCCCCAGCCCCTCCCCGAGGGAGGGGAGGCGGTTACCTCATACGCTTCGGCAGAGGCTCCGGCTGCTACCCCACAAGGCGCAAACCCCACAATGGAAGAGGCTGACCAGTCTCTCACTCCCTTCATCACCCGTCTCAATGCTGTCATCGACGAGCTGATGGGCCGCGACGAGCTGCGCGTCACCGCCGTGGCCTCGCAGATGAACATGAGTGTGGTGCAGCTGGCGCGCAAGCTGCGTGCAGAGGCCGACGACGCCCCCTCCACCTATATCGTGGCGCGGCGCATGGCACTGGCGCGCCGTCTGCTCGAGGAGTGTCCCCAATATAACATGACCGAGGTGGCTATGCACTGCGGCTATTCTGATTCCGCCCATTTCTCGCATGTCTTCCGGCGCGTCTGCGGCGTCAGTCCCACCGAGTACGTGAGGGGGCTGAGGCGGTAGCATGCCGTTGCGCCACGCGAATGACCGTGAATGCCTTTTGCCTGCGGCGCCGCAGGCAGAAAAGAAAATCTTCACGTCCATTGCCGTGAAAGTTCCCCTGTGGTAGCCGCAGGCATTTAAACCCCATTCCCGTCCCCCATTTTCTTGCAAAAATCAGCATAATGTCGTAAATCGACAAGATTTTGACGTAAATATACAAGCCTTTTTCGCCATTAATGCCTAACTTTGCCACGCAATATCTGTGTGTGCACGACAGCTGCATGCCAGCCCCTCCCTTTGACACCCGAAAACAATGAATATAAATATAGTACAGCTATGAAACGACTAAGATTTTTCCTGGCCACGATGATGGCCATCCTCGCCACGGCCTCAGGCTGGGCGGAGGAGTCGGTTCTCTTCTACAACCTGTGGATAGCAGGCACGCAGGTGACGAGTGAGAACAGTGCGCACCTTGAGAACATCGAGAGCGTGACTGCTGGCACGGTGACCTACAGCCATAGTAACAAGACGCTGACGCTCACCAACGCCACCATCGACCTCACCACGGCTCTCACAGCTTATCCGAGTCCCATCACCTCAGATATCGAGGGGCTGAAGATTGTGCTCGTAGGAGAAAACGTGATTAAGAACAGCGTGGCCGGCAGCGACGACTGTGTCATTCAGAGCACAACGGCGCTGACCATCGAAGGCAACGATGCGTCAGGCAAGCTGCATGTGGAGAAAGCAGCAAACCTTGGCGAACTCATCTATGTCAGCAGCGGCGACCTCACCCTGAAGGACTGCGAGGTGACCCTAAAGAGCAACCGCTCAAACGACTGGATATGGGGAGTACGTGTAGAGAACGGCAACCTGACGCTCGACGGTGCTACACTCAACATCCAGGATGTCTACATCCCGGTGCAAGCCAATGCTGTGCAGCTGCAGAACGGCACACGGCTGGACAGCAGCGCCGAGTGGAACAGCGCCCAGAAATGCTATTACGCTGGCGGCAACCAACTGCATTACGACCTGTCGTTCATCGACACCGTGTACGACGTGAAGATCGGCGGCGTGCAGCTCACTGCAGACAACTATACGGATATCAGCATGGACGGTGGCTTCAATGTGGTGAGTCAGGGCATGGTGACCTTCGACCCCGCTACCTACACGCTGACGCTGGCCAACGTCAGGTTCGACGAGGTCATGGCGGATGTAGGCCTGGAGCTGGACGCACCGGTGACCATCGTCCTGGAGGGCGACAACGAGATACCCTGCAAGATGGGCATCATCGTCAACCAACACTGCACCATCAAAGGCGACGGCTCGCTCAAAGTAGGTAGTATGTTCGATGGCACCGCCATCATGATTAACGGTGGCTACACGCTTACCATACAGGACTGCACGGTAAAGGCCTTTGCACAGGCTTCCGACTCCCAGCAGGGATATGGCACTCCTGAGGAGAATGCATACGCCATTACCGGAGCGTCGAATGCCAGCATCAGTGTGCTGAATGCCACTCTGAGGGCAGAGATTGCCCATCAGGGCGAAAACGGTTTCGGCTGGTGGCACAGCCCCATCCAGGGCATCGGCAGGGTCAACACATCGTCAGGCTCGCAGTTCATATCACCCGAGGGCGCATACTATGACCAAGAAGTAAAGGCGGTGTGTGTAGGGGAAGGCACTGACAGGACCATCGTCTACGACTCTGTGAAGATCGACATCCTCCCCGAACCCTACGCCGTGCTCGACGACGAGGGCACGATGACCTTCTACTACGACAAGCAGAAGCGCAAAAGGCTGGCGGGGACGGTGTACGACGTCAATCCGGCGGCTACCGATAAACAGGCGTGGGACAACAACACGAGCATCACTGCCGTTGACTTCGACGAGAGTTTTGCCGACTACGACGGGATGACCTCGCTGCATGGACTATTCAATGGTCTGTCGAACCTCAAGGAGGTCAGACACCTCGACCACCTGGTGACGACGAATGTCACGGACATGGAATCCATGTTCTCCTGCTGCTACTCGCTGACGGAGCTCGACCTCTCGTCGCTGGACACGCGGCAGGTCACCAACATGAGCAAAATGTTCTGGATATGCGGCAGCCTGAAGACCATCATCGTGGGCGACCTTTGGACAACGCAGGGTGTAACAGAAAGTACCAGTACCAGCATGTTCGCAGGCTGCATCAGCCTCGTGGGCAGTCACGGCACGGCCTGCGGCTCGCTGGGGTTCGACGCCCTCGCCGCCCACATCGACCAGGGAGAAGCCTCCCCCGGCTACCTCTCGGGAGTGAAGCAGGCTTATGCGGTATTCAATAATCCCAACTGCACCTTCTACTACGACGACCTGAAGAGTTTCAGGCAGGGGCAGCAGGGAAATACCGTCTATGACGCCAAAGGGAAGGGCTGGTACACATTAAATGATAGTCCAGCGGCAACTATTACCGAGTTGGTGATTGACGACAGCTTCGCCGACTGCCATGAGCTGACCGACCTGAGCCACTTCTTCGATGGCTTCCGGAGTATCGAATCGATAGAGGGCTTGCAGAATCTGAATACCGAGAACGTGAAGTACATGTCGAGTATGTTTAACTTTTGCATTAATCTGAAAGAACTCGACTTACGACATTTCGATACGTCGAACGTAACGTATATGGATTTTATGTTCAACTATTGTCAAAGCCTCAGCAAGATACGGTGCAATGATGACTGGAACCGGGATGGCGTCTCGGGTAGTGAGATGTTCGGTTTATGTACACAACTGAAAAACTATAATGCAGACCAGAAAGGCATCGAGATGGCCAACCCCACCACCGGCTACTTCACCGCCGACGAGCCATACGCTGTGCTCAGCGGCAACGAACAGAAGCTGACCTTCTACTACGATGACCAGAAGGGCAGGCGCCAGGGGGCGAGGATTTATGACCTGCCTTGGAATGATCAGCCGGATTGGCATGATAATGCCACTATCACCACCGTTGACTTCGACGAGTCGTTTGCCGACTACGACGGGCTGGAGAGCACCAATCGCATGTTCTATGGTTTGACTAAGCTGACCAACGTCATGCACCTCGACCGTCTGAACACGGAGAACGTCATCGTCATGGCGGGTATGTTCCAGCTGTGCCCTTCGTTAGTGGTAGCAGACCTCACCAGCCTGAATACCGACAAGGTGAGAAGTACAGTTGGCATGTTCGACGCCTGCGGTGCCCTGAAGACCATCTACTGCACAGCCGACTTCTTGCAGCAGGAAGGACTTAATTCTGGCAACATGTTCCTCGGCTGCACCAGCCTCGTGGGCGGCAACGGCACAACGTATGACGGCAGCCATATAGACGCCGCCTACGCCCATCCCGACGCTGACGGCAACCCCGGCTACTTCACCCTGGCCAAGCCCTACGCCGTGCTCAGCGGCCAGACCCTCACCTTCCGCTACGACAGCAGGATGGAGGCAACGCAGATGGAGAACCTCACGAATGACATCTACTATGGCTACGATGACACATGGGGGTGGAGAGACGCAAACGACGAAAGCTGGCGCGACGGAACCAATCCCAAGGCCGGATCTATTACCAAGGTGGTGTTCGACGACAGCTTCGCCGGCTATCACGGGCTTAAAAGCACGGAAGTCATGTTCTACGACATGCGAAACCTGACGTCGATAGAGGGCATGCAGAACCTGAACACAGAGAACGTGACAAACATGAACAGCATGTTCTCGAACTGCCATAACCTGGAGAACATAGACCTCTCACACTTCAACACCGAAAAGGTGGAGACGATGCCACAGATGTTCGCCGACTGCAAGAAACTGGTGACGCTCAATGTGTGGGGCTTCAACACGGCTAACGTGACGAATATGAAGGCTATGTTTGCCGGGTGCGATGCACTCACCACCATCTTAGCCGACACCGACTGGGCACTGGTGGCACAGAACAACGGAAAGCAGCTACAGTCTGAGCATATGTTCCTGAGCTGCTACAGCCTCGTGGGCGGCGCGGGCACAGCATGGGACGAAGGCAACATGGACGCTGCCTACGCCCATCCTGATGCTGACGGCAACCCGGGCTACTTCACCGGCACCGTCACACTGAAGGGAGACGTGAACAACGACGCCGTGCTCAGCATGGCCGACGTGCTGCAACTGAAAGACCTCGTCCTCGGCGTCACCACACCCACCGACGTTCAGGAGGTGCTTGGCGACATGAACTACGACGGCGAGCTTACCATCGCCGACGTCACGCTGCTCGTGAAGCAGGTGGTGAAGGAGAACTTGCAGCGGGATCTGAAGGTTCGGCTCACGTCTATCAAGGCAGATCATGAGCAACTGGGGCTTGTCCTGCAGGAGAAGCTCAGCCTGCAAGGCGAGCCCACCAGCAACGACTGTGCTGAGGCATACGGCATGTGGAACCAGCTGACGCAGCGCATCAGCCAGGTGGAGACGGACATCAATAATGTCAGCAACAAGCAGCAGAAAGACGAAGCGCTGACGACTTTGCTTGGCATCCAGGCGGATGTAAGCGCACTGCAGGCCAACATGCACTTGATTCAGTATAACCCGGACGCAGACAAAAAGTACCTGCAACAACGCACGGAGGTGTGTTGTGACAAAGTGAGTAAGTTGCAGGATATGATTAAAGGTATTAAAGACCAGTCGCCCAACACCTCGAATATCGCTGTGTGGGTGTCTGAGAACTATCTCGAGGAAATAAGCACTCAGCTACAAGGTATGTTTACGAGGATAGATGACATAACCAGTAGGCAGGAGGCCGAAGCGCTCCAATTCGAGTTGGGGGACTACGCAGATCGATTGAATGGGATTGAAGAACGCCTGAGTCCTTTGTTGAACTAACGGTGCTCCGTCAAGGGCTTCGCAGTAACAATAGTTGCTAGTTTTTTCGACCGGTATGGTTGAGAAAGCCCCGAAGGGGCGGCAGAGTACAGCC
>DGHX01000151.1:0-627 GCA_002392835.1 Prevotella sp. UBA3837 | reverse complement strand
CCCGGCTGTACTCTGCCGCCCCTTCTGAGCTTTTCAACCGTGGTTTGATTTTTTTTTGCCGCAAAAATCCTACACTCTTACACTGGCCGCTGTGATACAGGCAGTTAGGAGTGTAAGATGGTGTAGAATGGTGTAGGATAGTGTAGAATAGTGTAAGATGCATGTGGGTTCGTGTAAGATGTGTGTACGGCATCTGCCCGTCCGTGCAAGCGGAGCCTGCGGAGCTTAAAAAGGAGCTTTCCCAGAAAAAAATGCGGCCCGCAAATTTTTGTCCCAGGCCCTGGGACAAATTTTTCCGGCCCGCTGATTGTTCTTGTCGGGCCGTTGTTCCATCCTGCACACATCTTACACTATCTTACACTATCTTACACGCATCTTACACTATCTTACACCATTCTACACTCGTAACATGCAGATACTCAGTGCGCAGTGTAGGAGTGTAGGATTTTTGGGCCAAAAAAAATTTAATGATTACCCGCAATAATACCACAAAAAAGACCGCAACGCTGTCTTTTTAGTGGTATTATTGCGGATGATCATATTAATATTTCAAGTTTCGCATTCGCTCAACATTGGGGAGTTAAAGGAGTTAAAGGGAGTTAGAGGGAGTTCTTCGCAAGCGAAGCG
>DGHX01000098.1:13397-13725 GCA_002392835.1 Prevotella sp. UBA3837 | reverse complement strand
GGTGACGGGTGGAAGGTGGAGGGAGAATAGCCGAAAACCGAACGGACTGACAATACAAGTTGTTTTGCTGAAAAAGCGGCCTCCTTTTTTTAAAAAGCGGCCCGCTTTTTGAAAAAAGTGGCTCGCTTTTTTTCATGAGCGGCCCACACAGAAACGTCCCAGGCCCTGGGACGTTTTTGAGTAGTGCGTTTTTCTCAATTTCTCAATCTCTCATTTTCTCAATTTCTATGATGTACCACAAAAATGGCAGAAATGAAGTTACTGACCCCACCCCCGACCCCTCCCCTACAAGGGAGGGGAGCAGCTGCCGCCTTGCCCGCAGCACAGG
>DGHX01000098.1:9885-13277 GCA_002392835.1 Prevotella sp. UBA3837 | reverse complement strand
CAGAATTGGGTACAAGAACAACCCATTTCTCATTTTCTCAATTTCCCTTTTTCCCAGCCCAAATATAGATAAAAATATAGATATTTTCGGTGCAACCAAAATTTTTACGATTCGTAACCACCTGATACTCAGTCTCGGTGCAACCAAAATGAACGCCGGTGCAATATAGATAATTTGCACAAAAATATAGATGTACAGTCCCGGTGCAACCAAAAAAACAGTCCCGGTGCAACCAAAAAATCGCTCACGCGCGCGCGTATATATATACGCGCGCACGAGGAGTCAGGTCAGCGGAATGGCTCCCGCTGACCTTGCTCAGCCCACCGTGCCTTCTAACGACACGCTGAGCAGCTTCTGTGCCTCGACGGCAAACTCCATGGGCAGCTTCTGCAGCACCTCGCGGGCATAGCCGCCCACGATGAGGCTCACGGCCTGCTCGGTGCTGATGCCGCGCTGCTGGCAGTAGAAGAGCTGGTCCTCGCTGATCTTGCTCGTCGTGGCCTCGTGCTCGAAGATGGCCGTGGGGTTCTTCACGTCCATGTAGGGGAAGGTATGGGCACCGCAGTCCGAGCCCAGAAGCAGCGAGTCGCACGACGAGTAGTTGCGGGCGTTCTCGGCCGTGGCGGCAGCGCGCACCAGTCCGCGGTATGAGTTCTGCGAGTGTCCTGCGGAGATGCCCTTTGAGATGATGGTGCTCCGCGTGTTTCGGCCCAGGTGTATCATCTTCGTGCCCGTGTCGGCCTCCTGATAGTTGTTCGTCACGGCCACGCTGTAGAACTCAGCCTGCGAGCCGTCGCCGCGCAGTATGCACGACGGGTACTTCCATGTGATGGCGCTGCCCGTCTCCACCTGTGTCCACGAGAGCTTCGAGTCGGTGCCGCGCAGGTCGCCGCGCTTCGTCACCAGGTTCAGCACGCCGCCGCGCCCCTGCTCATCGCCGGGGTACCAGTTCTGCACCGTAGAGTACTTCACCTCGGCACGGTTCATCACCACTATCTCAACGATAGCGGCGTGCAGCTGGTTCTCGTCGCGCATGGGGGCGGTGCAGCCCTCCAGGTAGCTGACGTAGCTGTCGTCGTCGGCCACGATGAGCGTGCGCTCGAACTGGCCGGTGTTGCGGGCGTTGATGCGGAAGTAGCTGCTCAGCTCCATGGGGCAGCGCACGCCGCGGGGTATGTAGACAAACGAGCCGTCGCTGAAGACGGCGCTGTTCAGCGCGGCGTAGAAGTTATCCTTATAGGGTACCACGGTGCCCAGGTAGCGGCGCACCAGGTCGCCGTGCTCCTTGATGGCCTCGCCGATGCTGCAGAAGATGACGCCCTTCTCGCGCAGCTTCTCCTTGAACGTGGTCTTCACGCTCACCGAGTCCATGATGGCGTCGACGGCGGTGTTGCCGCTCAGCGCCAGCCGCTCCTCTAAGGGGATGCCCAGCTTGTCGAAGGTCTTCATCAGTTCTGGGTCAATAGCCCCCCCTACGGCCCCCGAGGGGGCTTCTATAGTTTCAAGGGCAGGGTCTATAGTGCCCCCCTCGGGGGGCGAAAGGGGGGCTTTTTTTGCCGTTGGGTCAGCGTAGTAGCTGATGGCCTGGTAGTCTACGGGCGGCACGTGCACATGGCCCCAGGTGGGGGGCGTCAGCGTCTGCCAGTGGCGGAAGGCACGCAGCCGGAAGTCGAGCATCCACTCGGGCTCGCCCTTCTTCTGCGAGATGAGCCGCACCACGTCCTCGTTCAGGCCCACGGGTATAATCTCGGTATGCACGTCGGTGGTGAAGCCGAACTCATACTTCTGTTCGGCCACGCGGCGCACCAGGTCGTTGCCGTTCTCCTGCGGCTGTCCGGAAGCTGCGTCCATGTCTTCGGGGGTATTCTTCTTGTCCTTGTCTTTCTCGTCCATTTCCTTGGTGAATGTAATTTGCGTGCAAAGGTACAAAAAAATCCGCTAATCGCTGGGTTTTTGTTTTTTTTTATTATCTTTGCACCCAGATTATGAATTACCAGCAAGTTGCGCACAACAACGAGAACCGGGCACGGCGCTACAGCGTCGTGCCCGGTTCTCGTTTTGCGGGGGAGAGAAGTTCAGAGTTTCTGCTGCACCTCTATCTCCTGGAAGGTCTCGATGATGTCGCCCTGCTGTATGTCGTTGAAGTTGACGAGCGAGATGCCGCACTCGAAGTTGGTGGCCACCTCCTTCACGTCGTCCTTGTAGCGCTTCAGGGCGTTGATGGCACCGGTGAAGACGACGATGCCGTCGCGCACCAGGCGTGCCTTGTCGGAGCGGTGCACCTTGCCCTCGACGACCATGGCTCCGGCCACGGTGCCCACCTTCGAAATCTTGTACACCTCGCGCACCTCCAACTGTGCGGTGACCTCCTCCTTGATAATCTTGTCGAGCATGCCCTCCATGGTGGAACGCACGTCCTCGATGGCATCGTAGATGATGCTGTAGGTGTTGATTTCCACGCCCTCGGTATCGGCGAGCTTGCGTGCTGCCGACGAGGGGCGCACCTGGAAGCCGATGATGATGGCGTTGGAGGCTCCGGCCAGCGTGACGTCGTTCTCGGAAATCTGTCCCACGGCCTTGTGTATGACGTTGACCTTGATCTTCTCGGTAGAGAGCTTGATGAACGAGTCGCTGAGTGCCTCGATGGAGCCGTCGGTGTCGCCCTTGACGATGAGGTTCAGCTCCTTGAACTCGCCGAGCGCTATGCGGTGGCTGATGTCCGAGAGGGTCAGTCGGGTCTGCGTGCGCAGTCCCTGCTCGCGTGCCAGCTGCAGGCGCTTGTTGGCAATCTCGCGTGCCTCCTGCTCCGAGTCCATCACGTGGAAGGCGTCACCGGCGGTGGGTGCTCCGTCCAGACCGAGAATGATGGCGGGCTGTGCGGGCCGTGCCTCCTGTATGCGCTCGTTGCGCTCGTTGAACATGGCCTTGATGCGTCCGTGGCTGGTGCCGGCGATGACGACGTCGCCCACCTTCAGCGTACCGTTGCTGACGAGCACGGTGCTGACGTAGCCGCGGCCCTTGTCGAGCGACGACTCGATGATGCTGCCGGTGGCCTTGCGGTTGGGGTTGGCCTTCAGGTCGAGCATCTCAGCCTCGAGCAGCACCTTCTCCAGCAGCTCCTCGACGCCGATGCCCTTCTTGGCACTGATTTCCTGACACTGGTACTTGCCGCCCCACTCCTCGACGAGCAGGTTCATGTTGGCCAGGTCCTCACGTATCTTGTCGGGGTTGGCACCCGGCTTGTCAATCTTGTTGATGGCGAACACCATGGGCACGTTGGCGGCCTGAGCATGGGCGATGGCCTCCTTCGTGGTGGGCATGACCGAGTCGTCGGCAGCCACGATGATGATAGCGATATCCGTCACCTGTGCACCACGGGCACGCATGGCGGT
>DGHX01000098.1:0-9826 GCA_002392835.1 Prevotella sp. UBA3837 | reverse complement strand
GCATGGCGGTGAAGGCCTCGTGTCCGGGGGTGTCGAGGAAGGTGATCTTGCGGCCGTCGGGCAGCGTCACGTTGTAGGCACCGATGTGCTGCGTGATGCCGCCGGCCTCGCCGGCGATGACGTTGGTCTTGCGGATGTAGTCGAGCAGGCTGGTCTTGCCGTGGTCCACATGTCCCATGACGGTGACGATGGGTGCGCGGGGCTGCAGGTCGTTCTCGTCGTCCTCCTCCTCGTGTATGGCGTTCTGCACCTCGGCCGACACATATTCTGTCGTGAACCCGAACTCCTCGGCCACGATGTTGATGGTCTCGGCCTCCAGTCGCTGGTTGATGCTGGCCATGATGCCGATGGCCATACAGGTCGAGATGACCTTCACCACGGGCACGTTCATCATCGTTGCCAGCTCGCTGACGGTGACGAACTCGGTGAGCTTGAGCACCTTCGACTGTGCTGCCTCGGCAGCCATTTCCTCGCTCATGCGCTCGGCCACGGCGTCGCGCTTCTCCTTGCGGTACTTGGCGCCCTTCTTGTTCTGTGTGGTCTTCGACGTGAGGCGTGCCAGCGTCTCCTTCACCTGGCGTGCCACGTCCTCCTCGCTCACCTCCTGTACGGGCTTCACGGGCTGCTGGCCCTTCTTCTTCTTCTTTCCGCCGGCCTGCTGGCCCTGCTGGTCGCTGAAGTTCTGGTTGCCGCCCTTGTTCTTCTTCTTTCCGCCGCCCTGCTGGCCCTGCTGCTGTTGCTGCTTGGCAGCCTCCTCAATGTCTACGCGCCCGCTGCGTATGCGCTCGCGCTTCTTCTTCTCGCTGCTGCTCTGCTGGCCGTTGGCGCCGCGCTGCTGGTTGGCCTTCTCCTCGCGCTGCTTGCGTTTCTCCTCTTTCGACTTCTTCTTCGGACGGGTACTCTGGTTCAGTGCCGAGAGGTCAATCTTTCCGAGCACGTTCACCTTCGGAGCCAGCTTCTCCTCGCTCTTCAGGGTGAATATCTCGCGCTGCGGTGCTGCGGGCTGTGCCGGCTTTTCAGCGGGTTTGGCCTTTTCAGGCTCTGGCTTGACGGGGGCAGGCTTGGCAGGCTCGGGCTTGGCAGCAGCTTCAACGCTCTTCTTCTCAGCCTTCACCTCCTGTACTTTCGTCTCCTGGGGTTTCACCTCCTGGGGCTTCACCTTCTGCTGCGGCTGCTCGGCGGCAGCGGGCTGCGGTGCTGTGACGGCGGGCGACGGCTGCTTGTCAGCGGTCTCCTTTGCCTGGGGCTCCACTTCAGGGGCTTTCACCACCTTGGGCTGTTCCTTTTCTGCGGTAGCCGGGCTGACGGCAGCAGCCACGGGTTCCGGTTTCTTCTCCGTGCTGACGGCAGGGGCAGGCTGCTGCACCGGCTTCGGCTTGTTCAGGCTGCTGAGGTCTATCTTACCCAACGGCTTGAACTGCTGGCGCTGCATCTGCTCTTCAGTCTTGGTTTTCACGGGGCCGCTCTCGGGCTGAGAGTCCGTGCTCACGACTCTCTTCTCCTTCGGCTTCTTGGGGAAGAGCTTGTCGGCCTGTGTCTTCACGGCTTTATCGGTGCTGAAGGCTTCGACCAGCGCTTCATACTGCTGGTCGGAGATCTTGGTGTTCGTCGTCACATCGTCGCGAATCTCACCCAGCCTCGTCTTGTTCTTCAGGAAATCAACTGCCGTTTGAAGTCCTATGTTCAGTTCGGTTAATACTTTATTTAATCTTATTCCCATTCTTTCTAATGCTTAATTCTTAATGCTTAATGCTTAATGATGTGTTGTTCTGATTTTTCTTAATGCCTAATGCTTAATCATTCCTAATGCCCAGTGCTTTTTACGGCGTAGCCAATTAAGCATTAAGCATTAAGCATCAAGCATTATTCAAACTCTGCCTTCAGCACGTCGAGCAGGTGGTCGACGGTCTCTTCCTCGAGGTCGGCCTTCTCTATGAGCAGCTCGCGCGGAGCGTTGAGCACCTCCTTGGCGGTGTCGTAGCCCAGTGCCTTGATGGCGTCGATGACCCACTGGTCGACCTCGTCGCTGAACTCGTCGAGGTAGATATCCTCGTCGGTCTCGCCCTCGTTGACCACGCGGAACACGTCGATGGTGTACTCTGTGAGCATCGAGGCCAGCTTGATGTTCATGCCGCCCTTGCCTATGGCGAGGCTCACCTCCTCGGGCTGCAGGTACACCTCTGCCTTCTGGTTCTCCTGGTCGAGGGTGATGCTGGTCACCTTGGCGGGCGAGAGTGCGCGCTGTATGAACAGCTGTATGTTGCTGGTGTAGTTGATGACGTCGATGTTCTCGTTGCCCAGCTCGCGCACGATACCGTGCACGCGGCTGCCCTTCACGCCGACGCAGGCTCCCACGGGGTCAATGCGGTCGTCGAAGCTCTCCACGGCCACCTTGGCGCGCTCGCCCGGCATGCGTGCCACGCGGCGTATGGCGATGAGTCCGTCGTTGATTTCGGGCACCTCTGCCTCCAGGAGCCGCTTCAGGAAGTCGGGGCTGGTACGGCTGAGCAGGATGCGGGGGTTGTTGTTCTCGTTGTTCACCTCCTTCACCAGTGCCCGCACGGTCTCGCCCTTGCGATAGTTGTCGCTGGGAATCTGGTCGCCCTTCATCAGGTGCAGCTCGTTGCCCTCATCGTCCATGAGCAGCACCTCGCGCTTCCACACCTGGTACACCTCGGCCGAGACGACGGTGCCCACCTTGTCCTTGTACTTCTGGTAGAGTGCGTCGTGGTCCAGCTCCAGGATCTTCGATGCCAGCGTCTGCCGCAGGTTCAGTATGGCGCGTCGGCCGAACTTGGTGAAGTCGACCTCCTCGCTCACCTCCTCGCCCACCTCGTAGTCGGGCTCTATCTTCAGTGCTTCGCTGAGGGCTATCTCCTTGTTCTCGTCCTGCACCTCGTTGTCGTCGACGACGATGCGGTGGCGGTGAATCTCGAAGTCGCCCTTGTCGGGGTTCACGATTACGTCGAAGTTCTCGTCGCTGCCGAACATCTTTGCCAGCACGTTGCGGAAGCTCTCCTCGAGCACACTCACCAGCGTGGTGCGGTCGATGTTCTTGGTTTCCTTAAACTCCTGAAAGGTCTCAATCATGCTGGGTCCTTTCGCGTCTTTCTTTGTTGCCATATATTTTTAATGCTTAATTCTTAATGCTTAATGCTTAATGCTTGCAATGCTGTTACTTAATGTTTCATGCTTGCAATTCTGTTACTTAATGTTTCATGCTTGCAATGCTGCTACTTGAAGTTCAGCAGGTATCTGGTCGACTTCACCTCGCCCATGGCGAATGTCTTGTCTACGTCAACCTTCACTGGGCGCTTCTTTCCCTCCGGCACCTGCTTCTCCTGGGTGCTGACGACGAAGCTGTCGGCGTCGACGCTCTTCAGCGTGCCCACTATCTTCTTTCCGTCGGCCAGCAGCACCTCCACCTGGTCGCCCACGTGGTTCACATACTGCTGGTGCACCTTGAAGGGCTGCCCCAGTCCTGCCGAGCCTACCTCCAGCTCGTAGTCGCCCAGCTCGTCGCCCAGCTTCTCGCCGAGGAAGCGGCTCAGCTCGGCGCAGTCCTCTATCCACACGCCGTCGGCGCAGTCAATCTCGATGACGATGCGGTCGTCGCCAGTGTTCATCTGAATGTCCACCAGGAAGTAGTCGCCCTTCTCGAGCCACTCTTCCACCAGTGCTTGAATCGTTTCTTTCGTTATCATTACGTCTATGCTTTTATATAAGTAATGAGGAGCTCGGCCGAGCCCCTCATTCCACTGAACGGGTGCAAAGTTACGCATTTTTTCCCGTTCTTCCAAATATTTTGCAAAAAAAATAGTTCCCGCTGTCATTATATCCTTTTTTATAGCGAAATATTATCCTTTTCTCTTGTCGATTTTAAGATTTTTTTGTACCTTTGCGGCCATAAACCAATCACACTTATGCTTATAGTCTTTAAGCTCCTCGGTTCGCTCGCACTTCTGATGTTTGGTATGAAGTCCATGAGCGACGCTCTGCAGAAGATGGCAGGCCCCCAGCTGCGCCATGTCCTCGGAGCAATGACCACCAATCGTTTTACCGGCATGCTGACGGGAACCGTCGTCACTGCCAGCGTACAGTCATCGACCGCCACCACCGTGATGACGGTGTCGTTTGTCAATGCCGGCCTGCTCACCCTGGCGCAGGCCATCTCCGTCATCATGGGTGCCAACATCGGCACGACGCTCACGGCGTGGATCATGTCGGCGGGCATGTCGTTCGACATCAGCATCGTGAGCTACGTGGGTTTCTTCGTGGGCATCATCCTCATCTACATGAAGAAGCACCGCTACATTGGCGACTTCCTCTTCGGCCTGGGCCTGCTGCTCCTGGGCCTTACCACGCTGCGCATGACGGGCAACGAGATGGACCTGGGCCACAACGAGACAGTGCTCAACTTCTTCAGCTCGTTTGACACCGGCTCGTTCTGGACCACCCTTGTCTTCCTCATCCTGGGTGGCGTGCTGACCTTCTGCGTGCAGTCGTCGGCTGCCGTCATGGCCATCACCATGATCCTGTGCAGCAGTGGTGCACTGCCCATCTATCAGGGCATAGCGCTGGTGCTGGGCGAGAACATCGGCACCACCATCACCTCGAACCTGGCTGCGCTGTCGGCCAACACCCAGGCGCGGCGAGCTGCCCTGGCCCACATGTTCTTCAACGTCTTCGGCGTGCTGTGGATCCTGATTGTGTTCCACCCTTTTGTGAAGATGGTGTGCGGATGGGTAGGCTATGACGTAGACATGACGAAGGATGCCGTGACGCCCGAGGTCTTCATGGCTAATGCCACCAAGCTGACCTTTGTGCTGGCTGCCTTCCACACCACGTTCAATGTCATCAACGCCGGCATCCTCATCTGGTTCATCCCGCAGATTGAGCGCTTCGTGTGCTGGGTCATCAAGCCGAAGAAGGTCGACGAGGAGGAGGACTTCCGCCTGCACTTCATCACCGCCGGCTTCATGAAGACCCCCGAGCTGTCGGTCCTGGAGGCCCAGAAGGAGATTCAGTCATTCTCCGAGCGCATGCAGCGCATGTTCGGCATGGTGCAGGATCTGCTGAACATCAGCAAGACCGACCGCTCGGGCAAGGCTGACAAGAACAAAGAGAAGATTGACCAGGAGTTCAACAAGCTCTACACACGCATAGAGAAATACGAGAGCATCAGCGACAACATGGAGCTGGAGATAGCCAAATACCTGGAGCAGGTGAGCGACGCTCACCTGAGCGACGAGACGAAGGCCAAGATCCGCGCCATGCTGCGCGAGATCAGCGAGCTGGAGTCCATCGGCGATGCCTGCTTCAACATGGGGCGCACCATCTCGCGCAAGTACAACGCCAAGCAGGACCACTTCAACGAGCGGCAGTACAGCCACCTGCACCAGATGATGGGCCTGACGGACAACGCGCTGACGCAGATGAACCAGCTCATGAGCGGCCGCAAGGAGGCCTACGACGTGAACCGCACGTTCAACATCGAGAACGAGATTAACAACTTCCGCAACCAGCTGAAGGCGCAGAACATCGTCGACATCAACAACCACGAGTACACCTACGCCGAAGGCACCGTCTACATGGACCTCATCAACGAGTGCGAGAAGCTGGGCGACTATGTGGTGAACGTGGTCGAGGCCCGCATGGGCACCCGTCAGCGCGACCTGTAGGCGGCATCGCTGTCAATGAGCTGCAGCAGGCGGCTGACGGCCTCTGCTTCAGGGATATTCTTTTCCACACATTCCTTTCCGCGGTAGAGGGAGATTTTCCCTCTGCCGGCTCCTACGTATCCGTAGTCGGCGTCGGCCATCTCGCCGGGGCCGTTGACGATGCAGCCCATGATGCCTATCTTCAGGCCCACCAGATGGCTGGTGGCGGCCTTTATGCGGCGTATGGTGTCCTGCAGGTTGTAGAGCGTGCGCCCGCAGCCGGGACAGCTGATGTACTCGGTCTTGGTGAATTTTATGCGCGCGGCCTGCAGGATGGAGTCGGCGAGGGAAGTGAAGAGTGATGAGTGAAGAGTGAAGAATTTGCTGCCGCTCTTCGGTTGAATGACCAGCTTCGTGGCCCGTCGGTCTATGAGCAGGGCGCCGGCGGCCATGGCGGCCTTCAGCTGCAGCGTCTCCAGGTCTGGGGCGTCGAGGGTGAGGGTGATGGTGTCGTCCTTGATGTTGCTTTCTGCCTCCTGCCGCAGCCGCGTGCACTCGGGAATCAGCTCCACGAGCTTGCGCGCCACGGGAATCTCGCACTCCGGCTCCTCCGAGAGGCTGACGCGTATGGTGTCGCCGATGCCCTCGGTGAGCAGCGCGCCTATGCCCACGGCACTTTTTATGCGCCCGTCCTCGCCTTCGCCGGCCTCGGTCACGCCGAGGTGCAGGGGGTAGTGCATGTCCTCGCTGTCCATCTGCTGCACCAGCAGCCTCACGCTCTGCACCATGACGACGGTGTTCGAGGCCTTGATGCTGATGACGACGTCGCTGAACTGCTCCCGTCTGAAGATGCGCAGGAACTCCATGCAGCTCTCTACGATGCCCGCCGGCGTGTCGCCATAGCGCGACATGATGCGGTCGCTGAGCGAGCCGTGGTTCACGCCGATGCGCACGGCGGTGTGGTGCTCCCGGCAGATGCCGATGAACTGTGTGAGCCTGCGGTCCAGGCGCTGCAGCTCGGCCTGGTACTCCTCGTCGGTGTACTCCAGGTGCCGGAAGGTGCGTGCGGGGTCTATGTAGTTTCCGGGGTTGATGCGCACCTTCTCGCAGTACTGTGCGGCCACGTCGGCCACGCCGGCGTTGAAGTGCACGTCGGCCACCAGTGGCTGGTGGTAGCCCAGTGCCTTCAGCCGCTCCGATATGTTGCGCATGTTCAGTGCCTCGCGCTGTCCCTGTGTGGTGAAGCGCACCAGCTCGCCTCCGGCGTCTATGATGCGCCGTGCCTGCTCCACGCAGCCCTCGGTGTCGTTGGTGTCGACGGTGGCCATCGACTGTATGCGTATGGGGTTCTCGCCCCCTATCTGCAGGTTGCCTGCGCGGCAGACTGTGCTTGGTCTTCTTTGCTGTGTCATAAGCTTTTGTCTTTTTTTGTAGGTGCTATAGGTGTTATAGATGCTATAGAAGGTGCTTTTACTGTGGGTCTACGTCGTAGTAGAGCTGCAGCGATGCGTAGCGCTTGTCCTGCATCAGCTGTTGCTGCGCCATCTTCAGGTATTGCCGCACCTGGCCGATGTCGAGTCCCAGCTCCAGCTTCAGCACCAGCTTGCGTATGCTGAGCGTCTTTATGCGCGCCACGGCGGGCTTGTCGGGGCCCAGCACGCGGGGCCCGAACCACTGGCGCAGGCGTGTGCCCAGCTCGTGGCTGGCCGTCTCCACCACTGTGTCCTTCTGGTGCTTCAGCATGACGTAGATGAGGCGGTAGTAGGGCGGATAGCGGAAGGCCTGCCGCTCGGCTATGAGCGTTCGGTAGAAGCCCTGGTAGTCGTTGCGCACCACCTGGTCTATGAGCGGCAGGTCGGGCTGCCGCGTCTGCAGTATCACCAGTCCGCGCTTGCCCTTCCGCCCTGCGCGTCCGCTCACCTGCGCCATCATCATGAAGGCGTGCTCGTAGGCCCGGAAGTCGGGGTAGTTGAGCATGCTGTCGGCATTGACGATGCCCACTACGCTGACGCGGTCGAAGTCGAGCCCCTTTGAAATCATCTGCGTGCCGATGAGCAGGTTGGTGCGCCCGGCCGCGAAGTCGCTGATGATGCGCTCGTAGGCCTGACGTGTGCGCGTGGTGTCCAGGTCCATGCGTGCTATGCGTGCCATGGGCAGGATCTCGCGAATCTGGTCTTCCAGCTTCTCCGTGCCGTAGCCCTTGCCGCGCAGGTCCTTGCTGCCACAGGCCGGGCACTCCGTCGGCACGCGGTAGGTATATCCGCAGTAGTGGCACGTCAGCTGGTTCATGGAGCGGTGCAGTGTCAGGCTGACGTCGCAGTGCTCGCACCGCGGCACCCACCCGCACTGTCGGCACTCCACCATGGGTGCCCATCCGCGCCGGTTCTGGAAGAGTATGGCCTGCTGGCCCTGCTCCAGTGCCTCGCGCACGCGCGCTAATAATAGCGGTGAGAATGGGCCGCTCATCATCTTCCGCCGCTGCAGGTCCTGGGTGTCCACCACCTGTATGTCGGGCAGTTCTATGCCCTGGTATCGTTCCTTCAGCTCCACCAGCCCGTACTTCCCCGTCATGGCGTTGTGGTAGGTCTCGGCCGACGGTGTGGCGGTTCCGAGGACGATGGCCGGTGGCGGCCCTTGCTTGTCGTCCTGCATCAGTGCGGTCATGATGGCCACCGAGCGTGCATGGTATCTGGGTGCGGGGTCCTGCTGCTTGTAGCTCGTCTCGTGCTCCTCGTCGACGATGACCAGCCCGAGGCGCTGGAAGGGCAGGAACACCGCCGAGCGTGCGCCGAGTATGACGTCGTAGGGGTGTGCCGAGAGCTGCTTCTGCCAGATTTCCACGCGCTCGGCGTCGCTGTATTTCGAGTGGTAGATGCCCATGCGGCTGCCGAACACCTTGTGCAGGCGGTCCATGATCTGCACCGTCAGCGCTATCTCGGGCAGCAGGTACAGCACCTGTCGGTGCTGGTCTATCTCGCGCTGTATCAGGTGTATGTACAGCTCCGTCTTTCCGCTGCCGGTCACTCCATGGAGCAGTGTCACGCGGTGCTTCATCATCGCGAAGAGCAGCTGGTTGTAGGCCTCCTGCTGCGCCGCGCTCATCTTCTTTATCAGCTCTGGGTGCGGCTCTCCGTCGTGGTTCAGTCGGCTCACCTCCACCTCGTATGTCTCGAGCATGCCCTTTCGCTCCAGGGCCTTCAGCGTGTCGGCGGTGGCTCCGCTGCTGTTCATCAGCTCCTCACGCGTTATCTCCTGCACCGGCTCGTCGGTCTGATCACCGCTGATGGTGTCCCATCGCGACAGCTGCAGATAGGCTATGAAGGCCTCCTGCTGCTTGGCAGCCCTGGCCAGCAAGTTCAGCGCCACGTGCAGCGTGGTCTCGTTGCGGTAGGCCTCCGTCAGCCGTATGTATGTCTCTGTGCGTGGTCTGTAGCCCTCTTCCTGCTTCAGCCCGCTGGGCAGTGCGGCCTTCATCACGTCGCCCAGGGGTGCCATGTAGTAGTCGCTGATCCACTGCCACTGCTTCAGCTGCTGCTCGGTCAGCATGGGCAGCTGGTCCATCAGCTGTGTCAGCTCCTTCACCTGGTAGCCCTTCGGCGGCTGGTCGTGCAGCCGCAGCACCACGCCGACGTAGCTCTTCGAGCGTCCGAAGGGCACCAGCACGCGCATGCCTCGACGCACCTGCTCCTCCAGCTGTGGTGGCACGGAGTAGGTGAACAGCGCATCGAGCGGCACGGGCAGTATGACGTCGGCGTAGAGCATAGCGACTGCAAAGGTAATGAAAAAAAACAGGATGTGCTACGATTTGGCCCTATTTTTTTTGCAACGCTCTTACGCGCGCGTCACGCGCGTGAGTGATTTTTTGGTTGCACCGGGACTGTACATCTATATTTTTTCGGCAAATCATCTATATTGCACCGGCGTTCATTTTGGTTGCACCGAGACTGACTATCAGATGGTTACAAACTGTAAAAATCTTGGTTGCACCGAAAATATCTATATTTTCATCTATATTTGGGCTGGGAAGAAGGGAAATTGAGAAAATGAGAAATTGAGAAATTGAGAAAAACGCGCTACTAAAAAAACGTCCCAGGGCCTGGGACGTTTCTGTGCGGGCCGCTCATGAAAAAAAGTGAGCCGCTTTTTTCGGCGCAGATGAAAACTTC
>DGHX01000074.1:2863-24995 GCA_002392835.1 Prevotella sp. UBA3837 | reverse complement strand
GTGGCGCACATGATTGTCTATCTGCGCGACTTGTCAGACTATCAGCTCGTCAGCCAGCTCTACGCCCAGCGCTTCCCCGACAAGCCGCTCGTCATCGTCCATGCCCCCGTGTGCCGCCCCGGCTGGCTCATCGAGATGGAATGCATGGCCGTCAAGGCACAACACAATAACAATTTTCCACCCTACTAAAGCAACCACAACCATGAAACGAACAGCACTGCTCGTGGCCTGCCTCGCCACCCTCGGGGCCCAGGCCGTCCCTCACCACTCACCCTTCACCCTTCACCACTCACCCCACCCCACTGACACCATCGTCACCGACTCTGTGGGCAACCATGCGCCTGCCGACACGCTGCAGCAGGACAAGAAGGAGAAGAAGAAGAAGGAGGAAACAGAATACGAAAAGATCATCAACAAGGGCGGCTTCACCCGTGAAGGCCTGTTCCGTGTACGACACATCGAGGACAAATACTACTTCGAGGTGCCCGACTCCATGCTGGGCCGCATGCTGCTCTGCGTGAGCCGCTTCACCGCCGTGCCACAGGACTTTGGCAAGTTTGCAGGCGAAGAGGTGAACAGTCTGGCTGTGTACTTGGAACAGCGCGACACCACCCAGCTGCTGCTGCGCCAGTACGTGCAGAGCCAGCTGGCCAACGACGGCGATAACATCGCACGCACGCTGCAGCAGTCGACCGTCGACCCCATCGTGATGGCCATGAAAGTGATAGGGCGCAACAAGGAAGACAATGCACAGATGGTCGACGCCACGCCACTGTTCAAGGGAGCGAGCCCCTTCACCAGCCTCCCCCCCAGCCTGAACACTGCGCTGAAGCTGGGAGGGCTGCAGGCCGACCGCACATACATCGACACGCTGAAGCTGTACCCCACCAACATTGAGGTCGTCACCACACGCACCTATGGTGCCACGCCAGCCAACTCGCCCGCCTCGAAGACCGGCACCGTCACCCTGGGCATGAACACCAGCATCGTGCTGCTGCCACAGCAGCCCATGCGCCCCAGGCTGTGGGACCAGCGTATAGGCTACTTCGTCAACAGCTTCGTGCGCTTCAGCGACCAGCAACACAAGACGGAGCACGAGTCGTTCATCTCGCGCTACCGCCTGGTGCCTAAGGACAAGAAGCGCTACCTGCGCGGCGAGCTCACCGAGCCCGAGAAGCAGATTGTTTACTACATAGACCCCGCAACGCCCAAGAAGTGGATTCCATACCTCATGCAGGGTGTGAACGACTGGAACGTGGCCTTCGAGGCCGCCGGCTTCAAGAACGCCATCGTAGCCAAGGAGCTGCCCGAGGACGGCAGCATCAGCCTCGACGACGCACGCTTCTCGGCCATACGCTACCTGCCCTCAGAGACGGAGAACGCCTACGGGCCGCACATCGTAGACCCACGCTCGGGCGAAATCATCGAAGCCCACGTCTGCTGGTACCACAACGTCATGAACCTGCTCACCAAGTGGTATATGGTGCAGTGCGGCCCACTTGACAAACGTGCCCAGAAGATGCACTTCGACGACAAGCTCATGGGCGAGCTCATACGCTTCGTGTCAAGCCACGAGGTGGGGCACACGCTGGGCCTGCGCCACAACATGGGAGCATCGTTTGCCACACCCGTGGAGAAGCTGCGCGACCGCGCATGGGTGGAGCAGCACGGCCACACCGCCAGCATCATGGACTACGCCCGCTTCAACTACGTGGCACAGCCCGAGGACAAGATATCGAGCAAGGGGCTCTTCCCCCGCATCAACGACTACGACAAGTGGGCCATCAAGTGGGGCTACCAGTGGCGGCCCGAGTTCAAGGACGAGTATGAGGAGAAGGAGCGCCTGATGACCGAGACCACCGCCCGGCTGCGCAGCAACCCGCGCCTGTGGTTCGGCGGCGAGGGCCGTGGTGACGACCCACGCGCTCAGACCGAAGACCTGGGCGACAACTCCGTCAAGGCATCGGAATACGGACTGAAGAACCTGCAGCGCGTCATACAGCAGCTGCCCCAGTGGACCCACGAGGACAACGACCAGTACCGCGACCTGACGGAGATGTACCGCGCCGTCACTGACCAATTCACCCGCTACCAGAACCACGTGCTGAAGAACATCGGCGGACGCGAGAGCAACAACATGCCAGGACGTGAGCCACAGGCCTTCACAGCACCACAACGGCAGAAGGAGGCGCTGCAGTACCTGGGACGCCACGTCTTCACCGCACCCGAATGGCTCTATCCTGAGATCATTATTAATAAGGTAGGCATCAACCCCACCGCCGTACAGAACTCGAGGCAGGAGACCATCATCAACCGGCTGCTCTCACAGAACCTGCTCAACAACCTATGCAACCAGGGCGAATACCCCGTCAGCGAATATCTCGACGACCTGTTCGCCCAGGTGTGGAAACCCGCCGAGGGCACCCCGTGGCAGCAGAAGGAGCGGAGACAGCTGCAGCGGGCCTACGTGCTGCAGATAGACCGCCTGCTCAACCCTGCACCCACAGTGGCCTTCGCTTCGCTTATCGACAGCAGCGACGCTCTGCTCTATGTGCTGCAGCATCTCGACAAAATAGACGAGTACCTGAAGCAACAGGCCAATGGCACCACGCTACAGGCCCTGCACTGCCAAGAGCTGCTCAGGCAGACCAAGCTCATACGGGAGAAGCGTACCACGAAGTGACGCTGGCAGAAGGTGCGAAAGCACGCTGCGCGCTGCACGGGCAAGCTGTAAAGGCGATGCTTTTCGAGGCTGCTCAGGAAGAAATGACAGCAGAAATTTGGTTTTTCGCAGTAGTTTTAGTACCTTTGCAGCGCAATGGGGGCAGGCGGAGGCACCGAGCCGCCCAAAAAGCATGTAATGACTAACAGGATGAGCGAGAAGAAAAAACCGCTTTTAGGACTGACGACCGCCGAGCTGTGCGCCGTAGCCACCGGTCTGGGGCTGCCGGCATACACCGGCAGGCAGATAGCGCAATGGCTCTATGTGAAGCATGTGGACAGCATTGAGGCGATGACCAACCTGTCGAAGGCGGCACGCCAGCGGCTGGCCGAGGAATACTGCGTGGGGGCCATGGCTCCCGTGGCACAACAGACATCGGCCGACGGCACGGTGAAGTACCTCTTCCCCGTGGCTGCCGTCGACGGAGCCTGTGTGGAAACGGTGTACATACCCGACGGCGAGCGCGCCACGCTGTGCGTGTCGTGCCAGGTGGGATGCAAGATGAACTGCCTGTTCTGCCAGACGGGCAAGCAGGGTTTCGAGGGCAACCTCACTGCGGCTGACATACTGAACCAGCTGTACGCGCTGCCACCCGTCGACGGCACGAAGGGCATGGACAGCCTGACCAACGTGGTGTTCATGGGCCAGGGTGAGCCGATGGACAACCTGGACGCCGTGCTGCGCGCCACGCAGATCATGACGGCCCCCGACGGACTGGGCTGGAGCCCGAAGCGCATCACGGTGAGCAGCGTCGGCGTGAGGAACCGGCTGCAGCGATTCCTGGACGAGAGCCAGTGCCACGTAGCCATATCGATGCACTCGCCGCTGCACGAACAGCGCCTGGCCATGATGCCCGCCGAGAAAGCCATGCCCATCAGCGAGACGGTGGCACTGCTCAGGCAGTATGACTTCACCCACCAGCGGCGCTGCTCATTTGAGTACATCTGCTTCGGCGGCCTGAACGACTCGCTGGCACACGGACGCGAGATAGTGAAGCTGACACAGGGGCTGGAGTGCCGCGTGAACCTGATACGCTTCCATGCCATACCCGGCGTGGACCTGCCCGCCAGCGACGCACACCGCATGGAACAGCTGCGCGACTACCTGACGCAGCACGGCGTTTATGCCACCATCAGGGCCAGCCGCGGTGAGGACATACTGGCCGCCTGCGGACTGCTGTCGACGGCGAACAAGAAGAATCCACAACAACAACAATAACATCAACCGTAACAAATGGAACAAGAGAAAAGGATAAGAGTAGCCATCACCCACGGCGACACCAATGGTGTGGGCTACGAAGTGATATTCAAGGCATTTGCTGAAAGCCCCGCCATGCTGGAGCTGTGCACACCCATCATCTACGGCTCGCCGAAGGCTGCCGCCTACCACGCCAAGACGCTGGGCATGGACATGCAGTTCACCGTCATCAACTTTGCCAAGGAGGCCCGTGACGGCCACATCAACCTGCTGGCCACCTTCGACGACGAGGTACCCATAGAGCTGGGCACCCCCACCCCCGAGGCCGGCAACGCCGCCAAGACGGCCCTGGACCGCGCGCTGGCCGACTACAAGGAGGGTGCCTTCGACGTGCTGGTCACCGCTCCCATCGCCAAGAACAGCATCAGAGGCTTCGACGGCCATACGGCATACATGACGCAGCAGATGGGTGGCGACGCCCACGGACTGACAATACTGGTGAGCGACAACCTGCGCGTGGCACTGGTGACAAACAACGTGTCGCTGAAGGACGTTGCTGACAGCATTACCAAGCAGAAGATAGTGGAGAAGGCACAGACGCTGCATCAGGCGCTGCGGCGCGACTTCCTGCTGAGCAATCCCCGCATAGCCGTGCTGGCACTGAACCCACGCGGCGGCGAGGACGGCGTGCTGGGCGACGAGGAGCAGGAGACCATACGCCCCGCCGTGGACGAGCTGGCAGCAAAGAGCATACAGGCCTTCGGTCCCTACCCTGCCGACGACTTCTTCGGCAACGGCCTCTACGCACAGTTCGACGCCGTGCTGGCCATGTATCACGACCAGGGACAGACCCCCTTCAAGGCGCTGACCAGCATCAGCGACGACAAGGGTGTGCGCCTGACCACCGGACTGCCGCTGGTACGCACGGCACCGGCACACGGCACCTGCTTTGAACAGGCCGGACGGGGCACCATGGAGGCAGAATCCATGCGCCACGCCATATTCATGGCTATCGACATCTGGCGCCACCGCCAGCAATATGACGAGCCCACAGGCCACCCCCTGCCCAAGCTGTACCATGAGAAGCGTGACGACAGCGAGAAGGTGCGGTTCAACGTGCCCCGAGAGAGGAAAGAGGAAAGAGGAGAGAGGAAAGTGGAAAGTGGAGAGAGAAGAGAGGAAAGAGGAGAGAGGAAAGAGGAAAGAGGAGAGAGGAAAGAGGAAAGAGGAGAGAGGAAAGAGTGAAAAAGAAGTATCAGAACGGATTTCTCATCTTCGGTCTCGTGGTGCTGGCCATCATGGTGAGCCAGCTGGACTTTCAGGAGGTGTGGACGGGCGTGCAGCGTGCCGGCTACTGGTTTGTGGCCGTGGTGTTGCTGTGGGCAGCCCTGTACGTGCTGAACACTGCAGCGTGGTGGATCATTATCAAGAGTCAGGGCACTGAGGGGACGGAACGGAAGTTCTCGTTCCTGTGGCTGTACAAGGTCACGGTGTCGGGGTTTGCACTGAACTACGCCACGCCGGGCGGTCTGATGGGTGGCGAGCCCTACCGCATCATGTCGCTGTCGCCATATATAGGCACTGAGCGCGCCACGTCGAGCGTACTGCTGTACGTGATGACACACATCTTCTCGCACTTCTGGTTCTGGCTGCTGTCGTGCGTGCTCTACGTAGTCACACAGCCGCTGAACCTGCCCATGCTGCTGCTGCTGGCGTGCGTGGCAGCCTTCTGTCTGACGGCCATCTGGTTCTTCCTGAAAGGCTACAAGCGCGGCATTGCCGTGGCAGGCATGCGCATACTGAGCCACATACCGCTCATCAAGAAATGGGCGAAACGCTTCGTGGAAAGCCACGCCGAACAGCTGCATACCATAGACCAGCAGATAGCAGCGCTGCACAGCCAGAACCCGCGCACCTTCTTCACGGCAGTACTGCTGGAGCTGAGCTGCCGCGTGGCCTCGGCACTCGAGATTTTCTTCATACTGCTCGTCATACTGCCTTCGGCAAACTATCTGCAGTGCATACTCATACTGGCCTTCACCTCGCTTTTTGCCAACATGCTGTTCTTCATACCCCTGCAGCTGGGTGGCCGCGAGGGAGGCTTCCTGCTGTCAGCCAAGGGGCTGCGTATCGGAGCCAGCGAAGGCATCTTCGTGGCCCTGCTGGTTAGGTTGCGCGAGCTCATCTGGACAGCCATCGGCCTGCTGCTCATCAAAATGGAGAGGAAGGGATAATTCTGGTTAGAATATCCTGTAGAGGTTGGTGACCGTTCCCAACAGAATGATGACGCTGACGAGGATGACGATGGCACCGATGATCTGGTTGATGAGGCGGATGCCATAGTTGTCGAATTTACTGCGAATCTTGTCAATGAGCCACGTCAGGCCGTACCACCACAGCAGTGCTCCGCCCGCTATGCTGAGGAAGCCGATGAGCATGTCGAAGGGCGTGGAGGGCGCAAAGGCAAACTGTGCGAAGAGAGCACCGAAGAGGATGATGATGAGGGGGTTGGACAGCGTGACGAGGAAGGCCGTCCAACCGTTGTACCACAACGTGCCACGCTGCTTGCCGCTCTGCCGCATCTTCTTCAGCGGGTCGTTGCGGTAGGTATAGAAGCCAAAGCCCAGCAGCATCAGACTGCCTATGACCTGCAGATAGAAGCGGTAGGTGGGGTCGTTGACGAAATCGGTGACCAGGCTCATGCCCAGTCCGGTGATGCCGCAATAGAACAGGTCGCTGGCAGCGGCTCCCACACCGGTGACGAAACCATACCAGCGCCCTTTGTTCAGCGTGCGCTGCACGCACAGTATGCCCACAGGCCCCATAGGAGCCGAGGCGATGATGCCTATGAGCATGCCCTTAAACACAAAATCCAGAATATTTGGTACTACCTGAAACATGATTTAATCCAATATAAAACAATCAGAACTCGGTGAACGACAGGGGCATGAGTTGGCTGATGCCATCCATGGCGTAGACACACTCGCTGCCATAGAGCAGTATGCGCAGGGGCTTGCGGAAACGCGTCTCAGTCTCGATCATCACCTGTCGGCACGTGCCGCATGGAGAAACGGGCTTGGCGGTGAGCCGCCCGGAGGTGTCGCGTGCAGCAATGGCAATCATGACCGGTGGCACGTCGGGGTACTGGGCCCCGGCAGCGAAGAGTGCAGTGCGCTCAGCACAGAGACCGGCAGGGAAGGCAGCGTTCTCCTGGTTGCAGCCCTGCACCACCACACCATTGTCGAGCAGCAGCGCAGCACCCACACGAAAGTGTGAGTAAGGTGCATAGGAACGGTCGGTGGCCTCGATGGCCTGCTGCAGCAGCTGTTGCTCCTGGCTGCTCAGCTCCTCTATCTGACATTCACAGATGGAGGGAGTAATCTGTAACTGTTTCATAGTTTATGTTTTAGGTATTGGCCGGTAATGCTTTCCTTGCAGCGGGCCACCTCTTCGGGTGTGCCGGTGCAGACCAGCGTTCCGCCACGGTCGCCACCGTCAGGTCCCAAGTCAATGACATGGTCAGCCTGGCAGATGACGTCCAGATTATGTTCGATGATGATGATGGAGTGTCCGCGCTCGATGAGTGCCGTCATGGAGTGCATAAGACGGCTGATGTCGTGGAAGTGCAGGCCCGTGGTGGGCTCATCGAAGATAAAGAGCGTGGGTTCCTGTCGCTCCTGTCCTATGAAGTATGCCAGCTTCACGCGCTGGTTTTCTCCACCCGAGAGCGTCGACGAGCTTTGTCCCAGCTTGATGTAGCCCAGCCCCACGTCGGCTAGCGTGCGCAGGCGGCTGACGATGGTGTTCTCCATCTTTCCACTTTCCTCTTTCACCTTTCCACTATCCTCTTTCCCCTTTCCACTTTCCTCTTTCCCCTTTCCACTAAAGAACTCTATGGCCTCGTCGATGGTCATGTTGAGCACATCGTCGATGTTCTTTCCCTTGTAGCGCACGTCGAGGATGTCCTGCTTGAAGCGGCGGCCGTGGCATGCCTCGCACTCCAGCACGAGGTCGGCCATGAACTGCATCTCGACGGTGATGACGCCGGCACCCTTGCACTCGTCGCAGCGTCCGCCGTCGGCATTGAACGAGAAGTACTGCGGTGTGAAGCCCATCTGCTGTGCCAATGGCTGCTCGGCGAAGAGGTCGCGAATGGCGTCGTAGGCCTTGACGTAGGTGGCAGGGTTCGAGCGTGTGCTCTTGCCTATGGGGTTCTGGTCAACGAACTCCACCCGGCTCAGCGCGTCGATATCGCCCTCCAGTCCCCGGAACTCACCGGGGGCATCGCACACATCGCCCTTCAGTCGCTTCAGTGCGGGGTAGAGTATTCCCTTGATGAGTGTTGACTTGCCACTGCCGCTGACGCCCGTCACCACGGTCATCACGTTCAGCGGAATACGCACGTCGATGCCTTTCAGGTTGTTCATGCGTGCTCCCTTCACCTCAATATAGCGGTTCCAGGGGCGACGGCTCGTGGGTATGGGCAGCGTGTCCTGTCCACTAAGATACTGCACGGTATAGGACTTCGTGTCCTTGACGGCGGTCGAGGGCGTTGGCGGCGGTCCCTGGTACACGATCTTGCCTCCTAACCGTCCGGCGTCGGGGCCCACGTCAATCAGGTAGTCGGCGGCGCGCATAATCTCCTCGTCGTGTTCCACCACCACCACGGTGTTGCCCAGCTGCTGCAGCTCCTTCAGCACATGTATGAGGCGGTCGGTGTCGCGGCTGTGCAAGCCTATGCTGGGCTCGTCGAGGATGTAGAGCGACCCCACGAGGCTGCTGCCGAGCGAGGTGCAGAGATTGATGCGCTGGCTCTCGCCGCCGGAGAGGGTGTTCGACATGCGGTTCAGCGTGAGGTAGCCCAGACCCACGTCGAGCAGGAACTGCAGGCGGCTGGTAATCTCGGTGAGCAGGCGGCGCGCCACACTCAGCTCATGGTCGCTCAGCTGCAGCTGCCGGAACCACTGCTGCAGACTGGTGACGGGCATCTGTACCAGGTCGGTGATGCTGCGACCACCTATCTTCACATAGTCGGACTCGGGCTTCAGGCGCGTGCCGTGGCATACCGGACAGGTGGTCTTGCCCCGGTAACGGCTCAGCATCACGCGGTATTGTATCTTGTACTGGTTCTCCTTCACCATCTGGAAGAAGGTGTCGATGCAGGGCTTCTCCTTCAGACGGCGGTCGCTGGGCAGACCATGCCACAGCCAGTCCTTCTGCTGCTGCGTCAGTGAGTAGTAAGGCTCGAAGATAGGGAAGTCGTCCTTAGCGGCATGCTGTATGAACCAGTCTTTCCACTGGCCCATCTTCTCGCCGTGCCAGGGCACCACGCAGCCGTCGTAGACGGAGAGCGAGGTATTGGGGATGACCAGGTGTTCATCAATGCCGATAATCTTGCCGAAGCCCTGGCATTCAGGACAGGCGCCCACGGGCGAATTGAACGAGAACATCTGGTCGGTAGGCTCCTCGAAGGTGATGCCGTCGGCCTCGAAGCGCGTGCTGAAATCATAGCACAGCCCAGCAGGCAGCACCATGAGCCGCAGCTGGCCATGCCCTTCGAAGAAGGCCGTCTCAGAAGAGTCGACCAACCGGCTGATGGCATCCTTCTCAACTGAGGCCGACAAGCGGTCGATGACGAGATAGCAAGTAGCCGCACTGCCAGTGCCTGCCGTGGAGACTTCATCGGCCGTGCCTTTGGAGAGCGACTCTAAATAGTCGTCGATACGCACGATGTCGGCTCCCTCGGTAGCGGCAGGACTTGCGCCCCCGGGCATTGAAGGGGGCTGAATCCTGCTGTAGCCCTGCAGCAGGTAGGCCTTCAGCTGCTGCTCCAGCGTGCGGCCTTCGGGCACGCTAACAGGTGCCAGCAGCATGAGCTTCGTGCCAGGTGAGAACTGCTGCACCTGGCGCACCACGTCCTCGGTGCTGTGCTTCTTCACCTCCACGCCGCTCACGGGCGAGAAGGTGCGCCCGATGCGGGCGTAGAGCAGGCGAAGATACTCATATATCTCGGTCTGTGTGCCCACGGTGCTGCGTGGGTTGCGGGCCGTGACCTTCTGCTCGATGGCAATGGCAGGCGGCAGGCCGCGGATGAAGTCACACTCAGGCTTGTGCATACGCCCTAAGAACTGGCGGGCATAGCTGGAAAGGCTCTCTACATATCGACGCTGGCCCTCGGCATAGAGCGTGTCGAAAGCCAACGACGACTTACCACTGCCACTCACACCTGTGATAGCAATGAAACGGCCGCGAGGCAGCCGCACGTTCACACTCTTCAAGTTGTTCACGCGCGCGCCGCGAACCTCTATATAATTCTCTTCTGCTGTCTTCTTCATTCTTGCATGCAAAGTTACAACTTTTCTGCGAAATAGCAAAAAAAGAATGAGGGAAATGTTGTGCAAAGGCTTTAGTATGGCACAAGTCCAATGCGACTTGCCATAAAAAAGTGTTAATTCTTTATTATTCAAAGAGTATGTGCCAAGAGTTTTGTAACTTTGCAGGGTTTTACAAAAGAAGACCTGCATACGTCAATGACATCGACACTGTACCACGCATACGAACATCTGACGACAGAACAGCGTAAGCTGCTCTGCTTTCTGGCTTATACCAGGCGTAAGACCGATGATCAACTGAAAGCCATCTACGGCAAAAAAGAAGACATAAGACCTGAGCAACTGAAGGCACTGGTGAACAGTCTGCGACCCTACTTTGAAAGAAGCTACTACAGCTACAGGGGCGAATACGAGCTGCACCCCTACCACATAGCCCCGCTGACGCTGTACCTGATAGAGGAAGCACCGAAATGGCTGGAGTACTTCAACAAGAACTACGCTGACCAGCAGAGAATGGTGGAACTAACACTGATGCGCCTGCTACAACGGTGTCTGAACGGAAAGCCAGCAGAGATAACACGCCTGTTGATGCCCAGCGATGCCAATCTCTTAGTGCCGCTGGCCAGCGACGAGCGCTTCCTGCCGCTGATGGACAACTTTGCCGACATCAGCAGCTTCGTAAGGAACGTCATCATATACCAGACGGAGAATGACACTGCCGACCCGCGTAACGTCATAGGGAGGATTGCAGCACTATACTACAAGCAATTGATGCTGATACATGTCAACGAGCTGAAGTCGACCTTAGCACTCTACGATTTCTTCAGACAAGGGCGCATCGGCGAGAAAGCAGCAGCAAATAAAAACTGTAGTGCCTACATATTGGCAGCGGCAAAGGCACTGTACAGGGCCGACTACACAACGGCCTTCAACATGATGGGTTCAGCCCTGCGTGAGAACGACAAAATACGCTCGCCACAGGAAAAGGGATTTTTCAACCAGCCACTGAACAACTTCCTGCTCATCATGGCCTATCACCTGTACAAACCTGACAAAGGAAAGAAGCTGGCGTCGCTGGTCAAGAAAGAAGCTTTTATAAAAGACAGTCGCCAACAGCCAATGGTGTGGCTGGCGAGTTACTTCAAGTCAGGCGAGGTCCCCAAACAGAATACGGTCAGCAACTACCTGTCAAACAGCGAATTCGGCACCTCGACAATGGCTGGGCGATACCTGACGCTAATGGTGACACGATTCCTGCACATAGATGTACAGTGGTCCCAGCATTGGCCCAAAATACCCAACATGCGACTGCTGCAACACGAACTGTCGCCCTGGCTACCCCTCACGACCAAAGAGAAGCAACAGCTGGCAGAAGACTTCGGCGGGGAGCCGCTGCTGGCGCGCATACACTTCAAACAGCCATGGGAACTGCTGATAGAAGAGTTAACACCTGCCGCCAACGGGGGGGAGAACAATGAAAAAGAGCAACGCGACGTGCGCATAGGATACATCATCAGCACTTATAAGGATGTAGAGGTGCGCGAACAGACACGGTTGCTGTCAGGTGCATGGGGAGCAGGCAAGCGCTTGTCGTTAGAACGTTTCCGACAGGGCACCGACTTCATGGACAGCACCGACCGCCAGATAGCCGCCACGCTGACCGTCTGGGACTACGACCTGAAACTGGAGAAGGTGCTGCCGCTATTTGTGGGTTTAGACAGGGTGTACACTGGGCGCTACGCTCCCTTCACGCCTGTCACCATTGACGAGGAGAAGCCATACCTGATGATTGAGCGTAAGAAATCGGGCTTCGTGCTAAAGTCGAACATCGGCGACGCTAACCTCGAAAAGCCAACCATATACCGCAAGGACAGCGACACACACTACACCGTCATCACCATGACCGACAGGCAGCGCTCTTACTACCAAAAGTTGCTGGCCATAGGCACCTTCCCCCTCGAGGCCGAGCAACAGCTGCGCGAATTCCTGCCGAAGGTGAGCGACCTGGTGGAGGTGCACAGCGACCTGGTGGAAGGCGGCTCAACACTGGAACACCGCGACGGCTCACCACTGCTGTGCCTGCAAGCCCTGCCGGAAGAGGGGCACGGCGGCTACTACAACGTGTGGTGCATGGCACGCCCGCTGCCCGACGGCAAGACACTGCTCGAAGCCGGACAGGGACCAAACCCCTGCGTGGCCGAGGAGGAGGGCGTGCGATACCAGGTGACACGCGACATCAAGGGCGAGCGCGCCAACCTGGAACAGCTGAGAAACTACATCAGCGACAACAGCCTGGCCGATGCCGACGAGCCCGACGACATCTTTGCTGACCGCTCAGCAGTGAGCCTCGATGCCGAGGGGCTGCTGATGCTCATGGAGTTCGTGCGGAAACAGCCCGACTGCTGCTACATGGAGTGGCCCGAGGGAGGACAGCTGAACCTGAAGACGGTTCAGACATCGGCATGGAACATCAGGCTGCAGTCGAAAAACGGATGGTTCGAGGTGGAGGGAGAGATTCCCATCGACGACGAGACGGTGCTCACCGTGGGCCAGCTGCTACAGCTGGTAGCGGAAAGCCCGCGCAAGAACTTCATACGCCTGGGCGACAACGATTTCATAGCGCTTAGCGAGAAGCTGCGGAAACAGCTGGCACGACTGGAGAGCCTCGCCGTCAGCAACCGCGGACACCTGCAGATAAGCGAGCTGCATGCCTCGCTGCTGGGCAGTGCGCTCAGTGGTGAAGTAGAGATTAAGCACGACAAACGTATTGACCAGCTACAAAAGAAGATAAAGAAGAGCATGGCTGAGCTGCCCGAGGTGCCCAGACTGCTGAAAGCTGAATTGCGCGACTATCAGACCGACGGCTATCAGTGGATGGTGCGCATGACGGGATGGGGAGCCGGTGTCTGTCTGGCCGACGACATGGGCCTGGGCAAGACCGTGCAGACCATCGCATTCATGCTGCACACTGCTGACAAGGGACCGGCACTGGTGGCGGCACCGGCATCGGTGGTGCTCAACTGGCGACGTGAGCTGCAGCGCTTCGCACCGTCGCTGCACGTGCAAGTGCTGAACACCGCCGCCGACCGCAAGGCAATGGTGGAACAGGCAGCAGCGGGCGACGTGGTGCTGACCACATACGGCCTGTTCGTAACAGAGGAAGAGAACCTGGCTGCAAAAGAGTGGAACACCGTCTGCCTGGACGAGGCGCACGTCATCAAGAACCGGCAGACAAAGACCTCGGCCGTAGTCATGCGGCTGCAGGCCCAGCACCGCATCATCCTCACCGGCACACCCGTGCAGAACCACCTGGGCGAGCTGTGGAACCTGTTCCAGTTTGCCAACCCCAGACTGTTAGGCAGCCACGAGCAGTTCCGACAGAAGTACATCGTGCCCATTGAGCAGCAGGACAACAAGGAGCGCTCACGACAGCTGAAGCGCATCGTCAGCCCCTTCATGCTCAGACGCACCAAACAGGAGGTCATAGAAGAGCTGCCCGACAAGACGGAGATCAACCTGCCCGTGGAACTGAGCGACGAGGAGCTGGCCGTCTATGAGGTCATACGCCGACGTGCCAAGCAGCTGCTGGAGGATGAACCGTCGGCACAGGGCGTCAGCGTGAACACGCTGGCCGAGATAACACGTCTGAGACAGGCAGCCTGCGCGGCCCAGCTGGTGGAGAAAGGATGGAAGGGGGAATGCACGAAGCTCAACACGCTGGCCGACCTGCTGCAGGAAATCGTGGACGGAGGGAATGCCGTGCTCGTTTTCAGCCAGTTCACATCATTCCTCGCATTGGTGCGGCAGCGCCTCGACAGCCTGCACCGGCCCTATCTCTACCTCGACGGAGCAGTGCCGGTGAGGCAGCGCGACCAGCTGGTGCAGCAGTTCCAGCGAGGAGAGTGCCCCATATTCATCATCTCGCTGAAGGCAGGAGGACTGGGACTGAACCTGACGGGAGCCAACTACGTCATACACCTCGATCCCTGGTGGAACCCAGCCATAGAGCAGCAGGCCACCGACCGCGCCTACCGCATCGGCCAGCGACAGAATGTCACCGTCTATCACCTCATTGCGCAGCACACCATCGAGGAGAAGATTCTGCGACTGCACCAGACGAAGCGAAACTTGGCCGACGCCATGCTCAGCGGCACCAACGAGAGCCACAAGCTGACAAGCAAGGAACTGCTCGAAATGATTGAGAAAGGTTAATCTTCCAAAATTACTTTGCCACATCAGCATTTTTTCGTACTTTTGCACACATATTTCAGTAACACAAATAACAATGACAATGAAACGACTCTTTATAGCCATGCTGATGGCGATGCCCATGGCCGCCACAGCACAAGACAACACCTGGGAACAGGTGGAAGTCACTTCACAAGCCAACCCCGACCAGAAATACCTGGCCGGTGCCGTCACCGAGGTAGACGGCAAGGTAGTATTCCAGACCACCATCAAGGCTCCCGGCAAGACTGCCGACCAGATATACGACCTGCTGCACAAAGAAATGGCCCGCATGGTGAAGGAACCCGGACAGCTGGAGCAAAGCCGCCTGACCATTGAGAACAAGGAGGAGCACATCATCGTGGGCAATTACCAGGAGTGGCTCGTGTTCAAGAACAAGCCCCTGAACCTCGACCGCACACGCCTGCTCTACCACCTCGTGGCTGAGTGTGCCGACGGTGAGGCCACGATAAAGATGATGCGCATCGTGTACATCTATGACGAGGAACGCGATCCCATCACCTACTATGCCGAGGACTGGATTACCGACCGCTACGGGCTGAACAAGAAGCAGAACAAGCTGGCACGCGTCAGCGGCAAGTTCCGCAAAAAGACCATCGACCGAAAAGACTACCTCTTCAATAAGTTCAACAGAATCCTTACCCAGCAATGACCGACGAAGAACTGCAGCAAAACGTAGACGAGGCCATGCAGAACAGGCCGCGCCGCCACAACCTGGAACCCTTCCGCGACAGCAGCCGCACACGCGTGCTGCGCTTCTGGCTCAACGTCATCTTCCTTGTCGGAGCCATAGCCGGACTCATCATCTATTTCAACGTTGACCACGAAACGGCTAAATGGATTCTGCTCGGCTCGCTGCTCTTCAAGTTCGTCGAGCTCTTCCTACGCATCTTTAAAATATGAGAATAAGGGAAGTAATACCCACGCTGTTGCTCCTCTGCCTGCCACTGGCCATGCCGGCACAAGGCTTCGACCAGGACCTTGACCAGAACGGCATGAACACCGCCACAGGCAACAGGCGCAACCAAAACTTCAACCCCCACAGCAACGACACCACGAACAAGAGCAAGGTGGTGCCTAAGGGCATTTATGCCTGGACCGTGGACCGTCGCTTCGGCGACATACAGCCCACCGACGTAGACACCCTGCCACACCTGTACCCACAATCGATGATGGCACCCGGCATGTATGGGCAGTACAACACCGTAGGTTCGAACTTCACGGCGCGCCTGTCGCGTATCTTCGCCGACCGCCGTGAGACCACACAGCAGCTGTTCACCGACACCTACGACCAGTCGCTGCTGCAACCCGACGAGTGGCACTTCACCAATACCCTCTCGCCAGCCACCAACCTCACCTATGGCAGCTGCGGTGACAAGACCAACGGCGAGGACCTGCTGCGCGCCCGTTTTGCAGTGAATGCCGGCAAGCGCACGGGACTGGGGTTCAACATCGACTACCGCTACGCACGCGGCTATTTCCAGAACCAGAACAACTCGCACTTCGGTGCCTCGCTATACGGCTCACACCTCGGCGACCGATACCAGCTGCACGCCTTGTTGCAGACCTACCACCAAAAGGCGGCCGAGAACGGGGGCATCGTCAACGACAACTATATCACTCACCCCGAGCTCTTTACAGAGAGCTACTCAGAGAACGAGATTCCCACCATGCTGTCGTCAAACTGGAACCGCAACAACCTGCTGCGACTGTTTCTCAGCCACCGCTACAATGTGGGGTTCTATCGCAAGGTGCCCATGACCGAGGCCGAGAAAGAGGCGAAGCGCTTCGCACTGGAGGCCGAGAAGGAGAAAGCGGCACGCGAGAAAGCCCTCAAGGGCGACGATGAGGCGGATGACGACGAGCCTGTCTCGGCCGGCCGCCCCGACGATGCCGCCATTGCCGGTGAGGCACCTGTGCCAGCCACTTCTGACAGCATCGCCCATAACGACAGCATAGTTGCGGCACAAGGGCGCATCACCGTTGACTCGAAGGCCATGGCCGACTCGCTCAGTGCGCTCGAGGAAATCACCGACAGCACAGAGCTGTTCATGAAACGCGAGTTCGTACCCGTCACCAGCTTCATACACACCGCCGAGCTGGCCAACCTGAACCATATCTACCAGGCATACTTCTCGCCCCAAGACTATTATGCCGATACCTTCTTCAACCGTCGCCCCGACCGTTCAGCCGGCAACGACTCCATCTACGACAAGACGCGCAACCTGCAGCTGCGCAACACGCTGGCCATTGCCCTGCTCGAGGGATTCAACAAATATGCTCCCGCAGGACTGAAGACTTTTGCCACCCACGAGCTGCGACGCTTCCAGATGCCCGGCCTGGCCGATGCCGACACCACCACGCTGGACCGCTGGACGGAGCATAGCCTGAGTGTGGGCGGGCAGCTCAGCAAGACACAGGGCACCACGCTGCACTACAACCTCACGGGCGAAGTGTGGCTCGCCGGTGAGGATGCCGGCAGCCTGAGGCTCGACGCTCAGGGCGACCTGAATTTCGCACTCTTCGGCGACACCGTGAGGCTCGACGCACGCGCCTTCATGCACCGCCAGAATCCCACTTTCCTGCAGCGCCGCTACCACTCGAAGCACCTATGGTGGGACAATGACTTCTCAAAGCAGACACACACACGCCTGGAAGGCCGACTCAGCTATGCCAAGACCAACACCACCCTACGCGTGGCCATCGACGAGATTGAGAAGTACACCTATCTCGCCTTGAGCTACGATGTCGACGGTGAACAGCACAAGGCCCTCAGCGCCGCCTTCCGACAGCACGATGCATCGCTCACCGTGCTTACTGCGCAGCTCGACCAGCGGCTGCGACTCGGACCACTGCACTGGGACAACCTGCTCACCTTCCAGACCAGCAGCGATGAGGACGTGCTGCCGCTGCCACGACTGAACCTGTTCACCAACCTATACCTGCAGTTCATGGTGGCCAACGTGCTACGCGTTGAGATGGGAGCATCAGGCACATGGTTCTCGCACTACTACGCACCCGACTTCCTGCCGCAGCTGAACCAGTTTGCCGTGCAGCAGAACGCCGAGTCACGCGTGGAGCTGGGCAATTTCCCCTTTGTCGATGTCTATGCCAACCTGCACCTGAAGCACGCTCGCTTCTTCGTCATGATGAGCAACGCCATCGCAAAGAACTTCGACCGCATGTCGTTCCTCACTCCCCATCATCCTCTTAACCGCTCAGTGCTGCAACTTGGCGTTTCGTGGAATTTCTTCAACTAAACAGCCACAGCCCTGAGCAGCAGCAGAAAAAGAATACGCAGGACGCAATAAAAAGGGCCTTTTTTAGTTCTATAATAAGATGAAAAAGGTATTTTACCTCATAACGGCCATGACCATCGCTATTGTGATGGTCTCATGCTCTACGCAGAAGAATACTGCGCGGACCAGGTTCTGGCATTCGTTCACGGCAAAATACAACACCTTCTACAATGGCAAGCAGGCGTTCATCGACGGCCGGCTGGAGCAGGAGAAAGGCAACAAGGACAACTACACCGAGCTGCTGCCCCTCTTCACCGTGGGCAACAAGCAGAGCCGACAGCTGGGCAAGGGCAACTTCGACCGCACGGTGGAGAAGATGGAGAAGACCATCAAGCAGCACAGCATCAAGGCGCGCCCTGAGTGGAAGAAGAGCCGCCGCAAGACGCAGAAGGACATAGAGTGGCTGCAGCGGCGCGAGTACAACCCCTTCCTGTGGAAGGCATGGCTCACCATGGGGCAGGCACAGTTCTTCAGCGGCAGCTTCGACGAGGCAGCCGCCACCTTCAACTACATGAGCCGCCTCTTCGAGACGCAACCCGCTATCTACTGCGTAGCCCGGGCATGGCTGGCCCGATGCTATGCACAGCTCGACTGGCTCTACGAGGCCGAGGATGTCATCCGCAACATGCACCGCGACTCCATACACTATACCGCACAGACGGCATGGCACCAGACGCTGGCCGACTACTACCTGCGTGCGGGAGACATGCAGCAGGCAGCACAGCACCTGAAGCAGATCATAGGCAAGGAGCGCCGCAAGACACAGAAGGCACGCGAGTGGTTCATCATGGGGCAGGTGCAGACGGCAATGGGCAACCAGCACGAAGCCTACAAGGCCTATAACCGAGTGGTGCGCCAGAACCCTCCCTACGAGCTGGAGTTCAATGCCCGCATCGCACAGACCGAGGTGATGGCAGCCGGCAACTACAAGAAGATGATCAGCCGCCTGCGCCGCATGGCCGCCTCGGACAAGAACAAGGACTATCTGGAACAGGTTTACTATGCTATCGGCAACATCTACATGACCAGGAACGACACGCTGCAAGCCATTGCCGCCTACGAGCAGGGCAACGAGAAGGCCACACGCAGCGGTATAGAGAAGGGTGTGCTCCTGCTGCGGCTGGGTAACATCTACTGGCAGATGGAGCGCTACAACGATGCGCAGCGCTGCTATGGCGAGGCCATCGGACTGCTCGACAAAGAACGTCCCGACTACGAGGAACTGTCTACCCGCTCGAAGGTGCTCGACGAGCTGGTGCCCTTCACCGATGCCGTGCACCTGCAAGACTCGCTGCAGGAGCTGGCCCGCATGCCCGAGGCAGAGCGGCTGGCCGCCATCGACCGCGTCATAGAAGAGCTGAAGAAGAAGGAGAAGGAGGAGGCCGACAAAGCCCGCGAGGCCGAGGTGGAGCAGACACTGCAGCGGCAAGGGGCACAGGGCAACCGGCTGGCACAACGACAGCAGCCCACCACACCGCAGGCCGCCGGACAGGGTAAGGACGGACAGTGGTATTTCTACAACCAGATGGCCGTGAACCAAGGCAAGCAGACCTTCCAGCGACAGTGGGGCAAGCGCGAGAATGCCGACAACTGGCAGCGTGCCAACATCACCGTGGTAGGACAGCCGTCGGACGACCTCGCTGCAGCTGACAGCACCATGACGCAGACGGCCGACAGCCTGGGCAACAACACCGCAGGAGGAGAAGGCGGGGCAGAGGCCGACAGCCTGGCCAATGACCCGCACAACCGAGAGTACTACCTGGCACAGATACCCTTCACCGAAGAGCAGGTGCAGGCCAGCAACCTCATCATCATGGACGGGCTGTACAACGCCGGCGTCATCTTCAAGGACAAGCTCGACAACCTGTCGCTCTCAGCCAAGCAGCTGGAGCGGCTCACACGCCAGTACCCCGGCTATGAACAGATGGACCAGGCCTGGTACCACCTCTTCCTGCTCTACTCACGGCGCGGACAGACGGCACTGGCCGACAGCTGTCTGGCACACCTGAAGGCCGAATATCCCGAGAGCGACTACACCACGCTGCTCAGCGACCCCTACTTCGCTGAGAACGCCCGCTTCGGCGTGCACATCGAGGACTCGCTCTACGCTGCCACCTACGATGCCTTCAAGGCCGACCGCCATGATGTCATCGCCGCCAACGCCGCCCTCTCGGAGAAGCGATTCCCGCTGGGAGCCAACCGTGCCAAGTTCCTGTTCATCAACGGACTGAGCCTGCTCAACCAGGGCGATGCCGTAGGCTGCGTGGAACAGCTGAAGCAGGTGGTGGAGAAATATCCCGACAGCGAGGTGAGCGAGATGGCCGGCATGGTGGTGAAGGGCGTGCAGGAGGGCCGCCAGCTCTACGGTGGCAAGTTCGACCTGAACGACATCTGGAACCGCCGCGACGTCACCCTGGCCACCGACTCTACGGCCACCGACACGCTGTCGGCCGAGCGCGACGTGCCCTTCGTATACCTCATCGTCTACCAGCCCGACTCACTGGGCGACGCCACACACACACCGCAGCAGGCCGAGAACCAGCTGCTCTACGAGATGGCACGCTTCAACTTCTCGAACTTCCTGGTGCGCAACTTCGACCTGGAGATAGAGCGCGAGGAGGGCTACAGCCGCATGATGATTCGAGGGTTCCTCAACTTCGACGAAGCCATGCAGTACGCCCGCCAGCTTAACGACGCCGAGACACTGGCCGCACTGCTGCACCAATGCCGCAGCCTGGTCATCAGCGAGCAGAACCTGACGCTCGTGGGCACACGCTACAGCTTCCACGACTACGACGAGTTCTTCGAAAAGACATTCGTAAACCTGCCCATCAGCGACGAGGAGCTGCTGCAGATACCGACGGAGCCCGTGCAGGCTGAGGAGGAGGACAGCGAAGGCGAGCCGCAGGACAACGGCGACGCCCCCGCCCCACCCCAGCAGCAAAGCACCAACGACTTCGACCCCTTCTTCGGCGACGACTTCTTTTAAAGAGTGAACAACCTCATTACTAATTAAGCATTAAGTATTAAGCATTACAGATATGGCAAAAGTAAAACCGTTTCGCGGCATCAGACCGCCAAAAGAGTTAGTTGAGAGAGTGGAAAGCCGCCCCTACGACGTGCTGAACAGCGAGGAGGCACGCCAGGAGGCCGGCGACAACGAGATGAGCCTGTACCACATCATCAAGCCAGAGATTGACTTCCCCGAAGGCACCAGCGAGTACGACCCGCGCGTCTACGAGCAGGCAGCACGCAACTTCCAGAAGTTCCAGGACAAGGGATGGCTGGTGCAGGACGCGCGCGAACATTATTATATTTATGCGCAGACCATGTACCGCAACGCCGACGGACAGCCATCGGCTGAAGGCCGCACACAGTATGGCCTGGTGGTGGCCGCCTGGGTGAACGACTACATGGAGGGACGCATCAAGAAGCACGAGCTGACGCGCCGCGACAAGGAGGAGGACCGCATGAAGCATGTCCGCGTGAACAACGCCAACATCGAGCCGGTATTCTTCGCCTACCCCGACAACGCCGTGCTCGACGAGCTGCTGCAGCGCTACGCCAAGACCGAGCCGGAGTACGACTTCGTGGCGCCCATCGACGGCTTCCGCCACCAGTTCTGGATCATCAGCGACGAGCACGACATGGACATCATCACCCAGCAGTTTGCTGCCATGCCCGCGCTCTACATCGCCGACGGGCACCACCGCTCGGCTGCAGCAGCACTCGTGGGGGCAGAGAAGCAACAGCAGAACCCCAACCACACCGGACAGGAGGAGTACAACTACTTCATGGCCGTATGCTTCCAGGCCTCGCAGCTCACCATCCTCGACTACAACCGCGTGGTGAAAGACCTCAACGGCCTCAGCTCGCAGCAGTTCATCGACGCACTGAGCCGCAACTTCACCGTCAGCGACAAGGGCACCGACATCTACAAGCCCGCCGCACAGCACGAGTTCTCGCTCTACCTCGACGGACACTGGTATCAGCTCACGGCCAAGGAGGGCACCTACGACCCCACTGACCCCATCGGCGTGCTCGACGTGGACATCAGCAGCCGTCTCATCCTCGACGACATCCTCAACATCAAGGACCTGCGCTCCTCTGACCGCATCGACTTCGTGGGAGGCCTGCGCGGACTGGGTGAGCTGAAGCGCCGCGTAGACAGTGGAGAGATGCGCGCCGCTCTGGCACTCCACCCCGTGAGCATGCAGCAGATCATAGACATTGCCGACGCAGGAAAGATCATGCCGCCAAAGGCCACATGGTTCGAGCCGAAGCTCCGCTCCGGACTCGTCATACACAAGCTCGACTGATCATTAAGCATTAAG